>NZ_CP059225.1:0-65848 GCF_014251655.1 Blattabacterium cuenoti
ATGGATAATGAAGCTTTAATAGATTCTTTTTCAGATTTTAAATATGAAAAAAATATAGATAGAGTTAGTCTTATGGCTATTTTAGAAGAATCAATACGAAGTGTATTAAGAAAAAAATATGATTCATCTAAAAATTATGACATTATTGTAAATCCAGATCAAGGAGATTTAGAAATATGGAGGAATCGTATTGTAGTACTAGATGGAAAAGTAAAGGATCCCAATAAAGAAATTGAATTATCTATAGCACGTAAGATAGAACCTGATTTTGAAATAGGAGAAGAAGTAACAGAAAAAGTAGAGCTACGAACTTTGGGAAGAAGATCTATTTTATCTTTGAAACAAAATCTACTTTCAAAAATCAATGAATATGATAATACCAATGCTTATAAAAAATTTAAAAATAAAGTAGGAGAAATAATGAATGTAGAAGTATATCATATTCTTGCAAAACAAATTATCATGAGAGATGAAGAACAAAATGAAATGGTTTTACCTAGACAAGAACAAATTCCAAGTGATTTTTTTAGAAAAGGAGATCCAGTTAAAGTTTTAGTAAAGAGAGTAGAATGGAGAGATAATAAACCTTTTGCTATTCTTACTAGAAAAGATGAATCTTTTTTAGAGGAACTTTTTAAGTTAGAAATACCAGAAGTTTCTGATGGTTTAATTACAGTAAAAAAAGTAGCACGTATTCCAGGTGAAAAAGCTAAGGTTGCTGTAGAATCTTATGATGATCGTATTGATCCTGTTGGAGCTTGTGTAGGAATGAAAGGGTCTAGAATTCATCCTATTGTCAGAGAATTAAGAAATGAAAATATAGATGTCATTAATTATACCTCTAACACTCAGTTATATATTACTAGAGCCATCAGTCCTGCTAAAGTTTCTATGATGGAAGTAAACGAAGAATACAAATATGTTAACGTATATGTAAAACTAGAAGAGATTTCTAAAGCCATTGGAAAAGGAGGTCAAAACATAAAATTAGCTAGTCAATTAACTGGATACAAAATACATATATTTAGAGATTTTCCTTATGAAGATGACGTTGAATTAATAGAATTTTCTGATGAAATAGATCCAAAAGTATTGGATAAATTTCATAAAGTAGGTTTAAATACTGCAAAATCTGTTTTAAATTATAGAAGAAATGACTTAAGTAAACGTACTAATCTTGAAGAAAAAATAATCAATAAAGTAGTTTCCATATTAAAAAAAGAATTTGAAGAAGAATTAAATATAAATACATAATTATTTTATTTTTATTAATACATTCTTATATGACGGATAAAGATAAAATCAGATTAAAAACAGTATTAACCAAATTTAATATCTCTTTACAAAGAGTAGTTAATTTTTTACAAAAAAAAGGAATTAAAATAGAACATAATCCTAATACTAAAATAGAAAAAAAGGTCTATAAATTTATTATGAGAGAATTTAAAACTTATAAAGAAATCCGAGAAGAATCTGAAAAGGTTGTTTTGCAAAAAAGAATGGAAAAAGAAAAAATAAAAGAAGAATTACTGAGATCAAAACATATTTATGCTACTAAAATTATACGTGATAAACCAGAAGAAGATTTAATTGAATTCAAAAAGATAGAAATAGAAAATAGTAAAAAATATGATAATCAAGAAGAAAAAAAAAATAAAAAATTAGAACAAAAAATAGAAAATAAACTTACAAAAAAACCTGAACATATTGATACTATTTATCATAAATTAGATGGAGTAATATTAACAGGAGATAGAATAGATTTATCTCAATTTGAAAAAAAGAGAGTAAAACAAGAAAATCATATCAAAAAAAAACGAAAAAGAATTAAAAAAGAAATTATTGTTGATGAAATAAAAAATTTTCCTGTAGAAAAAAAACAAGATAAGGAAAAAGAACGTTTTTATTATGAAAAAAGAATAGAAAAATCAAAAGAAAAAAAATATTCTAAAAAACTAGAAATTACTGAAGAACAAATAGAAAAGCAGATCAAAGAAACTTTAGAAAAACTATCCTACAAAGGAATAAAATCAAAAGCTTCAAAAATTAGAAAAGAAAAACGTCAACAAAAAAAAGAAAAAAGACTTTTACAAAATGAAATAGAACATGAGAATAAAGAAAAAGTATTAAAAATAGCTGAATTTACAACTGTAAATGAATTAGCATCTATGATGAAAGTAAACGCTACAGATGTTATTGTTTCTTGTATGTCTTTAGGAATTATGGTTACCATGAATCAAAGATTAGATGCTGAAATATTAACTTTAGTATCAGATGAGTTTGGATATAACGTAGAATTTATCGGATTAGATTTAGAAGAAGCAATACAAGATGATAAAGATTTGGAAGAAAATTTACATCCTAGACCTCCAATCATTACTGTTATGGGCCATGTAGATCATGGAAAAACATCTCTATTAGATTATATTAGAAATACTAATGTTATTGCTGGAGAAGCTGGGGGTATTACTCAACATATAGCGGCATATAGTGTAGAATGTTCTAATAATCAAAAAAGTATTACTTTTTTAGACACTCCGGGTCATGAAGCCTTCACTGCTATGCGAGCTAGAGGAGCTCAAATTACAGATATAGCAATTATAGTTATTGCTGCAGATGATCAAGTAATGCCACAAACTAAAGAAGCTATTAGTCATGCTCAAGCAGCTAATGTTCCTATTATATTTGTGTTTAATAAAATGGACAAATCAAATGCTAATCCTGATAAAATAAGAGAACAATTAGCAAATTTAAATATATTAGTAGAAGAATGGAGGGGAAAATATCCTACTCAAGAAATATCAGCAAAATTAGGAACTGGAATTCCCCAATTATTAGAAAAAGTACTGATAGTATCTGAATTATTAGATTTAAAAGCTAATCCTAATAAACCCGCTGTAGGAACTGTGATAGAAGCCTCTTTAGACAAAGGAAGAGGATACATAACAACCTTACTATTGCAAGGAGGAACATTAAAAGTTGGAGATTATGTATTGGCAGGAAGTCATCATGGAAAAGTTAAAAGTATTTTGGATGAAAGAGGAAAATCCATTCCATCAGCAGGACCTTCTAAACCTATTACTATATTAGGACTAAACGGAGCTCCTACTGCGGGAGATAAATTTAAAGTATTTATAGACGAAAAAGAAGCAAAACAATTGGCTTCTAGAAGAGAACAATTACAAAGAGAACAAAATATACGTGCTCAAAAACATCTTACATTAGATGAAATAGGAAGACGTATTGCACTAGGAGATTTTAAAGAACTCAAAATTATTCTTAAAGGAGATGTAGATGGTTCAGTAGAGGCTATTACTGATGCACTTCAAAAATTATCTACAAATACTATCATGATAAATATTATTTATAAAGGAGTAGGTCAAATCACAGAATCTGATGTATTATTGGCAAGTGCTTCCGATGCTATTATAATAGGATTCAATGTTCGTCCCAATATTGGAGCAAAAAACATAGAAAAAAAAGAAGATATAGAAATACGAACTTATTCTATTATATACGATGTTATTAATGATATTCAAGAAGCTATCGATGGAATGCTTATTCCTGAAATAAGAGAAAAAATATTAGGAAATGCAGAGATAAGAGAAATATTCAAAATTCCGAAAATAGGAACTATAGCTGGATGTATGGTCATAGAAGGAAAATTATCAAGACAAGCAAAAGTAAGATTAATACGAGAAGGAATTGTTATCCATAATGGAGAATTTACTTCTATGAAACGTTTTAAAGAAGATGTAAAAGAAGTTTATAAAGGATATGAATGTGGATTAAGCATAAAAAATTATCATAATCTAAGATCCGGAGATATTGTAGAGGTTTATGAAGAATTAGTTGAAAATAATAAAAACTGATAAATTTTATGTATAGAACACATAATTGTGGAGAACTGTGTAAAAAAGATATTGGAAAAGAAGTTATTTTATCTGGATGGATTCAAAACATAAGAGATTTAGGATCTTTATTTTTTATAGATATTAGAGATTATTTTGGAATTACACAACTTATTTTTACAAAAAAAAAGAAAAATATTTTTTTAGAAAAAGAGTTTTTAATTAAAATCAAAGGAAAAGTAATAGAAAGATTATCTAAAAATTATAAGATTCCTACAGGAGAAATAGAAATTCTCGTATTTTCCATAGAAATATTAAACTCCTCTATTTCCATTCCTTTTAGCATAGAAAATGAAAAAGATGGAACTGAAAAAGTTAGAATGATGTATAGATACCTTGATATAAGAAGAAATACTATAAAAAATAATTTAATTATTCGTCATGATCTCACTTTGGAAATACGAAATTTTCTTTCTAGAAATGGTTTTCTAGAAATAGAAACTCCTATACTTACAAATTATACTTCAGAGGGAGCTAGAAGTTTTGTTGTCCCGTCTAGAACACAAATCGGAAAATTTTATGCATTATCTCAATCTCCTCAATTATTTAAACAATTATTGATGATAGGTGGGATCGATAAGTATTTTCAAATAGTAAAATGTTTTAGAGATGAAGATCCTCGTTCTGATAGACAAATAGAGTTTACACAAATAGATTGTGAAATGTCTTTTGTAGAAAAAAATGATATATTAATTTTTTTTGAAAATTTTATAAAACATTTATTTAATAAAATCAAAAATATTCAACTTGAACCTTTTCCTTCTATTTCTTATACAAATGCGATAAAAATGTATGGAACGGATAAACCTGATCTTCGTTTGGATATGTCTTTTGTTGAACTAAATCATTTAGTGAAAGATATTAATTTTTTAAAAGACCAAGAATTGGTTATAGGAATAAAAGTCAAAGAATTTGTTCATGTAAATGATTTTTTAATCAAATTGAAAAAAGTAGAAAATAAAAATTTTTTATGGATTCATATACAAAATAATAAAGAAGAAAAAAATTATATTTCTTCTAATCAAGATTTTAGTAAGGAAAATTTACTACTTTTTATCAAGTATTTTAAGGCTAGTCCTGGTGATTTATTATTTATTTATTTCGGAAATAAAAAGGAAACAAGAGAAAAACTTAGAAAAATACGTTTTAAAATCGCTCATCATTTGAATTTAATCAATCCTAAACTTTTTAAACCATTATGGATTATAGATTCTCCTCTTTTTGAATGGGAAGAAAAATATAAAAGGTATAAATCAGTACATCATCCGTTTACTAGTCCAAAAGAAGAAGATATTCATTTATTATTAGAAGAAAAAGATCCAGGGACTATTCGGTCTCAATCTTTTGATTTAATTATCAATGGAATAGAGATTGGAAGTGGATCTATTCGAATTCATAATAAAAACGTACAAAATTTAGTATTTAAACATTTAGGATTATCAATAAAAGAAATAGAATCTCAATTTGGTTTTTTTATAAAAGCTTTAGAATATGGAACTCCTCCTCATGGAGGAATAGCTTTTGGATTAGATAGATTAATTAATCTTTTGGAAGGGAATGATAACATCAAAAATTTCATAGCCTTTCCAAAAAATAATTATGGAAAAGATTTAATGATTAATGCTCCATCTTTTTTAAAAGATGAAAAATTAAATAAATTACATTTTTGATAAACAATTTTTATATCGTAAACAAGATTCTTGATATACTGATACAGCTTTTTTTTGATTTTTCCAATCTCCTATTTTTACTTTTTTGTTTTCTAAATCTTTATATACCATAAAAAAATGTTCGATTTCTTTTTTAATATGTAATCCAATTTCGTCAATATTGTTTATAGTATTATAATTAGGGTCAGAAACTGGAACAGTCATCATTTTTTCATCTTTTCCTTTTTCATCTGTCATGAAAAAAATCCCAATAGGTTTTACTTTTATTAAACAACCTGGAATTGTAGGCTCAGTTAAAAAAACCAATACATCTAATGGATCTCCATCCATAGAAAGTGTTTTTGGAATAAAACCATAATCTGTTGGATAACTCATAGGAGAATATAAAACTCGATCTAATCGAATAAGATTATTTTTTTTATCAAACTCATATTTATTTCTACTTCCTTTTGGTATTTCAATGAGTACATCAAAGTTTACTTCCATATTTTTATATTATTGTTGTATAACAGTTAAATTTTTCTAGATATAAAGCTACTCTTTTTGCAAAACGACCACCTAATTCTCCATCTATAACACGATGA
The DNA here is from genome assembly GCF_014251655.1 of Blattabacterium cuenoti. NCBI lineage: Bacteria > Pseudomonadati > Bacteroidota > Flavobacteriia > Flavobacteriales > Blattabacteriaceae > Blattabacterium > Blattabacterium cuenoti. The sequence goes on from NZ_CP059225.1 coordinate 6,166, forward strand.
TCATAAGAATGAGATAAATAAATTTTATGTCTGATTCCTATTAAATCTCCTTTTGGGGTTTCTATAATTGATAATTTCTTTTGAATTAATCCTATAGCCATAATAGCAACTTGTGGTTGATGTATAATTGGAGTTCCAAAAAGATTACCAAAACTACCTATATTACTGATAGTATAGGTTCCACCTTTAGTTTCTTCAGGTTTTAATTGATTAGATTTAGCTCTTTTTATTAAATCGTTGATAATTTTTATTAATCCTCCTAAATTGTAGGAATCTGCATGTTTAATTACTGGAACAATTAAATTACCGTTAGGTAAAGCTGTTGCTAATCCAATATGGATATTTTTCTTTCTTATTATGTTTGTTCCATTAATAGATATATTGATCATAGGAAGATCTTTTATCGCTTTCACTACGCATTCTACAAAAACGGACATTAAAGTCAGTTTTTCTCCCGTATTTTTTTGAAAAGTCTCTTTCATTTTTTCTCTCCATTCTACAACGTTTGTAACATCTGCTTCAACAAAAGAAGTTACATGTGCAGATATATTTTTACTTTTAATCATATGTTCTGCAATGATTTTACGCATTCTATCCATTTCTACAATAACTTCTTCGTTTTCTTTATCATTGTTTTTTTCACATGATAAAAAAATATCATCATATTTAGGAGAAATTATTTTATTTTTTTTTATACTCTGAAGATAGTTTAATATATCTATTTTAGTAACTCTTCCTTTTCTTCCTGTACCTTCTATAGAGTTTAGTTCATAAATGCTAATCCCCTCTCTATGAGCAATAGTACGTACAAGAGGAGAAAAATATTTTTTATTTTCAGAAGAAAATATATAATTCTCTTTTATAGAAAAAATTTTTTCTTCCGTCTCTAAAATCGCTATTGATTTACCAATTTTAGCTATTTCATTAGTAGCTAATAATTTCTTTTTTAAGATACCATTAACCGGAGAAGTAATTTCAGAATCTACTTTATCCGTGGCTATTTCTACTAAAACGTCTTCTTTTTTTATGGAATCTCCCTCTTTTTTTAACCAACGAATGATAGTAGCCTCAGCTATACCTTCACCCATGGCGGGGAGCCTTAAATTATACTCTTCCATATAGATTAATCGTTTTATATTTGCAAATTAGGGATCAGACTTCATACATAAAATAAAATCAAAAATAATAAATTCATTTTAAAAAATGAAAATTCTTTCTTTAAATCAAATCAAAAAAATGGATCAATATTGTATTGATTACGAATCAATTTCTTCATTAAAATTAATGAAACGAGCAGCTAAAAGTTGTTTTAATTGGATTATAAATTATAAATATTTTCAACTTAAAAAAGTTCCATTTATAGTATTAGCAGGAAATGGAAATAATGGAGGAGACGGACTTTATTTAGCTAAAATGTTATATTTATATGGAGAAAAAGTTTCTGTATACATAATTAATATTTCTAATCATTATTCAAATGAATTTTTAATCAATAAAGAGGAAATATTAAAACATAAAATAGGATTGAAAATTATTTGTGAGAAAGATCAATTTCCTTGTTTAGATCCAAATAGTTACCTTATTGATGCTATTTTTGGTATAGGATTAAATAGAAATATAAATCAATATTGGAAATCTTTTTTTCATTATATCAATAAAAATCAATTTAAATCAGTGATATCTATAGATATTCCTTCTGGACTTTTCATGGAAAAAAATCATGAAGATTTTAAGGGAATAATTAAAGCGAATCATACTTTAACTTTTCAAGTTCCTAAACTCCCTTTTTTTTTACCTACTTATGCTGATTATGTTGGAGAATGGTCTATATTAAATATTGGATGGAAAGATCATTTCTTTCATAGAATACATACTAAAAAATTTTATATAGATAAAAGGTTTATTAATTCTATATATATATTATATAAAAGAAATAAATTTTCTCATAAAGGGAATTATGGCCATGGAATGATTATAGGTGGTAGTTATGGTATGATGGGATCGGTTGTACTTTCTGCAACAGCAAGTCTTCGTACTGGAATTGGAAAATTAAGTATTTATGTTCCATTTTGTGGATATGAAATCATACAAAATTCTATACCAGAAGCAATTGTTAAAACAGACAAATATAAAGATTGGATTGGAAATATTATTGATGATATTGATCATATTAATGCAGTAGGAATAGGAATAGGAATGGGGAATCATCCAAAAACTGCATATGCTTTGGAATCTTTTTTTTTAAAAAAAAAAAAGATTCCAATGGTGATTGACGCAGACGCTATAAATATAATGTCCAATCATATCTATTTATTAGATTATCTTCCAGAAGGAAGTATTATTACTCCACATCCAAAAGAATTTTATAGATTATGTGGCCCATGGAAAAATGATTATAACAAATTGGAAATTTTAAAAAAAATATCTATAAAATATAAAATATTTATTGTTTTAAAAGGCGCTCATACTGTAATTTCAACTCCTCATGGAGAATTATATTTTAATAGTACTGGAAATCCAGGGATAGCAACATCTGGTAGTGGAGACGTTCTTACCGGTATGATTCTAAGTTTTTTATCTCAAAAATATACTCCTAAAGAAGCCTGTATTATGGGAGTATATTTACATGGATTATCAGGAGATATAGCTGTTTTATCAAAAAAATTAAGTAAAGAATCAATCATATCTCGTGATATTATCAATTATATAGGAAAAGCTTATCATGAAATAAAATAAACTAACTGATATATGTTATATATTATTGTGTATAATAATATTATTATTAGGACTAATAAACTTATTTTAGCAATAAAATCTCCATGTTTTATATAAAAAGTATGATTTTTATTCAGATATATTTTTTGGTATAAAATCCCTTCCTTTCCATAAGGAATAGATGATGTGATATCTCCTTTTTCATTGATGAAACAAGAAATACCTGTATTTGCAGATCTAGCTATCCACTTTCTATTTTCAATAGCTCTCAAACGCGCATAAAACATGTGTTGTTGATGGCCTTGAGTCTGTCCCCACCATCCATCGTTAGTAATAATAATCATAAATTCAGCATTTTTTTTTCTAAAAAAATTAGAGACATATTCCCCAAAAACAGATTCATAACAAATAATCGGAGCTATTTTGATTCCTGAAAAAGGATGATGAAAAACGGTAGGTTGATTTTGTTTTCCAAGTTCCATTACGGTTCCACCCAAATTCAGTAAAATATTTCCTAATATAGGATAAAAAATCTTTTTATAGGGAAAAGTTTCTACCGCTGGTACTAACTTAGATTTATGATGATATTCTATATTTTTGTTAGTTCCTATTTGAATAACTGAATTAAAAATATCTATCCATATTTTTGTATTCTTATTAGTAGAAACAGGTATTGAAGTTTTACTTATATTTTTTTTATATAAAGTAAATAATTCTATTCCTGTTATAAATACGGTTTTGGGTGATTTTTTTATCAGATAATTTTTAAAAATAGAGATGATTCTATTTTTACTTATATTTTTTATGGATATTTTGCTCGATTTTCCAGGTAATGTAGTTTCAGGAGCTATTATGACTATGGATTTTAAAGATATTTTCTTATTTATTAGTTTTTTTAATTTTAAAATTAATTTTTGTGTTGATATACTATATTTTTGATTATATGGATCTATATTAGGTTGTAATATTAATACGTCTATAAATTTTTTATATTTTTCTCCTTCATATTTGAAATATATAATATTAGAAACCAATATTAATAAAAAAATTTTTCCTATGTTAAGTAAAATTTTTTGATATAAAAAAAGTATTTTTCTATTCTTTTTGTATTTTATAATGGATTCGGTGAATCCAATATTAACGATCCATATCCATAAAGTTCCTCCTAAAGTTCCAGTATATTCATACCATTGAATCCATTCTATACGATTGCAAAAACCATTTCCTAAGTTTAACCATGGCCAAGATAATTCCCATTCTAAATGTATTTTTTCAAATAAAATCCATAAACAAACTAGAAATATATATCCTATATTTCTACTTTTTACATATTTCTTTATCCATGAATAACATATAAAAACCATTGACATAAAAAAAGAATTCAGGAATACAGGAATTAAATAAGCTTCTATTGCAAAAGATCCATTAGTTTGTTTTGTATAGGATAACCAACATGTAGAAATAGCATTCCATGTGAAAAAAGTAACAAAAGAAAGAAAAAAAATGTAAAAAAAAGAATGATTTAAACTATTTTCCACATATAATAAAGGAACAAAAGCAATAAATAAAAAAAACGGATTACCATTAGTAGGCCATCCTAATCCTAATAAAATCCCTGAAAAAATACTGTAGATAAAAAATTGAATCTTTTTATTCAAATTAAAAAAAAAAAAAATGGAGCTGGCGGGGTTCGAACCCGCGTCCAAACAAGTAGTATAAAAAATTTCTACATATTTATCCAAAATAAATTTTATCCATTTTTATTTAAGTTTTGGATCTTAAATAAAAACTTAAGATTCAATATTTTTTCAGAAAACTTAAGAATCATTTGTTTTCTTATCCTTACTTAATATTAGTATTTCTATTAGAAATTGTAAGGATCAATTTCATAAGAAATATTTTGCTTCTGCATTTTTTTTGCAGATTAAGCTATTTTGAACACAAATTCATTAAGCAGCAAAAGCGTATTGTTTTTCGCCATTTGTAATTTGTAACGATTGATTAACGTGTAATACCTTACGTAACACGATATGCTTTTTTTTATAACTTATTCTTGTTGTCAAATCCAAAATCAGCCCCAATGTTAATTAAAAATTTTCCTAAAATTAGGAAATTTTTTCATATTAAACTAATTTGATCAAATGCATCTATTCGTATAAATATAAATAATAAAATAGTAAAAGACCAAAGAGATGAACCTCCATAACTAAAAAAAGGTAAAACAATTCCTATTGTAGGAAATAACCCCATTACCATTCCTAAATTAATAATGAGATGAATAAAAATAATACTTCCAACTGAATATCCAAAAATTCTTCCAAAAATATCTTTTTGTCTTTCCGATAAAAAATAAATACGACTAATAAATAACAAATAAAATATTATGAATAGGATACTACCTATAAAACCCCATTCTTCTCCTACAGTACAAAATATATAATCAGTATGTTGTTCTGGAACAAATTTTCCTTTTGTTACCGTTCCTTTCTTATATCCTTTTCCAAAAAGTCTTCCAGAGCCAATAGCTGTCTTAGAATATAATAAATTATATCCTACATTATCTCTATATTTTCTATCAAATTCATTTTTAAATATAATATTGATTCTATCTTTATGATGTTGTTTCAATAATTTTTGAAAAATAAATGGAGAAAATATGGAAAAAATAGAAAAACCGATAAACAAAAATATATAAAAAAAGAAATCAAGAAATAATATGTTCTTCTTTACAAAAAAAAGAAAAGTTATAAATAAAAACAATATAACAATAAAAGGAGATACACTTAATGAAATAAAAAACAGAAAAATAGAAAATAAAAAATAAAATATAAAATAAAAAGATAAACCTTCTCTATATAAAGTTAAAATGAAAGAAAAAAATACTATGGATGAACCTGGATCTGGCTGAAAAAATATTAGAGTAACAGGAAAAACTAATATAATAAATATATATAATAATGTTTTATTATTATTTTTTATATTATCTCGACTCAAAATATGAGCTATCATTAAAGATGTTGATATCTTAGATAATTCAGAAGGTTGAAAACTAATAGGCCCGAAAACATACCAAGATTTGGAGCCATTTATATTTTTACCAAAAAAAAAGACTCCTATTAATAGAAGTAAGGTTAACAAAAATAAAAAAGGAGTAAAAGATTTATAATGAATTGGTTTAAATAAAAAAACAAAAAATATAAAAATAAAACTTAATAAAATCCATATTAATTGTTTTTCTGCTTTTTCAGAAGAAACGGAATATAAATTTATATATCCAAAAAAAATAAAAAAAACATAAATGATTACAATCCACCAATCTATATTTCTTAATAAGATTTTATTTCTTTTTATCAAAAGAATTTTTTGTATAAGAATTATTCAATTTTTTCATTTTTGCTATACGATCATATACATTTTGTAATCCTGAGGTTAGAATTTTTTTTTCTAGACTTTTTCTATCCACATGATTTCTTATATATTTTTCTGCAATGAGACTAGCTATTGGACCAGCCCAACGAGATCCGTATCCTCCATTTTCTATGATAACAGAAACGGCTATTTTAGGATTTTTTACTGGAGCAAATAATATAAAAATAGAATGATCAGGTAATGATATTATTTTTTTATTAACTTTAATAAAATTTTGAGAGGTACCTGTTTTTCCAGCCATTCTAATATCAAACGATTTAAAACTTTTTCCTGTTCCAATTATAAAAACTTTTTCCATTCCATTTATAATTAGATCAAAATATTTACTTTTTACTTTAGTATACTTAGCTTTAGTATAATTAGGATTACATATAGGTTGATGATTGATCCGTTTAACAATATGTGGAGTATAGAAAAAACCTTTGTTTGCTATAGCACAAACCATATTTGCTAACTGTATAGGAGTAACATTAATTTCTCCTTGCCCAATACCATTGGAAATAATAGTTATAGCATTCCATTTTGTTATTCCATATTTTTTATTATAATAATCTCCAGAAGGAATTACTCCTTTTTCCCCTGTTGCTAAATCATTATATAAATAATTACCAAATCCAAAACTTTTGATAATATCACTCCATTCATTTACTCCTTTAGTAAGATTTTTAGGATATTTTTCAATAACTCGTTTATAAACTTGTGCAAAATAATTATTACAAGAAACAGCAACAGCTGTTTCTATTCCTATGGGTAATCCATGAATCCCAGAATGACAATGGATCCTTTTTTTTCCATATTTGAATCCTTTATAACATATAAAAGTCGTATTAATATCTACTACTCCCATTTGAAGACCAACTAATTCCGTTAATAATTTAAATGGAGAAGCTGGAGGATAACGAGCTTGTGTTGTTCTATCAAATAAAGGATTATCTATCGTATTTTTCATTAATTTTATAAATTCTTTAGATCGATTCATTCCTACAAATAGATTAGGATTATTTATAGGACTAGACACTAAGGTTAGTATTTCTCCATTTTTAGGATCTATTGCAACTATCCCTCCTTTTTTTTGATACATTAATTGTTCTGCGTAATTTTGTAAATTCCAGTCAACAGTCAAAGAAATATCATTTCCTCTAATAGCTTTTATATCATTTTTACTATTATTATAACTCCCTATGATACATCCTTTTCTATTTCTTAACCAATATTTTATACCCTTTTTTCCTCTCAATATTTTTTCATAAGATTTTTCTACTCCAGCCCAACCAATAAAATCTCCTATTTGATAATAATTAGATTCTTTCTTAATATCTTTTGGAGTTACTTCCCCTATATATCCTAAAATATTAGAAGAACTTTCTACTTTATAATCTCTAAGAGAACGTTTTGTCCAATCAAATCCTTTATATTTATAAAGTTTTTCTTGTATAGTAGCGAATTTCTCTTTTGAAATAAAAGGAAGAAAAACAGATGGTAAATATTTAGAATAAGCCGCGGCTTTTGATAATTTTTTATAAAAAGTATTTGTTGTAATTCCTACAAGATCACAAAATTCTATCATATTAAAACGTTCATCTACAAGGATAGGAATTACTATTAATTCATAAATAGATTTATTAAAAACTAGTAATTTGTCATTTCTATCAAAAATAGATCCTCTTTCAGGTATAATAATTTCCTGTTTAATAGAAGTATTAAAAGCATTAAGGATATACTTTTCCGTATAGATTTGTAGATAAAATAATCTAGCTATAAAAATGAGCCCTATAGTACCTAACAATAGGTAAAATCTATGTAATTTTCTCAATGTTTCGTTTTTTTTTCAAAAAAAAATATACAATACATAAAATTGTTGTAAAAATACTATCAAATATTGTTCTTAATAAAAGAATGATACTAAAAGCAGTTCCCTTAAAAATTTTTAAGATTAATAAGGAAAAGTGATGTATCAATATCAATGAAAAAATATAAAATGTTTTTCTAATAAAAGGTAATTCATCAATTGAGAAATCCTTTCTATTTATAATAAAACTTTTCCCATCAAAAAATTGTAATAGTTTTCGTCTTAAAAAAGCAGATAAAGTAGTGGAAAAAGCATGAATCCCTCCTGTATTTAAACAATTGTCTATAATATAACCAATAAAAAAAGATAAAAGTAAAAATAAAACATTATTTCCATTATATGGATATACTAATATAAAAAGGATGTATATATAAGAAAAACATCCTATAAAAGAAGGATTCAATATCGATATTTGAATTAAACAAAGAATAATAATATAAAATATGGAAACAATAAAATATTTGACTAAATTCATTATTTATTTTCAACTTTATGAACATCTGTCCATTCTTTTTTTAATAAATTTTTAACTACATAAGCATTTTCTATAGTAGAAAAATCAGCCATAAGTTTTACTTTTATAATATAATTAGCATGTGTTTCATCTAGTTGATAATAAGATACTATTCCAATAGGAATTCCTTCAGGAAAAGTTGCAGATTTTCCATCTGTTTCTACGATATCTCCTTTATGTATAATGGAATATCTGGGTATATCATATAAAACAACATGTTTATGATCTAATCCATTCCAACTTAGAATTCCAAAATATTTATTTTTTTTTAATCTAGCATTTACTTTAATTTTTGGATTTAAAAGAGAAATAGCGATGCTAAAATTTGGAGATGTTTTAATAATAATTCCTGCAATTCCATCGGATAATATAATTCCCATATCAGATTTTATTCCATCTGTACTTCCTTTATTAATAGTTATATAATTTTCTTGTTCATGAATGCTGTTATTTATAATTTTTACAGGGGTAAAAGTATATTGCTGTATATATTCAATATTTTCTTCTTTAAAATCTTTAGATATTTTTTTTATTTTATAAGATATTTGTGCATTTCGTAATTTTTGATTTTCATTTAATAGTCTTTTATTTTCAATTTCTAATAAAAAATAACTATGTAATCTAGAAATAGTTTCATAAATTTTTCCAATCATAAAATTGGAAGATCCTGAATAAATATATTGTTGAAATTTTGAATTAGAAAAAGAAAGAAAAATAGCGAAACATTCTAATAGAAGGAAGAAAATCAAGAAACGCCATTTTAAAAAAAAATTGAAAAATTCACGCATAAACTTTTTTTACCTATTTCATTAAAAATGTAAATTTGTCAATGTTTTTTAAAGCGACTCCAGTTCCTTTAACTACAGCCCTTAAAGGGTCTTCTACTAAAGAAACGGGAAGGCCCGTTTTTTTAGATATTCTTTTATCTAAACCTCTTAAAAGAGAACCTCCACCTGCCATATAAATTCCTGTTTTATAAATATCTGCAGCAAGTTCTGGAGGAGTTCTTGAAAGAGTTTCCATTACAGCATCTTCAATCCGTAAAATTGATTTATCAAGAGCAGGAATAGTTTCTTTATAAGAAAGATTTATTTCTTTTGGTTTTCCTGTTGGAAGATCTCTTCCTTGTATATGAATATCCTCAGGAGGGTTTTCTAGAGATTCCATTGCAGATCCTATATCTATTTTGATTTTTTCCGCTGTTCTTTCTCCGATATAGAAGTTATATTTAGAACGTAAAAAATATGCTATATCATTAGTAAAAACATCCCCGGCTATTTTTATAGATTTTTGACAAACTATTCCACCTAAAGCAATAACACCACATTCTGTAGTTCCTCCTCCTATATCAATGATCATGTTCCCTTCAGCTTTAGTTACTGAGATTCCAGATCCTATAGCAGCAGCCATAGGCTCTTCAATTAAATATACTTCTTTAGCATTAAGATGTTGAGCAGAATCTTTTACTGCTCTTTTCTCTACTTCTGTAATTCCGGATGGAATGCAAATCACCATTGTCAATGATGGAGTAAAAAATTTATTATTTACACCTGGAATTTTATTGATGAATTCTCTGATCATAAGTTCTGCTACTTGGTAATCTGCAATAACTCCATCTTTTAATGGCTTGTATATTTTGATATTTTCATGTGTTTTTCCTTGCATTTTTTTAGCATCTTCTCCTACAGCTAATACTTTATTTGTCCTGACATCTATAGCTATTATTGAAGGTAAATCGACTATAACCTTATTATTATGCATGATAAGGGTATTAGCTGTTCCTAAATCTATAGCGATCTCTTGAGTAAAGATATTTTTCATAAAATCTATTACTAATCCCATGAATATTTTTTTTTACAAGAATATATCCCTAAATTTAAAAATAAAATTACAGTTTTTCAGTATATTAAATGTTTCATAGAAATTTTTTCTTTTGAAGGAACATGATATTTTTTTATTACAAGGAAGTAACAAAGAAAATAGAAAAAAATATTTGGATGAATCTATAATTTTAATATCCAATAAAATAGGAAAAATTATTAAAAAATCTTCATATTTTCAAAGTGAAGCTTGGAATATGAAGAATTCATCTTATTTTTATAATAGAGTTTTACATATAAAAACTGATCATTCTCCTATTGATCTTTTAGAAAAAATATTTGATATAGAATATCTTATAGGAAGAAGAAGAGATTCCATAATAAAAAAAGAATATAAAAATAGAGAAATAGATATAGATATTTTATTTTATGATCATATGATTATATGTAGTTCTACATTAACTATTCCACATCCTTTATTGCATTTACGAAAATTCGTTTTATTACCTATGTGTGAAATTAGTCCAAATCAAAATCATCCTATATTTAATTTGACTATTTTAGAAATATTAGGATCATGTATTGATAAGTCATATGTAAAAAAATTAGATTATTAAAATAGATTTTCATTCGTAAAAATTATGAATTTTTTAATTTCTATTAATATTAGAATGATATTCTTTATTTTTTTATTCGTTTTTTATGTTTATGCAAACGATAATAAAAAAAACGAAAATATTATCTTTCCTAATTTAGAAAATAAGTTATATAAAGATATTATAAAATATGATTCTAATATCCAAGAACATAATATAGAAAAAGGGATTTCTTATTTAAAAGGAAAAGCTAACATAGAATATAATGATACAAAAATTAAAGCAGATTATATTGAATTTAATTGGAAAAGTGGAGATATACATGCTATTCAAAAAGAAAACCCTATTGTTGTAGAACAAGGAAATCATAAATATATTTCCAATAATATTTACGCAAATTTAAAAAGTAAAAAAATAGAAATCAAAAATTTTTATGTACAAGAAAAAGATTATATAATTATAGCCAATAATATTATAAAAAAAGATAATAATATAAGTTTACTAAAAAAAGTAACATACATATCGGATCCTTTTTTTATAAAAAAGAAAGATAATCATCCTGATTTCTACTTACAAACAGATTACATAAAATATTTTAATAATAATACTAGAAAGTATATTTTATCCGGACCAATTTTTTTTTATTGGTATCAAGTTCCTATGCCAATATTTTTTCCTTTTTTATTTATTCCTTTTAAAAAGCAACATAACGAAGTTTCTTACGGAATAATGTATCCAAAATTTGGAATCCAAAATAATAAAATTTATATAGAAAACATAGGATTTTTTTTTCCAATTTATGATTTTATTAATTTCAAAATATTTGGTTCTATACATCATACTAATAAATGGAATTTAAAAACAAAAATAGAATATAAATTGAAATCATCTTATCATGGTTATTTTAACTATCAATATACGGTAGAAAATAAATCCAATTATCAATTTCAATGGAAACACATACAAGATTTTAAATCCGGTTCTAAAATCAATTTTAATGCAAATATTAATTATAATAAAAATATCTTATTTACTAATCATGAGAATGAAGATTTTTCATATATCCATATAAGAAAAAAATTTTCGAATTATTTATTATTTATGGATGCATATATGATACAAGAAAATGATAATCATAAAGTAAAAACAAGATTTATAATTCCAGAGTTCATATTTCATATAAAGGATTCTACTTTTGGAGAAAACTATTTTTTACGTCATATAAAAACGGATAGCAAAGTATCTATTCATAATTTAATGGATTATTATTATCAAAAAATATCTTTTCAGACAATATTAAATCATCAGATGAATATGTCTATTTATTTTCCTTTTTTTTATCCTTACGTAAAAATTGTACCAAAATTATTTTTAGAAGAATTTTATACATGGAAATATCTAGATTTTTATCCATCTTTTTCAAGTTTTCATCAAATAGATTTTTCAACTGATATCATCATTATCCCTTTTTATGGGACTTTAAAATTAAAGAAAAATAGTATTTTTTTGGAACATAAAATAGATCCTATGTTATCTTTTCATATAAGATATTTTCCTAATGTTTTTCATAATGTAAAAAGTCATTTAGAAAAAACAATAAATCTTATATTGAATAATAATTTAGATATTCAATTCAATAAATATAAAACAATAAGAATTATTAAAAATTTAAAGACTTCCTTTATTATTAACCCTAGTTTTATCAAATGGAACAATCTTTTGTTAAATGGAAAAATAGAACTATACAATGACTTGGAAGTCAGATATCAAGGAGAGATTAATTTTGAAAAAGAAAAAAAGATGCATCTCTCTTTTTATTGTAATTATAATTATGATACTAATTTTTTTCATGGAAAGAATAAATACAATAAAAAAGGAGAAAATCGTTATGATTATTTTTTTTTCGATAGAAAAAATTATGCAAAATATCCAATTCCGTTTAATTTAAAAATCGATTTTCAATCTAATTATATATATATCAACAAAAAAAAATCATTTGATACATTTTTATGTATCAATGGATCCATGAAAATTACAAAATATTGGAAAATTGATATTAATGTAAAATATGATTTATACAATAAAAAAATTATATTTTCTAATATTACTTGTTATAGAGATTTAAGGAGTTTCAAAATGAGTTTTAATTGGATTCCTATGAATAAATGGTCTTTTTTTATAGGAATTAAAGATAAAAATTTAAGTGATTATATTCAATATAATGAAAAAAAATTAGATGACCGATGAAACCAAAAAAGTTTTTAATAGAAAAAATTCCATCTTATGGACCGTATAGTACATGTATTTTTGTAGAAAATTTTTTATTTGTTTCTGGACAAATAGCAAATATAGAAGTAGAATCTGAAACGAATAAATTGATTCGAAATTCCATAGAAATGGAAACAAATTATGTAATGAATAATTTAAAAATTATTCTTTTAGAAAATAAAATGGGATTTCAAGATGTTATTAAGACTTCTATTTTTGTAAAAAATATGAATGATTTCTCTATAATAAATGAAGTTTATTCTAGGTTTTTCAATAAAGGAGATTATCCAGCCAGAGAAACTGTTCAGGTTTCAGGATTACCAAAAAGGGCTAATGTAGAAATATCTTTAATAGCATACAAAAAAAAATAGAATAAAAATTGTGAAATATTGTTTTTTATTTTTTTTTTTTTTTATTTTTCTTTATGAAGGATTTTCTTCTAATTTTTATAAAAAAAAAATAAAGTTAATTCATGCTGATTGTATAGAAAAAAATAATAATGAAAATTCTTTTTTTTTAAGAGGAAATATTCATATAAAATATCATAATTTACATCTATTTTGTGATAAAGCCATTTATAAAAATAATGAATTTTATGGCTCTGGAAACGTTCAATTACAATCAGGAAAAGAGAAAATCATTTCTAAAAATATATATGTGGGAAAATATTTTCATTATTTAAAATTATCTGGAAGAGTAAGGTTCAATCAAGGTAAAAAAAAATTAATAGCTGATACAATAAATTATAATATTAGAAAAAAATTACTACAAGCTGTAGATAATGTAGTTCTATTTTTTGATAATGAAAACATAAAATTAACTACTAATATGTTAGAATATAATTTAGAAATAAAAAAAATTTTTTATAAAAATGGCGGAATTATTTATTACGATGAATATACTATATCTAGTAAAGAAGGTTATTTTTCTGAATCAGAAAAAAAGGCTGAATTAAAATATGGAATAAAATTGATGAGTAAAAATTATACTTTATATACAAAAACATTGGAATATTTATTTATAAAAAATCAAATAAATTTTGATGATCCAATTCTTATAAGACAAAATAAAGATATAAATAATTTTTTATATGCTCAAAAAACACTATTTTTTCTTCATAGAAAGATATTTGTTTTTAAAAAAAACATTAGTATTCATTATAATGGAAAAATTGTAAGAGGAAAAAATTTATTTTTTGATCAAAAAAAACAAAGTGGATTTCTTAGAGATATTTTTTTAGAAGATTCTAATAAAAAATATTTATTGATGGGAGGATCTGTAAACTTTAATTTGAATCATGGTTTTTTTCTTTTAAAAGAAAATCCTAAAATCATAAAAATATTGAAAAAAGATTCAGTTATTATTGATTCAGATACTTTAAAAATAAATTTAAAAAAAAATTCTATACATTTAATTCAAGCATTTTCTGTTAAAATTTTTTTTCCAAATGAACAAATTCAAGGAAAATGCCAGATTTTTAATTTAGATTTTTCTAAAAATTATATTCAACTTGATGGAAATCCTATGTTTTGGTTTCAAAATAAGCAATTTTCCGGAAATTCTATTTCTATTCATTTTGAAGAAAAAAATTATTCAATAAAATATATAAATATTATAAAAAATGCTTCTTATATAGAAAGAATAAATTTACAAGAATTCAATCAAATAGAAGGACAAATAATGATTGGTTTTTTTAACCAAAAAAATACTTTGAAAAAAATTATAACTAAAGGAAATACTAAAATCCTAATCTTTATTCCTACTTATAATGGAAAAAAATGGATTCATAAATCTTTTTGTGAAAACTTATATATAGATTGGAATGAAGAAAAAAATATAAAAAAGGTTTTTTTTACGGATAGATCCCATTCAGAATTAATTCCCGTAGATAAAGATACTCCCAAAAAATTTTTTTTTCTTCCTAAATTCTATTGGAAAGAAAAAGAAGAAACGCCCAACATAAATAAAATTTATAAAAAAATAGAAAAATACAGAATACAAAATCTATTAGAACAAAAAGAAATAAAAAAAATAATAAAAAAATAGAACTAAATTCTTCTTTTATGAAAGAAAAAGAATTAGAAAAGGACTTCCTTCAGTATCAAACTCAGGTTAACCCTTATCCTATGAAAATTATAGTGGATTATGCTGATGGAAATTATATTTATGGAAAAGATGGTAAAAAATATTTGGATTTTGTATCAGGGGTCTCTGTCAATGTACTAGGACATGGAAATAAAAAAATAAAAAAAGCCATAAAAAAACAAGTAGATAAATATCTACATACTATGGTGTATGGAGAATTTATACAAAGCCCTTGTGTTATGCTTTGTAAAAAAATATCGGAAAACACTCCATATCCACTGACTTCTACATATTTATTGAATTCAGGTACAGAAGCTGTAGAACTAGCCTTAAAAATAGCAAAATGTTATACTGAAAAAGAAAGAATAATATCTTGTAAATGGTCTTATCATGGTAGTACCCACGGATCATTGAGTATTATGGGATATGAAAATAAAAAGAGACCTTTTAGACCTTTACTTCCTTTAGTAAAATTTATAACATTTAATCATATAGAAGATTTGATCTCTTCTATTACAGAAAAAACCGCTTGTGTAATTTTAGAAACCATTCCTTGTTCTTATGGAATTATATTACCGAATAATGATTTTTTAAAAAAAGTTAAAGACCAGTGTTATAAAAAAAAAGCTTTAATGATATTAGACGAAGTTCAAACTGGATTTGGAAGAACAGGAAAACTTTTTGCTTTTGAACATTATGGGGTAATTCCTGACATTTTGGTCATGGGAAAAGGAATGGGAGGAGGAATGCCTATTAGCGGATTAATTTCATCCAAAGAAATTATGAAAACTTTTTTGGATTCCGTTCCTTTAGGACATTTAAGCACTTTTGGAGGAAATGCCGTATCGGCTTCAGCTTCTTTAGCTACTTTAGATCAACTTGTAAATTCTAATATAATGGAACAAGTATCTATGAAAGAAAAGTGGATTAGAAAATATTTAGTTCATGATAAAATAAAAAGTATTAATGGAAAAGGGCTCCTTTTATCTTTTGATCTAGAAAATCCAAATTTATCGGAAAAAGTATTCAAAAATTGTATAAAAAAAGGATTAATTTTATTTCGTTTTCTATTTAATAGTCATGCTTTACGAATTTCTCCTTCATTAACTATTACAAAAAAAGAAATTCAAAAAGGATGTTCCATTATTGTTGAATGTTTAAATAAAATTTAAAAAAAATAATGTAATTGAGATTTTTCATAGAATTAGCTTATAATGGAAAATATTTCTATGGATGGCAAATACAAAAAAAAGTAAATACCGTAGAGGAAAAATTGGAATACTGTTTATCCAAATTATTAAAAAAATCGATCAATGTAGTAGGAGCTGGTAGAACAGATAAAGGAGTGCATGCCAAACAAATGTTTGCACACTTCGATTATGAAAAGAAAATAAGTACTGATCTTATTAGGAGAATAAATATTTTCTTACCAAAATCTATTAAAATATATAGGATATTTCCGGTAAAAGAAAATATTCATGCAAGATTTCATGCTATTAAACGAACATACAAATATTACTTAATACGTGAAAAAGATCCTTTTTTAAAAGATTTTTCTTGGTATTGTTTTTATCCATTAAATATTGAAAAAATGAATGCGGCTTCCAGTAAATTAATGCAATATAAGGATTTTAGTTCTTTTTGTAAAAAAGGATTTTCTGAAATAGGAAAAAATAATATCTGTCAAATAAGTTATGCTTTTTGGTCGGTTCATAACAATATTTTATGTTTTACTATTGAATCCAATAGATTTCTAAGATCTATGGTTAGATTTATTATTGGAACATTGATTGATGTAGGAAGAAATAAAATTAGTATTTGTGAATTCATAAAAATTATAGAATCCAAAAATTCTAATTTTTGTAGTCCAATAATTCCTGCACGTGGATTATTTCTTACAAAAATTACTTATCCAGAAGATATTATCCTATGAAAAAATGAAAAACAATTTGAAAAATAAAAAATCTTCTCTAAAACAACTTCTTAAAATTAGTTTGGATTATAAATTTATACTAGTATCAACAATCATTACTTCTATATTGATATCCTTCATTTCTGCTTATCGTCCTAAATTAATACAAAAAGCGATAGATTTTCATCTTATTTATAAAGATTTTTTTGGACTAAAAAATATATTAATGGTGATTGTTATACTTCTTTTTTTGGAAAGCATTTTTCATTTTATTTTATTGTATCTTTCTAATGTATTAGCTCAAAACGTTATCGAAAGAATTAGAATTCTTTTATTTAATAAACTACTACATTTCAAAAATTCTTTTTTTAATAAAACTCCAATAGGAAAACTGGTTTCTTATTCTGTATCTGATATAGAAACTATAACTGTCATATTTAATGATGGAATATTACTTGTTTCAGGAGATGTTTTAAAAATTATCATGATTATAATTATGATGTATACTGTCCATCATCAATTATTTTTTATTGTTTTTTTTACAATTCCTTTTATGTATATCATTATACGATTCTTTCAAAAAACATTAAAAAAAACTTTTCGTGAAGAACGTATTCAAACATCTCTTTTAAATAGTTTTCTACAAGAAAATATTATAGGAATGTCTATTATTCAACTTTTTCATAAAGAAAAAGAAGAATATATAAAATTTAAGTCTATTAATAAAAAATTAATGAATGCTCATTTTAAAACCATTTTTTATTTTTCTGTTTTTTTTCCTATAGTAGAACTAGTTTCTGCAATAACTATAAGTATAGTTATTTTTTATGGAGGATTTCATGCAATTGAAAAAAGAAATATTCAACCAGGACAAATTATTGCTTTTATTTTTTTTATATATCTTCTTTTTCGTCCTATGCGACAAATAGCAGATAGATTTAATATTATACAAAGAGGAATAGCAGGAATAGAACGTATATTTTCTATATTAAATAATTATGAGGATATTATTATTAATCAAGGAAACTTACGTTTAAAAAAATTAAGAGGACATATTGTATTTAACAATGTTCATTTTTCTTATCTTGAAAAAGAAACAGTATTAAATGGAATTTCTTTTGAAATTAATCCAGGAGAAAAAGTAGCTATAGTAGGATCTACAGGTTCAGGAAAATCTACTATTACTCATTTAATTTCTAGATTGTATGAAATAAAAAAAGGGATCATTTATATTGATGGACATTCTATTCAAGATATTGAACTTAATAATCTTAGATCTCATATAAGAGTTATTACACAAGATACTTTTTTGTTTAATGATTCTATTGTAAATAATGTTACTTTAGGAAATCCTTCGATAAGTATTGAACAAATAAAAAATATGGCACGAAAAATAGGAATCCATAGGTTTATAAAATCACTTCCTAATGGATATCAGTATATTGTAAAAGAACGAGGAGGTTTGCTTTCTCTTGGAGAAAAACAATTAATTTCATTTTTAAGAGTTCAAATGCATCCTTATTCTATACTTATATTAGATGAAGCTACTACCTCTTTAAATAAAGAGTTAGAAAAAAGGATCTATCATGCTACAGATTTTTTAACTAAACATAAAACTTCTATTATTATTACTCATCGCATTTCGACATTAGAAAACGCAGATAAAATATTAGCAATTGATAAAGGATGTCTTGTAGAACAAGGCTCTCATGAACAATTAATTCAATTAAATGGTTATTATGCTGGTTTGTATAAAGAATCTTTTAGTAAAAAAAATTAAGTGCAATTAATTTTTACATAGGTTTTTTTTAATATTTTTTTTGCCCAATTTTTTATTTCATCTTCTTTTTTTACATTTATTACAAAATTTTTTAATCTTGTATAATCTTTTTCAAAAGAAATAGGATAAGAAGGAACTGTGTCTAATAATTTTACTATTACAAATACTTCTTTATTATTCATAATTTCTTTATAAGGATTAGATATTTCTCCTTTTTTTAAAAAAAATAATATTTTTTTCATCTTTTCGGAAAGATGAGTTTCTTCAATACAAATTTTATTCCGTACTATATAACTAAAAATTTTTTCATTATTATGATTAGACATGTTTTCTAAACATAATCTCTTTTTAATTATTCCTTTTCTAATAGACTCTGCAAATAATTTTGTTTTTTCTAATTCATATTTTGTATATTTAGGTTTAATAAGTATATGTTTTATATCAATTGCATCTTTTCTTTTTTTTTCTAGTTTTATTAAATGAAACCCTAAATCTGTTTCAAAAGGTTCAGATATTTCTTCTTCTTTCAAAGAAGAAATAACATGTTTAAATTCTTTTGGTAAATCATTGATTTTTATTCCTTTCATTAATCCACCATGTAATGCAGTTTTATTATCTTCTGATAATAAAATAGCTTGTGTAGAAAAATCTTCATCAGTATGTATTTCTTTTTTTATTTTTTTTAGGAAGTTAAGAACTTTATTTTTTTTCAATGAACTCCATTTTGGATAAAAAACTATATAAGAAATACATGTTTGTTTAGGAACAAAAAGTATTTTGTTTTCATTTTTAAGAAAAAATTTTCTTACTTCTTCAGGGGTCACATCCACAGAATCCGTAATTTTTTTATGTAAAATTTCTATATATTGTTGATTCTTAATAATTTCATTTAATTCTTGTAAAAATTCTTTTTTTTTAAACTGTGTTGTTATCAATTCTTCTTGATCGACATATTTTTTCTTCATTTCTGAAAAAAAAGATTGAATCCGTAATTGTAATTCTTGGTCACTTATTTGTATACTATTATCTTTTTTTGCATAATCAAGCATTAATTTCTGAATGAGAAAATGATTGAAAGCATTACAATCATAATTTTTTATTTCAGAGTTTAAAATAATTTCATTTCCTACTACAGCAGCAATTCCTCCTAATTTATCTAACCCATAAGAAAAATAACTATATATTAATGTAGTAAATAAAAAAAAATAATAAAGACACTTTTTTATCATAGATATCCTAATATCAAAATAATATT
Source organism: Blattabacterium cuenoti (assembly GCF_014251655.1). Lineage (NCBI taxonomy): Bacteria > Pseudomonadati > Bacteroidota > Flavobacteriia > Flavobacteriales > Blattabacteriaceae > Blattabacterium > Blattabacterium cuenoti. Next base: position 26,389 of record NZ_CP059225.1, read on the forward strand.
AAAATATAAATAAATAATTGATAATATCATGACTTTAACCGCTATAAATATGTACAAAAAATATAAAAATAAATATGTAGTAAAAAATGTTTCTTTCAAATTAAATCAGGGAGAAATAGTAGGATTAATTGGACCAAACGGCGCTGGAAAAACTACTTCTTTTTATATGATAGTAGGAATTATAAAACCAGATATGGGAAAAATATTTCTTCATGAAGAAGATATTACAGAAAAACCTATGTACTTACGTGCTAGAAAAGGAATTGGATATTTATCACAAGAATCATCTATATTTAGAAAGTTGTCTGTAGAAGATAATATTTTATGCATATTAGAAATGCAAAAAAAGTTTTACAAAAACAGAAAAAAAATAACGGAAAAATTAATCGAGGAATTTGGATTACAAGATATACGAAAAAATCGTGGAGATCTTCTTTCTGGGGGCGAAAGAAGAAGAACTGAAATTGCTAGATGTTTAGCCATAAATCCTAAATTTATTCTTTTAGATGAACCTTTTTCTGGAATTGATCCAATTGCTATAGAAGACTTACAAAAAATTATTTTTTCTCTAAAAAAAAAAAATATAGGTATATTAATAACGGATCACAATGTACAAGAAGTTTTTACAATAACAGATCGCATTTACTTAATGTTTGAAGGTCAAATTTTGAAACATGGAAGTAGTATAGAAATTATGCAAAATTCTATGGTAAAAAAAGTTTATCTAGGGAATCGGTTCTTCAAATAAATAAAAGAAATGAATCATCGTTTTAAAGGACCAGAAATTGGATTGTTTCTTAATGGAGAAAAGACTCCTTTTTTATGTAAAAAAATTTTTCTTTACGAAAAAATATTTGCTGTTGATGGAGCATTTTACTATTTGAATCAACATGGGATTTCAGTAGATTATATTATTGGAGATTTTGATTCTCTTTTAAAAAAAGATTTTCCTAAAGAAAAAAATTTTTTAATCACTTGTGATCAAAAATATACCGATTTTGATAAAGCATTAAATATAATTTATGAAAAAGGATTTTTTAATATAAATGTTTGGGGAGGAAGTGGAAAAGAACAGGATCATTTTTTAGGAAATCTATCTGTAGCTTTAAAATATAAAAAAAAGTTATCTATTATCTTTCATGATCAATATCATACTTATTTTTTTTCTGAAAAAAAAACCTTTTTTCAGAAAAATAAGAAAAAAAAAATATCTTTATTTCCATTTCCTATAGTAGAAGGACTACAAACATATGGCTTAAAGTATCCCATCAATAATGGATTTTTAAAAATAGGTAAAAATATAGGGATAAGAAATGAAACTTGTGAAAAAAAAATAGAAATAATATACAAAAAAGGAGAATTATTAATATTTATAGAAAAATAAAATTTATAGAAAAAAACATAGATATTTTTTTTATTTAAAATAATTTCAGTTTATTTATCATGTTGTTTATATGATTTGCAGATTTATTTAAAAGATTTTTTTCTTTTTTATTTAATTGTAATTCTATAATTTTTTCTATTCCATTTTTTCCTAAAATAACTGGAACTCCTAAATATATATTTTTATAATTATATTCTCCGTTTAAAAAAACGGAACATGAAAAAATACGTTTAGAATCTTTCAAAATAGCTTCCACCATTTCTACAATAGATGCTCCAGGAGCCATCCAAGCAGATGTTCCCAATAAATTTACTATTTCTTCTCCTCCTTTTTTTGTTTTTTCAATGATCCCATCGTTTTCTCTTTCTGAAAGAAATTCTTGTAGGGGAATTCCAGATATAGAAGTATATCTATATAAGGGAACCATAGAGTCTCCATGTCCTCCTAATAATAAAGTTTGTATATCATTAGGAGAAATTTTTAATTTTTTTGATAGAAAGTAGCGATATCTTATAGAATCTAATATTCCAGCCATTCCAATTATTCGAGAAGAATCGACTTTAGCGGTCATATAACTGACATATGTCATTACATCAAGTGGATTAGATACTATAATAAATTTAGATTTTGGAGAAAAATAAATAGATTTTTTAGTAACAGAATGAATAATTTTTTCGTTAATATTCAATAAATCATCACGACTTAATCCAGGCTTTCTAGTTATACCACTAGTGATAATAATTATTTCTGAATTTTCAGATTTTGAATAATCACTAGTAGTCCCAACAACTTCAGTGTTCGAATGGATAATAGGCAACATTTGAGAAATATCTAAGCTTTTACCTTCAGATAATTTTTCTTTAATATCTAACAAAACAATTTTTCTTACAATATCTTTTTGGGCTAATAAACTAGCACAAAATGCTCCTACGTTTCCAGATCCAATAATAGTAACTTTCATGTTATTTTTTTACTTATTTATCTAAATTTGTATCCATAAATATAAATAAAATACAATTTCTATTTTTTATGAAAGAGAATTACGTAAGAAGAAATAAATTCTATTTTAGACATATAGGGCCATCTTCCGATGATATTCAAAAAATGTTGAAAGAATTAAAATGCTCTTCTATAAAAGATTTTATCATAAAAACTATTCCTGAAGAAATACGTTTTAAACAAAAACTAAACCTCCCCCATTCTATTTCTGAGTATAAATATTTAAATCATATTCGTAAAATAAGTAAAAAAAACATGATTTATCGTTCTTATATAGGATTAGGATATAAAAATACTATCACTCCAAGTGTAATTCAAAGAAATATATTGGAAAATCCAAGTTGGTATACTCCCTATACTCCTTACCAATCAGAAATATCTCAAGGTCGTTTGGAAGCTTTGATTAATTTTCAAACGATGATTTCAGATCTTACTGGTATGAAAATAAGTAATGCCTCTATGTTGGATGAATCTACTGCTTCAGCAGATGCTATGTTTATGATTTATCAAGAGAAAATAAAAAAACAACAGATAAATAATGATTATTCTTTTTTTATTTCAGACGAAATATTTCCACAAACTTTTTCCGTTTTGAAAACCAGATGTTTTGGTTTAGGAATTCCTTTTATTAGAGACTCTCATAAAAATTTATTGAAATATAATAATAAAAAAATATTTGGATTAATTATCTCTTATCCTTCTTGTTTAGGAGAAGTTTATGATTATAGAGAAACAATTGAATACGCAAAAAAAAAGAATATATCAGTAATAGTTTCTACAGATATTTTATCTTTATCTTTATTAAAACCTCCTGGAGAATGGGGAGTAGATGTAGTTGTAGGATCTAGTCAATCTTTTGGGATCCCTATGGGATATGGAGGGCCACATGCCGCTTTTTTTTCTACACATGAAAAATATAAACGTTTTCTTCCTGGAAGAATTATTGGAATATCCATGGATAATAAAAGAAATAGGAAAGGATTTCGTATGTCTTTACAAACTAGAGAACAACACATAAAAAGAGAAAGAGCGACTTCTAACATTTGCACAGCCCAAGTACTACCTGCTATTATGGCTTCTATGTATGCTTTATATCATGGAAAAGAAGGATTAATAGAAATAGCAAAATGTATTCATCAATCTACGAAGAAGTTAGAATGCCTATTAATTCAAAATATAAATTTTATTACTCAGATAAATACATTTTACTTCGATACCATCAGAATAAAAACAAATTTTTTAGATAAAATTAAAGAGGTAGCAGAAAGAAAAAAAACTAATTTTAGATATGTAGATAAAAAACATTTAACTATCACTTTGGATGAAACTACATGTCATAAAGATTTATATCATATTTTATCTATATTTCATGAAGTTTATTATGGAAACAAACAAAAAAAAAATAAGTATAATTACAATCCGAAAATTAATGAAGAAGAATATAAATTTCCTGGTTCTTTAAAAAGAACTTCTAACTTTTTAAATCATACAATTTTTCATAAGTTTCATTCAGAAACTGAATTAATGCGTTATATAAAACGATTAGAAAAAAAAGATCTTTCTTTAACCCATTCAATGATTCCACTTGGATCATGTACTATGAAATTGAATGCTTCTACGGAGTTATTCGCTTTGAGTCAACAAGAATGGAGAGATGTACACCCGTTTGCCCCTGATAAGCAAGCCATTGGATATCAATTTATGATTAAAAATTTAAAGAAATATTTAAAAGAAATCACTGGTTTTTCTGGAATTTCTTTACAACCTAATTCAGGAGCTCAAGGAGAATATGCTGGACTTATGGTTATAAAATCTTATCATTATTCGTTACAAGAACATCAAAGATGTGTAGCATTAATTCCTTCTTCTTCTCACGGTACTAATCCTGCTTCAGCAATCATGGCAGGAATGAAAGTAATTCCCATAGCAACAAAAGATAATGGATCTATTGATAGAAATGATTTGTTTAAAAAAGTAAAAGAAAATACAGATTTTTTATCTGTATTAATGATTACCTACCCTTCTACTCATGGGGTATATGAAACACATATTAAAGAAATAATAGATATTATTCATGATAATGGAGGACAAGTTTACATGGATGGTGCAAATATGAATGCTCAAGTAGGGTTGATGAAACCATCTGATTTAGGTATTGATATTTGTCATCTAAATCTTCATAAAACTTTTGCTATTCCTCATGGAGGAGGTGGACCTGGAATGGGTCCTATTTGCGTAGCTCCACATTTAAAATGTTTTCTTCCTAATCATCCTTTTCAAAAAAAGGAAACAATCAAAAGACAAGAAAAAAAGAAAATACAAGAACTAACGATATCTTCTGCTCCTTATGGATCTTCTTTAATTTTAACTGTATCATATGCATATATACGTTTGTTAGGACCATATGGTCTTAAAAAATGTACAGAAATATCTATCCTCAACGCTAATTACATAAAAGAAAAATTAAAAAAATTTTATAATATATTATATGTGGGAAAAAATAATATGGTGGCACATGAATTCATTATAGATTGTAGAACTTTTAAATCTATAGGAATAGAAATTATAGATATAGCAAAAAGAATGATGGATTATGGATATCATGCTCCTACTATATCTTTTCCTGTAGAAGGATGTATGATGATAGAACCAACTGAAAGCGAATCTAAAGAAGAAATAGATCGTTTTATTGAAACACTAATCAATATACGAAAAGAAATTCAAGAAATTGAAGATAAAAAATTTTCTGTAAAAGATAATGTTTTTAAAAATGCTCCACATGATATAAATATATTAACTAATAATGAATGGATTTTTCCTTATAGTAGAGAAAAAGCCGCATATCCATTATATTGGGTTAGATATAGAAAATTTTGGCCATCAATAAATCGTATTGATGATGGATATGGAGATCGAAATTTGATTTGCACATGTGAAGTATAAGTAAAATTAAAAAATTTTAAATTTTGAATATGGGGTAACATGAATAGAATCAAATAATTTTTTTTTATATTTTAATAATCCTGTTATAGCTACCATTGCTCCATTGTCTGTTGTATATTGATTTTTTGGAATAAAAATTTCCCATTTCTTGTTTTTTTCTGCAAAAGAAATAAATGTTTTTCTAATTTCGTTATTAGAAGAAACACCTCCTGCTAATACGATTCTAAAAATATCAGTATTTATAGTTGCTTTTTGCACTTTTTCCAAAAGAATTTCTGCTACTATTTTCTGAATAGAAGCACATAAATCGGATAAATTTTCTTTTATGAAACATGGATTGTCTTTTGATTTTTTTTTAATAAATTGTAAAACATGGTTTTTAAATCCACTAAAGCTAAAATTTAATTTTTTTACATATGGTTTGGAAAAACCAAACTTTTTACAATTTCCATTTTTTGAAAAAAATTCTATCATAGGACCTCCAGGATAATAAAATCCTAATTTTATAGCTATTTTATCTAAAACTTCGCCTACTGAATCATCTAAAGTACTTCCTAATATTTTCATTTGAAAAAAATCATTTACTTTTATTATTTGAGTATGTCCTCCACTTATTACTAAACTTAAAAATGGAAATTTTGGATAGTTATTATTTATATTAGCATTTTTTATAAAATGAGTCAATATATGAGCCTGAATGTGATTTACAGTTAATAAAGGTTTTCCTAGACCCATTGATAATGATTTTGCAAAAGAAGTTCCTACTAATAAAGATCCTATTAATCCAGGTCCTAAAGTAAAAGATACTGCATCAATTTCATTTTGGTTAATTTTTGCGGTATGAATAGCTTTACGAACAGCTATTGGAAGATTTTTATCATGTAATCTAGAAGCTAATTCAGGAACAACTCCTCCATATTTTTTATGAATTTCTTGATGAATGATAATATTTGATAATACATATCTATTTTTAATAATGGAAACGGCGGTTTCATCACATGATGATTCTATTCCAATAATGATTAGTTTTTTTTTCATATAAAAAATAACAATATATTTGAAAATGAACAATGTTTTTTGGAAAAAATTGTTTTTAAAAAAAACAAGAATATTTTTTCTATTTTTTGTATTAGGATTCGTTTTTTTTACTTTTTATTATAATCAAAAAAATATACAAGAAAAAACTTCAAAATTTTTTTTAAAAAAAATAAGATCTCATTTTGGTAAAAGAGTTTCTATAAAACATGCTACTATCAATTTTTTAAAAAAAGAACTCATTTTTTATGATGTAAAAATTAGAGATCATCATCATTTTCCTTTTATTCGTTTATCTAAATGTAAAATATCTATTAATAATTTATTTTATTTTCTTTTTATAAATTCTGAATATTTAAATATTCAAAATTGTTTCATCGAACATTCTTCTTTTTTTATAAAAAAATATTATAAAGAAAAAGATAATAATATCCTTTTTTTTATCAAGAATGTTTTAGTCAATAAAAAATCTAATGGAATACGTAAAATAACTTGTTATAAATTAGTTATAAACCCGTCTAGTTTAACATTTAATAAAATAAATCATGTTTTTTTTACTCATATAAAAAATATTATTATTAATAATAAAAAAATAAAAGCTACTATTTGTTCTTTCCAAGATAAAAAAAATAAAAATTTTTTAATCAAAAATTTATGTTGTGATTTAATATATTATTACTTTTCAAAAGTTGAATTTTATCATTGTTCTATTCAAACCTCTCATAGTTATTTAAAAGGATCTTTTACTTTTTACGATAAAAAGAATAAAAATTATCTTTTTGAAAAAGAAATTCAATGTAAAATTTTAAAAGGATCAGTATTAGGTTCAGATTTAGGAACTCTTATTTTCAATAAATGGTCTTTTAAATCCTTCATTCAAGGTAACATCAATGGAAAATTCAATAATATAAATAAAAAATTCGTTCTTTCTAACATTTACATAAATGATTTACAAGGAAATCAATTTTTTTCAAATAAAATTGACATTTTTTATGTAAAAAATAAATATGAAAAAATTAAATGTTATAAAACTTTTATTCGGTTAAATTATTCTAAAATAAGAAAAATAATTTCATATAATAATTATAATTTATTTATGAATTTTATAAAAAAAAGGTTAAATAATCAATGGATAACATATGAAGGAAATTTAATTTTAAAAAAAAGAAATTTACAAGTAGAAGGTATAATTCATAATTATTTTATAAAAGCTAAAATATTAGCCTTCATTAATTTTTTGAATAACGATATTCAATATACAGGTAAAATTTTCCTAAAAAAGAAATATCTTTATTTTTCTTTTAAAAAAAAGAATGTATTATCTATTGATATTAATAAATATTTTTCTACAAAAAAAAATGAAAATATTTTTATCAATTTTAAAGGAAATACGAAATGCATATCTACATCTCTATTTTTTTTCCCATATAAAATTAGTTTAGAAGGAAAAATAGACGATACAAATTTTCATAAAATATCTATAAATATAAATAATACTACTAGTAGATATAATGAACCCATAATAAAAGCAATATTAATAAATAATCAATCCTTTAAGAAAATTGATATTAATATATATAATATGCTTATTGGTCACGTTCATGGATATTTTCAATGGAAATATTTGGTTAATATTATGAAAAGAATTTTTTTTCTAAAAAATTTTTGTCATAAACAGATCAAGTATATAAATTTTAATTTTTTAATTAAAAAATCCTTTTTCGATTTTTTAGAACATAAAAAACATAGAAATATATTTTCTGATATTCAAATTTCAGGAAAAAAAGAAAATAATGTATTTAAAATGTTTGTTTTTACAAAATTAATTCGGTTCCATAAATTTTTTCTTGAAAAACCATTCATAATAATTAATTCCTCTTTAAAAAAGAAGGTTCATCTTTATATTGAAAAAATGATTTACAAAAATTTTTTTCAAAAAAAAATAGATATATCTCTTTTAAATGAAGATAATTCCTACATGATAAACTCTAAATTTTTTTTAAAAACAAAAAAAGGATATCAAGAACAAATATTGAATTTAGTTTGTAAAAAAGACAGAAATTATTTCACTTTTTATCCTTTGTATTCTTCTAAATTTAATATCAATGAATATGATTGGAAAATTAATAATTTTGGAAAAATTAAAGTAGATTTTATTCATCAAAAATATACCATTGATCATCTTATTTTTTATTCAGGAAAACAAAAAATTATTATTAATATAGATTTTATTAATAATAAAAATCAAATATTTCAATTTTATCTGCAAAACGTACAGTTAAAAAAAATTTTTTTTAAAAAAAATTTGGATGGATTAATAAATGGAATCATTTCATGTAAATACATAAATAATCAAATAGAACCAAATATACATATTGCAATAGAAAAATTATCAATTAACGATAATCCATTAGGAAATTTTTACGTTTATTCTTTTATTCAACAAAAAAATAATTATAAAATTTATGGAATTTTAAAAAATAACTCTCATGAACTTGTAAAAGTAGATGGAAATATCAACAATAAATTACGAAATAAATCAAAACTGAATTTTAAAATTCATATTAAAAATTTAAATATGGATAATTTTTCCTTTCTTTGGAAAAAAATGAATAGTGAAGTAAAAGGTATTATTACAGGAAATATACAGGTTTTTGGGAATTTATATGAGCCTAATTATTTTGGTAAATTAAAAATTACAAAATTTGGAATAAAAATCAATTCTACAAATACATATTATGAAATGACAAGTCCATTTTATATAAATATTTTTTCTAAATCCTGCACATTATCTCCTTCTTCTTTCATAGAAAAGAAATATCACACAAAAGGTTTTGTTCATGGATTCTTATTACACAAAAACTTTTTGAAATGGGATTTGAATTTATCTATTCAAACAAAAAATTTACTTGTTTTAAACACGAATGATAAACAAAACCCTTTTTTGTTTGGAAAAATATTTATTTGTGGAAAAATTCAAATGACGAAAAAAGAAAATAAAATACATATTTGTATGAAAAATGGAAAAATATTGAATTTTTCTCATTTGTATTTTAATCCTTTTGGATTAAAATTAAAACAAAAAGAAAAAGTCGTCAAAGAAAAAAATGATTTTTTGTTTGTAGATATTAAAACTAACATAAATAAAAATACTAAAGTATCAATCTTTTTAGATAAAGATTTAAAAAATTTTATTGAATTAAGAGGAGAAGGACCTCTATTTTTAAAAAAAACATCTAAAGAAAATATGAAAACTAGTGGAAAATATTTTGTTATCAGTGGATTATATCATTTTTCTAATCAAAAAAAAATACCAATTCTAAGATTAGAATTAGAGAAAGAATTTAAAATAAAGCCAGGAGGATTTATTATTTGGAATAATAATTTTTATCAATCTAATGTACATGTAATTGCTTATGAGACTAAATATGTATCTAACGCTATTGAATATATCAAAAAAAAATACTCAAAAAGCAACTTTATATTTACGGAATTAAGAATGATTTTTTCTGGTAAAACACAAAAACCCGAAATCAATATCGAAATTTTATTTCCTAAAAGTAATAAAGAAACTCAACAAAAATTATTAAATAAATTAAATTCTTTGGAGGAACAAACAATACAATTTTTTTCTGTTTTAATATTAGGTAAATTTTTTATAAAAAGTAATTTTATAAAAAATTTGTTTTATGAAAGAACTATACGAAAAATAAGTAAAAACTTTATGAAAATAAATAAAAAATATTAATAAATATTACTATCGTTTCTACAATAAATATTTTATAAAAGAAAACAGAAGAATCATATAAGGGGGAACATCCTTGATAAAATTATTATAAAAATATCTTGATAAATAACAATCTATTTCTTAAAAAGAAAGTTTTGTATCTTGGTATTTTTAATACCTTTATTCAAAAAAAATATAAGAAAAAATATAAAACAATGATTCTAAGATATAATACAGACGAAATAGACAAGACTATTGTAAGAAAATTAAATATAAATGCTAGAACTCCATATACTGAAATAAGTAAACAAATAAGTAAAGAAATAAAACCATTATCCGTTGGTACTGTTCATGTAAGAGTTAAAAAATTGGAAGATTCCGGGATTATTAAGGGTAGTACTTTGATTATTGGATATGAATCCTTAGGTTTTCATTTAATAGCATTTGTAGGAATATTATCAGATTCCCGTGAATCAAAATTAGTCAAAGAAGAATTAAAAAAAATTCCAAATATAGTACAATTATACATTACTTCAGGAAAATACAATCTATTTTGTAGAATTATAGCAAGAGATCCTTTGGATGCTAGAGATGTTATTTCCAAAATTGGAGAAATAAAAGGGGTTCTTCGAACAGAATCTACTATTTGTTTAGAAGAAAGTATTAATGATGAGAATAGATTGTTATCTAATATATTACAAAAACATCAATCATCTTATAAAAAAATATGACTATATAAAATACTGAAATTAAAAATATTGTTATTTTATCATTTTAGTCAGTATGATTCTTTTTCTTTAAAAAAATATCTCCTTCCTAAAAGAAAGATTGCAAAATTTTCAATTTTCAGATAATGGCTAACTTCTTAAAGTTTCGTAAAAATATTGCAACTAAGATTTTAGTTATAATTATTATTGCAATTTTATTATCAACATTTTTTTTTACAAAAAAAGATATTTTTAAATTTTTAAAAGAAAAAACTCAATCTTATGAAGATATACTACTTTCTCCATTGAGTTTTTTTGTGTCCAATAAATGTTATTTAGAAATAAATAAATTGAAAAAAAGGAAAAAAATTTTTTTCACGGAAAACAAAAAAAAAGATATAAAAAAAAAGATCAAAAAAATTTTTTTTCTAGTTCTTCAAATAAAAAGTACTGTATATAATAAAGACAGATATAATTTTATTATAAAAAAACAAAATAATTTCATTTTTTTTCAAAAAAATAAACAATGTATTTCTATTCCATTCAGAAATATCTATAATAAAATTAATAATATTCTAGAAAAACATTTTATAATAAATGATATTCGTACAAAAATTATAAATACATTTTTTTTCAAAAAAATAATTTGTAAAAATTGTTTTTACAATCCTTATTCTATCGAATTTTTTTTCTATGTAAAAAGAAAAAATATTCCAAAAAAAAAAGGAAAAGAAATTATAATAAAAAGAAAAATCCAAACTTTATCCTATTCATATAAAAAAATACGAAAAAAAAATTATGTATTTTTTCTAGGTTATTTTTTCATTATAATTATAATTTCTATCTTATTCATACTATATCTTTTTTATTTTCAAAATAAAATTTTTAAAAACAACAGAGAAATTAATTTCTTAATTAGTAATATATTACTGATATCAGTAATCACTATTATAATATTAAAATATAATTATAAAATATTATACATCATTCCTTTTTGTATTCTTCCTATAAGTATTCGTTCTTTTTTTAATTTCCATTTGAGCATAATTGTTCATATAATTACTATTCTATTATTATCTATAATTACACCAAACAGTTTTGAATTTACTTTTATTCAAATTATCACAGGTTTTCTAGTATTATTAACAAACAATAATATTTATAAAATGGAAACTCTTCTAATTTCTGTAATAAAAATAACCTTTACTTATATAGTAACTTTCATCTCACTCACTCTAATTCGTGAAGAATCTTTAGAAAAAATTTCTTTACATACTTTTTATTTGTTTTTTTTTAGTGGAATTTTAACTTTATTATTTGTTCGTCCACTAATATTTATTTTTGAAAAATTATTAAATATTACTTCAGATATTTCATTATTAGAGCTATCGGATACAAATACTCCTATATTAAGGTTATTATCCAAAAAAGCTCCAGGAACTTTACAACATGTTTTAACAGTAGCAACTATTGCAGAAGAAGCAGCTGTTGCAATTGGAGCTAACTCTCTTTTAGTGAAAATAGGAGCTATTTATCATGATATAGGAAAAATAAAAAACTCTAAGTTTTTTATTGAAAATCAACATGATATAATAAACCCACACGAAAAATTAAGTCCAAAAGAAAGTGCAAAAATCATTTTAGAACATGTATCTATTGGAATTAAATTAGCCAAAAAATATCACTTACCTATTTCTATTACCGATTTTATACGAACACACCATGGAAATAGCCTCGTTCATTATTTTTATGAAAAACAAAAAGAAAAATGTGAAAGTATAAAAAAAATAGACCAGAAACAATTTCAATATTCTGGACCTAAACCTTTTTCTAAAGAAACAGCCATTGTTATGATAGCAGATTCTATAGAAGCAGCTTCTAAAAGTATAAAAAATCCTTCTACTAAAGATTTAGAAAACTTAGTGGAAAAAATTATTAATAAACAGAAAATAGAAAATCAATTTTCTAATACAGATATTACTTTAAAAGAAATAGAAAAAATTAAACAGGTTATCAAAAAAAAATTGATAAGTATTTATCATACGAGGATAGAATATCCCAATCATGGATAAATTATTTGTTTATTTAACAGATCTACTTTAGATTTGTATGGGAGAATTGCCGGAGTGGTTAACGGAACAGTTTGCTAAACTGTCGGTATATATAAAAAAAACCGCGTGGGTTCGAATCCCACATTCTCCGCCGGGGTATAGCGTAGTTTGGGTATCGCGCCTGGTTTGGGACCAGGAGATCGTAGGTTCAAATCCTGCTACCCCGATATCATGGGATCACGTGGCTCAAATGGATAGAGCAACTGCCTTCTAAGCAGTAGGTTACAGGTTCGAATCCTGTCGTGATCATTTCTTAGATATCTTTCCTTCTAAAACTTCATCTATCATTCCATATTCTTTAGCTTCTTGAGAAGTCATCCAATAATCTCTATCTGAATCTTTTTCTATTTTTTCTATGGATAATCCAGAATGTTTAGATATAATTTCGTAAAGTTCTCTTTTTAATTTTAATATTTCACGAACCGTAATTTCAATATCTGAAGCTTGTCCTTGTGTTCCTCCAACAGGTTGATGAATCATAATTCTAGAATGTTTTAATGCAGATCTTTTCTTTTTTACACCAGAACAAAGTAAAACTGCGGCCATAGAAGCAGCCATCCCAGTACAAATTGTAGCTACATCAGGATCTACGATTTGCATCGTATCATATATTCCTAGTCCTGCATAGACATCTCCTCCAGGAGAATTAATATATATTTGTATATCCTTCATAGAATCTACAGATTGTAAAAATAATAGTTGAGCTTGAACTATATTAGCAATTTGATCTTCGATAGAAGTTCCTAAAAAAATAACTCTATCCATCATTAATCGAGAAAAAACATCCATTTGAGCTACATTTAATTTTCTTTCTTCAACAATGTAAGGAGTCATAAATTTTATGTATTCATTAATTGTTAAAGTATTAATTCTCTTATGTTTAGTAGCATAAAGCATAAATTCTTCTGATCCTTTACGGTAATCCATTTTTTTATGTTGAAAATTTTATTAAAGTTACTCATAATTCATTTTCTAATGAAAAATAGAAAAAAAAAGTTTATACATGCATAAAAAAATATAGAAATTAGAAAATTTATAATTTGAATAAAAAATATTGAATTCATACAGAAAATTAGCAATACAAACAATTATATATTCTATAGGATTCATCTTTCCAAAGATCATGAATTACGCTTTTTTAAAATTCTTTACCGTTTCTTTAAACAGAGAAGAATTTTCTATCTATACGGATATGTACGCATTATCTTTTTTGGTCATAGGATTTATTTCTTTTGGATTAGAAAATAGTTATTTTAGGTTTTTATATAAAAAAAATTATAATCAAGAAACTGTTTTTTCAACAGGTGTGATAATCCAATTATTGATTACTTCTTTTTTTTTTATTATTGCTATAAACTCCATAAAATACTTAGCTCCTATAGCAGGGTATCAGAATCATCAAGAATACTTTTTTATGTTTTTTTTAATTATATTTTTCGATACTATTTGTATTCTTCCTATGGCATGGCTTCGTGCACACGATAAACCTTTAAAATATGCTATAATCAATGTAGTAAATATTTTAACACAATCATTTTTAATTATATATATGTTTTCCAATACACTTCATCTAAAAAAAACTTTTTTTTGTTCTATTTTAAATTGGATAAGTTCTTTTACGGATAGAACAGGTTACATATTCTTTGCAAATATGATTTCATCTTTCATTAGTTTTTTTTTAGTACTTCCTATTCTTTTAAAAAAAGTAACTATAAAAAAATTCAATCAAATTCTTGCTAAAAGAATGTTAAATTATGGAATACCTATAATGTTTGGATCTATTGCTTTTTCTATCAATGAAAATTTAGATAAAATTTTGATTAAAAGATGGGGATCTGATGAAATTAATGGATCTTATTCTGCTTGTTATAAGATAGCCTCTTTTATGAGTTTATATATTAAAATTTTTAGGTTGGGAATAGAGCCTATTTTTTTTAAAAAATCTGAAGATTCAGATGCAAAATATTTTTATGAAGAAATCACTTATATGTTTATTCTTTTCGGGTTAATTTTTTATGTATTAATATGTGGAAACATAAGCATGTTTATAGATTTTTTTATTGATAAAAAATATCATATTGCAATATCTATTATTCCTATAATCATGATGGGGAACCTATTATTAGGTATTTATACCAATTTATCTATTTTTTATAAAATTATAGATAAACCTATTATTGGTACTTATATATCTTTAGTAGGAGTATTAATTACCTTTGTATTTAATATAATTTTTATTCTAATTCCTAACAGGAATTTTATGATTCCTGCATGGGGAACCCTTTCATCTTATGGATGCATGCTAATAATTTTATACATTTGGGGAAAAAAATTTTTCTTTATATGTAAAGAAATAAAAAACATCATAATACATTTTTTGTTCGCACTATTTTTAGTATTTATAATAATTGTAATAATAAAAAAAATGGAGTTTCGTTTATTTTTTCAATTTATGTATTTAATAATTGTTTTTATTTTAGAGAAAAAAAGATTGGTTAATTTAATCAAAAAAAAATAAATTTTGTGTCAAAAACGTTAGTTGCTAATATCAAAAGATCTATTTCTATTAATTTTTTGGAAAGAAAGTTAGTATCAACAGATATTGTTGGTATGGATTTTTCTAAAAATATTAATCCTTATTTTTTGTTAAAAAAAAAATTAATCAAAGCTATTTGCATTATTTATATTGAAAAAAAAGAAATTAAAATACTTGTAATAAACGTTTTTTTCAAAAACATGATAATTATGCCCAATGAAAAACTAGCAATTCTAAATATAATTAAAGAAACAAGAATAAAGTGGAAAAAATGCGCTTTTCTTAATAGAACTGAAAGAGGGGATAATAGTTTTGGAAGTAGTGGAATATGATGACATCATGAATATGAAAATTATAATTCCTATGGCTGGAAAAGGGGAACGTTTACTTCCTCATACTTTAACTACTCCTAAACCATTCATTCCTATTGTAGGAAAAACAATTTTAAAAAGACTTTTGAAAAGTTTATCTAGAATTATTGAAATTTTTTCAATTCAAGAAGTTGTTTTTATTATAAGAAGTTTTGATAATGAGATTGAAAAACAATTGTTTAAATTAACTCATGATATAAAAGTCAATCCCATTATTTACTATCAAAAAACTCCACTTGGAACAGCAGATGCTTTATTAAAAGCAAAAGATTCTCTAATTGGAGAATCAATTATTATTGTTTTTTCCGATACTTTATTTTATAACAATACTCCTTTTGAGGAGGAAATTACTAATTCAATAGACAATAATATCATATGGACAAAAAAAGTTAATAATCCTCATCTTTTTGGAGTCGTAAAATGTGATTCTTCAGGATTAATTACTCATTTTATAGAAAAACCAAATAATTATGTCTCTAATCTAGCTATTATTGGTCTTTATTATTTCAAAAATAGTCTTTTATTAAGAAAAGAATTACAAGCTACTAATAACATAATAAAAAATGAACAAGAATATCAATTTACATATGTTTTAGAAAATATGAGAAAAAAAGGAGTAAAATTTATTAGTAAGCAAGTTAAAGAATGGATGGATTTTGGAAACAAAAAAAGAACTATTTGTTCAAATTCAAAAATATTATCTATAGAATCTAAATATTTAAAATTAATTCATAAAAAGGCAATCATAAAAAATAGTTTAATTATAAAACCTTGTTATATAGAAAAAAACACAAATATTGAAAACAGCATAATAGGACCTTATGTTTCAATAGGTAAACATTCAAAAATAAAAAATAGTCACATAGAACAATCAGTTATTCAAGATTATACGGAAATTCAATGCGCAAATTTAAATAATTCTATGATAGGAAATCATGTTTCTTATATAAAAAAAACAAAAGAAGTTAATTTTGGAGATTATTCCATTTTTAATGGATAAAAATATAATAGAATCATAATTTTTGTTATATTTGTTTATGAATTTTATTTCTTTTTTAATACTACTTGGAACTTTTGGAACCACAGAAATCGTGGTTATTGTTATTCTTGCACTTTTGCTTTTTGGTGGTAAAAAAATACCAGAGTTGATGAGAGGATTAGGAACAGGACTGAAAGAATTTAAAAAAGCATCTGAAGAAAAAAATTCAGTATCCGAAGAATCTTCTGAAAAATCTGAATAAACAATAACTTTAGACAAAGTTTCTCTCATTTTACGTATTTGTTTATTAGTACTTATTTTCTTTTCTAAAAACTTGAAAAAACTAATAATGGAAACGATAAGAAAAATTATGTTCTTTATGCTCATTTTCAAAAGTTTGATAATTCAGTCTATATCAAAATCATTTTGGGAACAAAAAAATGTCATTAACTTTCAAAAAAATATTTCCAGTCAAAAATTAGATTTAATCTATATAGAAAAATTATGGAAAAAAATGTTGGGAGGAAAAAAAAAATCTATGTATGGGAAAAAATTATATCATAAAAAAAACATTATTATTACTAATATAGATGAAGAAGAGTTAAAATTGAGATTACATTTTTTGAATCAAAAATCCCAAATAAAAATATTAAAATATAATACAATAGTACATGCTTCTATAGAAAGTTATCTTCGTATGAGTAGATATATAGAAAAAATTATTTCATTGTCAGATTTTTACTTTCCTATGTTCGAAGAGAAACTTGAAAAATATAGACTTCCAAAAGAATTAAAATATTTAGCTATTGTAGAATCAAATTTAAATCCTGTTATCACTTCCAAAGTAGGAGCACAAGGAATATGGCAATTTATGCCTGAAACTGGTAAAATATATGATCTTAATATCAATTATATTTATGATGATAGAAATGATCCTGTAAAATCTACAGAAGCTGCTTGCCGTTATTTGAAATTTTTATATAAAAAAATAGGAAATTGGGAATTAGCATTAGCGGCTTATAATGCTGGCCCTGGAACTGTGGATAAAATATTACAACATCATAATACAAATAAAAAAGACTTTTGGGTATTATGGGAATACTTTCCGAAAGAAACAAAAAATTATATTCCAAAATTTATTGCTATTAATTATATCATGAATTATTATAAAGAACATCATATTTCTGTATCTCGTTCTACTACTTACAAATATAATTATAAAGAAACATCATTAATTCCTATACAAGAAAAGATATCTTTAAAAGATTTTTCCTATAGATTAAACATTTCTTACCAAGATTTAATGTTTTTAAATCCACAATATCTTGTAGATATTATTCCTTCTGGAAAGAATTTTTTTTTAAGATTACCAAAAAATAAAATTTTTCTTTTTAAAAAATTGAATTGTTTTTCAAAAAAATATCATGAATAGAAACATGGAAAAAAAAAGAAAATCTTTGAAACTTGTATTAGAAAAAATGGATAAAATATATGGGAAAGGGACCGTTATGCAAATGGGAGATTCTTATATAGACGATTTAGAAATTATTTCTTCTGGATCTTTAAGTTTAGATATTGCTTTAGGTATTAAAGGATTTCCAAAAGGTCGTATTATTGAAATATATGGTCCAGAATCTTCTGGAAAAACTACTTTAGCTTTACATGCAATAAGCCAATCTCAAAAATTAGGAGGTTTTTCCAGTTTTATTGATGCGGAACATGCTTTTGATTGTATTTATGCCAAAAAAATAGGAGTAAATATAAAAGAATTAATAATATCTCAACCAGATAATGGAGAGCAAGCATTAGAAATTGTGGATAATTTGATTAGATCTGGAATTATTGATATGATAGTAGTTGATTCCGTGGCGGCTTTAACTCCTAAGAGTGAAATAGATGGAGAAATGGGTGACTCTAAAATAGGATTACAGGCTAGATTGATGTCTCAAGCTTTGAGAAAACTAACTTCTAGTATTGGAAAATCTAAAAGTATTTTAATCTTTATTAATCAATTAAGAGAAAAAATTGGAGTCTATGGAAACCCAGAAGTTACAACAGGAGGTAATGCCTTAAAATTTTATTCATCAATAAGATTAGACATTAGAAAAGGAAATATCATTAAAAATGGAGAAAAAATATTAGGAAATAGAACAAGAGTAAAAGTTGTTAAAAATAAGTTATCTCCTCCTTTTAAAATAGCTGAATTTGACATTGTATATGGAGAAGGTATTTCAAAAATAGGTGAAATTATAGATATAGGAGTAGACTTAGGGATTATTAAAAAAAATGGATCTTGGTTTAGTTATAAAGATCTAAAATTAGGACAGGGGAGGGATTCTGTAAAAGAATGCTTAAAAGAAAAAAAAAACATTATAAATGAAATACAAAAAAATATAATCCATCAATCTTTTCAAAAGAAGTAAATATAAAATGAAAATTACTTTTTTAGGAACTGGAAATTCTCAAGGAATTCCTATTATTGGTTCTAAACATCCAGTATGTTTATCTAAAAATCCAAAAGATCAAAGACTTAGAAGTTCTGTTTTAATCGAAAAAAAGAAGAAGTTTTTTTTGATTGATTGTGGCCCTGATTTCCGGTATCAAATGTTACGAAGTAATCATACTAGATTAGATGGAATTCTTATAACACATGAACATTATGATCATATAGGAGGATTAGAGGATATAAGACCTATTAATGTCAATATGAATAATAGATCTATCCCTGTTTATGGATTACGTAGAGTTTTAGAAAATATAAAAAAAAGATTTTTCTATATTTTTTCATCAAATAGTAAAAAAAAAACCAATATAGCAAATGTATCTATACATGAAATAGACCATTATAAAAATTTCTTTTTGTTAGAACATTTTAAAATTTTTCCTTTGTCTATATGGCATGGGGCTCTTTCTATTTTGGGGTTTCGTATAGATAATTTTGCATATATAACAGATGCAAATAATATTCCTATTAAAACAATTCAACAGTTAAAAAATTTAGATCTTCTAGTTTTAAATGTTTTAAGAAAAAAACCCAAACATCCTTCTCACTTTACCCTTTTTGAATCTTTGAACATTATTGATAAAATTTCTCCTAAAAAAACTTATTTAACACATATTAGCCATATGCTTGGATTTCACGAAAAAATTGAAAAAGAATTACCTAAAAATGTACATTTAGCTTATGATGGATTAACAATTAATCCATAAATATGTTTTTATAAACATATACTGAAATTTATCATATGAAACCTTTAAAAAAGATTATTTCATTTATATTTTCCAATAAAATTACTTCTATTTTATTTATAATACTAGCATTTTCAATGGCTATAGCAACTATTATAGAACAAAAATATTCCACTGATCTTGCAAAAATATTTGTTTATGAATCTACTTGGTTTGAGATGGTCATGTTATTGATGATTATCAATTTAATAGGAAATATATGGAAATATAAGTTATGGAACTATAATAAATTTCCATTATTTATATTTCACGTATCTTTTGCATTTATTTTTATTGGGGGAATTTTTTCTAGATATTATAGTTTTGAAGGAATAATGTCTTTAAGAAAAGGAAATATTAATCAAAAAATTATTTCTAGAAAAAACTATATAAAATTAAAAATTCATCAAGGTATTTATACAAAAACTTACCATGATCCTTATATTCTTTCTTCTTATCATAAAAAATATGAAAGAAAGTTTATGTTTAAAGATTATCCCTTGAACATAAAAATTATAGATTATATCCCATCGGCTAAAATTATTCTTACAAAAAAAGAACCCGTATATAAAATTATAAGAATTATTTCAATAAGTAAAAAAGGAAGAATAGAACATTTTATCAAAGATAAAGATACAAAAAATATCAATGGAATTGTATTTTCATTAAATAAGAAAATTCCTTTTGGAATACAGATTTTTGATAAAAAAAAGAAGATTTATATAAAATCTTCTTTCCCTACAGAATGCATTAATATGGGCAATAAGAAAAGAAATTTTTTATTAAAAAATATTTCTAATATTTTAAAAGTAAAGAAATTATACCAAATAAAAATAGATCATAAAATTATACATTGGGTTATTCCTGAAGGAATAGTAAAAGGGAGATTAGAGTATATAGAATCACATAATCAAGAAAATCAAGATACCTTATTAAGTGCTATTACAGCGATAATATATTTTCAAAAAAAATCAAAATTGGTAACTTTTCTAGGGGGAAAAAATACAACAAAAATGAGTTCTCCTATATTATTTAATAAGGATTGTTTAATATCTATTGGATATGGATCTATATTTTTAAATCTTCCTTTTTTTTTACAATTAAATGAATTTCAAGTTAAACATTATCCAGGTTCTAATTTACCATCTTCCTTTGTAAGTAATGTTACACTTATAGATAAAAAAAAGAGAAAAAATTATTTTATTTCTATGAATAACATTTTAATTTATAAAGGGTATAGGTTTTTTCAATCGGGATACGATCCAGATGAGAAAGGGACCTATTTTTCTGTAAATAATGATTATTTAGGAACCTATTTTTCTTATATAGGTTACATTTTAATGAGTATAGGGATGGTAATGACTTTATTTTGGAAAGGAAGTAGATTCAGTTTTTTGAAAAAAAAATTGAAATATTTTTATAACAAAAATTTGTTATTACTATTTATATTTTTACTTATTATAAGTAAAAGTCACTTTTCTTTTGCTAAAATACATGAATTGCAAGAAATTCCTTTAGGAAATATTTCTGATGCGATTCATATTCCTAAAAAACATGGAGAAAAATTCGGACGTTTATTAATACAAGATCCTCAAGGAAGAATAAAACCGGTGAATACTATGGCTATTGAACTGCTTAGAAAAGTTCATAAAAAAAATAATTCTATAGGAAATATAGATGCTAACCAATGGTTTATATCCATTCATCAAGATAACATTTTTTGGTCAAAAGTTCCTTTTATTAAAGTTGATAAAAAAGGAGGATTAAAATTTTTAAATAGAATAAGATACAATTCAGATTATTATGTTTCTTTAATAAATCTATATACTATAGATCAAAAAACATTAAAATTAAAATTTATTCTTCAAGAAGATTATGAAAAAGCTTTTTCTAAAGATCCTATGCAAAGAAATGAATATGATAAAGCAGTACTTAGACTGAGTGAACGAGTCGGAATTATTCATGAAATATTTCAGGGAAAATATCTACGTATATTTCCTATACCAAATGATAGTAATCATACTTGGGAAAGTTGGATAGTATCAAATTCATATAGATTAAATCCTGAAGGATTTTCTATGTTTAACAATTATCTAAAATCTTTATTCCTATCTCAAAGAGAAAAAAATTGGATGATTGCAGATGATGCAATAAATAAAATTCAATTATTTCAATTGAAACATGCTAAATCTATTTTGCCTTCAAAAAATAAAATAAATATAGAAATCATTTATAATAAAATAAATATATTTTATATTCTATTTTTTTTATATGCTTTTTTAGGTATAATTATTATTATTAACTCTTTTTTTATTCTTTTTTTCCAAAAAAAATACATGTATTTTTTTTCAAAGATATTTGTTTTAATTTTATTTTCTTTATTTATTTTTAATTCTTTAGGTTTAATTTCAAGATGGTATATTTCTGGACATGCTCCATGGACTAATGGATACGAATCTGCTATTTTTATCAGTTGGTGTTTAATTGCTATAGGTTTTTTATTTTATAAAAATACTCTTATTCCAGGAATAACAAGTGTAATGGCATCTATTTTATTAATGATAGCGAATGGAAGTATAATGGATCCGGAAATAACTAATTTATCTCCAGTATTAAAATCGAAATGGTTAATTATACATGTAGCAACAATAACGTCTAGTTATGGATTTTTTTTTACAGGATCTTTTTTAGGATTTTTTGTTTTTATTTTGTATATCTTGCAAGCACGTTTTCATTCATATAGTAAAAGAATTCAAATTCATATGGAAAAATTAACTATTATTAATGAAATATGTTTAACCATGGGCCTTTTTTTATTAACAATAGGAACTTTTTTAGGTTCTGTTTGGGCAAATAATAGTTGGGGACGTTATTGGAGTTGGGATCCAAAAGAAACCTGGGCTTTGATAAGTATTATGGTATATGCTTTTGTATTGCATATTAGATTAGTTGTACCTATAGGAAACATGTTTATATTTAATCTTTTTAGCTTATTATCAATAAGTTCTATTATTATGACCTATTTTGGAGTCAATTATTATTTATCAGGATTACATTCTTATGCTAAAGGAGCTCCAATAACTATTCCTTATTGGATATATTATAGTTTATTAATTCTAATTTGTCTATCTACTTTAGCCTATTATTCTAAATTTTATACATTACAAAAAAAAATAGATAAATAAACAGTGAATTTCTATTTCTTTTTTTTTAAAAAAAAAAAAAAACATTTGATAAAAAAAGAAAGTACTCTATTTAGAGATGCGTTTGGAAATTTACATTTTATAAAACGTTTCTTAATTTTTACTTTTGGGTGCATTTCTTATAATCGTTATAATGGATTCAGTCAATTACAATTGAAAGGAACAGAATTACTTAGAGATTTGCCAGATAAAAAAGTTCTTTTTGTATCTAATCATCAAACTTATTTTGCAGATGTTTTTGCTATGTTTCATGTTTTTTGTAGCGTAAAAAATGGATTCATTAATAGCGTTAGAAACCCTATTTATCTTTTAAATCCAAAAGTAAATATATATTATGTAGCCGATAAAAAAACTATGAATAAAGGATTTTTAACAAAATTATTTACTTACTCTGGGGGGATTACTGTTAACAGAATATGGAAAAAAATAGGAGACAATAAAATAGATAGATCCATATCCGAAATTGCTCGTATGGGAATAGCTTTGAATGATGGGTGGTTGATTACTTTTCCACAGGGAACTACTCAAGCATTTGCACCTGGAAGAAGAGGAATCGTTCATGTTATTAGAAAATATAAACCAATTGTTGTTCCTATTGTAATAGATGGATTTCAAAAAGCTTATGATAAAGTAGGAATAAAAATAAAGAAAAAAGGAGTATTAAAAAAAATGAGATTTAAACAACCCATTCAATTGGATTTAAAAAAAGATACTACTGATAATATTATGGAAAAAATAATGGATGCAATAGAACAATCCCCTAAATATTATAGAAAAAATAACTCATCATAATTATGAAATCTAAATTGATAAGAAAGACTTTTCTAAGTTTTTTTAAAGAAAAAAAACATAGAATAATTTCTTCTTTTCCTATTTATTCCAAAAATGATCCTACATTATTATTTGTTAATGCTGGAATGAATCCTTTTAAAGATTATTTTTTAGGATATGTAAAACCAAAATATTCAAGAATAGTAAATATACAAAAATGTCTTAGAGTTACTGGAAAACATAATGATTTAGAAAATGTTGGATATGATAATTATCATCATACTATGTTTGAAATGTTGGGTAATTGGTCTTTTGGAGATTATTCTAGAAAAGAAATAATAGAATGGACTTGGGAATTATTGGTAAAAGTATATAAAATTCCAAAAAAAAATATTTATGTATCTATTTTTATTGGAGATAAAAAAGATTCCTTATCCATGGATAAGGAATCTTTCAAATATTGGAAAAATTTAATGGATGAAAATCATATACTTTTTTTTGGAAAAAAAGAAAATTTTTGGGAGATGGGGGCTACAGGTCCTTGTGGGCCTTGTACTGAAATACATATAGATTTACGTAATGAGAAAGATAAAAAAATATTATCTGGGAAATATCTTATTAACAAGAATCATCCTAATGTTATAGAGATTTGGAATCTCGTTTTTATAGAATTTTTTCGAAAATTCGATGGAACATTAGAAATCCTTCCTATAAAACATGTAGATACAGGAATGGGATTAGAGAGATTAACTATGGTATTGCAAGAAAAATTTTCTAGTTATGAAACTGACCTTTTTTATTCTATTATTCAAGATATAAAATCATATTTTGGAAATATTAATGAAAAAGATATTCATCAAAATATATCTATTAAAATTATAGCAGACCATTTAAGAGCCCTTGTTTTTTCTATTTCTGATGGACAATTACCATCCAATAATGGAGCTGGTTATGTAATAAGAAAAATATTAAGAAGAGCCGTGATTTATGCTAATCGTTTTTTTTCTCAGACAATCCCTTTTATTTATCAACTTGTAGATTCTTTAATTATAGTAATGAAAGATATTTTTCCAGATTTAGAAAAAAATAAACAATATATACAAAATATTATTCAGGAAGAAGAAATTTCTTTTTTTAGAGTTATTGAAAAAGGAAGTCAAAAAATAAAACATATTATTACAAAAACTAAAAAGAAAAATGAAAATATTATTGATGGAAAAATAATTTTTCAACTATATGATACTTATGGATTTCCTATAGAATTATCTAAAATGTTAGTTGAAAAAAATAATTTATTAATTGATAATAAATTATTTCAAAAAAAATTATCAGAACAAAAAGAAAGATCTAGAAAAAAAATGGATTCAATTGTAAAAACAGATTGGATAAAAGTTCATGATCATCAATTTTATGAAAATAATTTCGTAGGATATAATGTAATGGAATGTAATGATGTTTTGATATTGAAATATAGAAAAGTAGAAAATAAATTAGATAAAACTCATTATTATGAATTAGTTTTTTCTAAAACACCTTTTTATCCTGAAGGTGGAGGGCAGTTAGGAGATACAGGTCATATTAGGAATAATTTTGATGATATTTTTATTTTTAATACTAAAAAAGAAAATTCCGTAATTATACATTCTGTTAGAAAATTACCTTCGTCTGTTTTTCATTCTTTTAAAGCTATAATAAATGAAAATAGAAGAAAAGAAATTGAAAAAAATCATACTTCTACTCATTTATTGTATTTTGCATTAAAACAAATTCTAGGAAATCATATCCAACAGAAAGGTTCTTATATAGGAGATGATTATCTCAGATTTGATTTTTCTCATTATAAAAAAATAACTACGGAAGAATTACATAATATTGATAACTTAGTTCAAGAATTAATTTTTTCCGATATTTATTTGGAAGAAAAAAGATATTCTTCTTTGGAAGAAGCTAGAAAAGTATCTTCTTTTTTTCATAGTGAAACGTTTGAAGATAATAAGCAAGTAGTACGAGTAATTACTTTTGATAAATCTTCTGAATTGTGTATTGGAACACATGTTAAACATACTGGATTAATTCATGTTTTTAAAATTATATCGGAGTCTTCCATTTCTTATGGAATACGGAGAATTAAAGCTATTACTTCAAAAAAAGCTATTTTATATTTAAAATCTATTGAAAATCAATATTTATCTATAAAAAAAGCGATGAATAATCCAGAATCTCCGATAAAAAGTTTTTTTTTATTACAAAATTCTAATAAAAAATTAAAACAAGAAATATCCAAAATTTATTCATATAAGATAAAAACATTTAAAAAAAAGTATTTTTTGAAATCTATTCAACTTACATCTTCTATTAAATATATATGTGATATCGATTCATCACAAGAAATAGAATTGGATATAAATATTATAAAAAAAATAGTTCTTGATTTAAGGAATGAAATCTCTGATTTATTCCTTATTACAGGATTTAAAAAAAGTGGAAAAGCAGTTATTTTTATATCTATTTCAAATTCGGTTATCAACAATAAAAATATTCATGCTAATGAAATCATACGTCCTATGGCTTCTTATATATGTGGGAAATATTGGGGAAAATCATTTTTTTCTACAGCAATAGGATCTAATATTGATGGTTTAAATTTAGTTTTAAAAGATATAATAAACATAAAAAATCGTTTAATGAAAAATAATTTGATAGATTTTTAAAATGTTTAAATTTGAAAATAAAAAATAGTGTATGAGTGATAGGTATTCTTTTCTAAATTCTTTTAAAGATATAGAATTTCTATACAATAAGTATAAGAATGATCCTAATTCAATAGACTCCAGTTGGAGCGATTTTTTTCTTGGATTTGATTTTGGAGAAAATCAAAAAAAATATGAAAATTTAGAATTTCATGAAAAAAATTTCGAAAATATACATACAGAATTTTTAGTATATAATCTAATTTGTGCTTATAGAAAAAGAGGACATTTTTTCACAAAAACAAATCCTATACGAGAAAGAAAAAAATATTTTCCATCCTTAGATTTAATAAATTTTGGATTATCTGAAAAACAATTAGATACTTATTTTGAATCTGGAAAATTAATTGGAATTGGAAAAAATTCGTTAAGAAATATAATTCACCATTTAAAAAATATTTATTGTGGATCTATAGGGATTGAATACATATATATCGAAAATCCTAGAAAAATTCAATGGATAGAAAAATGGTTTCAAAAGAATAAATTACAACAATTTTCTTCGGATAAAAAGAAATTTTTTTTGAAAAAATTAAATGAAGCTATAGCTTTTGAAAAATTCGTTCATACTAAATTCGTAGGTCAAAAAAGATTTTCTATAGAAGGAAATGAATCAACTTTACCTGCTTTAGAAGAAATGATAGAATACTCTTCCAATAAATATTTAACAGAAGATATTATAATTGGAATGTCGCATAGAGGTCGTTTAAATCTTCTTTCTAACTTTTTTAAAAAAGATTATTCTCAAATATTTAGTGAATTTCAAGGAAAAGAATATAAAGAAAAAACTTTTTCTGGAGATGTAAAATATCATTTAGGATTTTCTAAAATAAGAAGAACGAGTCTAGGTAGATATATCAGAATGAATTTAGTACCTAACCCCTCCCATTTAGAATCCGTAAATGCTATTGTAGAAGGAATTACACGTGCAAAAATAGATACCATTTATAATCAGAATAGTAATTCTGAAAAAATAATTCCTATTTTAATTCATGGAGATGCTGCCTTATCCGGTCAAGGAATCGTATATGAAGTAATTCAACTATCTAAGTTAAAAGGATATCAAACTGGAGGAACTATTCATATTGTAATTAATAATCAAATAGGATTCACTACAAATTACACAGAAGGACGTTCTAGTATATATTGTACAGATATAGCGAAAGTAGTACTTGCTCCAGTTTTACATGTTAATGCAGATGATGTAGAATCTGTTATTCGATCCATTCATTTTTCTGTAGATTTTAGAATGCGTTATCATGAAGATATTTTTATAGATTTACTTGGATATAGAAAATATGGACATAATGAAGGAGATGAACCTAGATTTACTCAACCTTCCTTATACAAAGTTATTTCTCAACATACAAATTCTTATAATTTATATAAAAATAAATTAGAAGAAGAAGGAATTATCAATAAAAAAGATATAGTATGTATGGAAAAAGAATATGAAAATATTCTTCATGGAGGATATGATGAAGCGAAAAATATTAAATGGAATGTATTAAACTCTTTTTTGGAAGAAGAATGGAAAAATTTTCCTATAACATGTAGCAATAAAGAAATTTTTCAAGAAGTAGATACAAAATTTCCAATCGATAAAATTATAAACATATCTAATATAATTTTTACTCTTCCAAAAGAAAAAAAATTCTTTCGAAAAACGGAATCTCTTTTTCAACAAAGACTAAAAATGATTTCTAAAAAATTAGTAGATTGGAGTATGGCGGAATTATTAGCTTATGGAACTCTTTTATATGAAGGAATTTGTATTCGTTTATCAGGAGAAGATGTAGCTAGAGGAACTTTTTCTCAAAGACATATTATTGTAAAAACAGAAGAAAAAGAAGAAGAAATAACTCTTCTAAATCATATAGGAAAAGGAAAAATTCAAATATACAATTCTCCTTTATCGGAATATGGGGTTTTAGGTTTCGATTATGGATATTCTATGTATTCTCCTTATGTTTTAACTTTATGGGAGGCTCAATTTGGAGATTTTGGAAATGGGGCACAAATTATAATAGATCAATACGTTTCTTCAAGTGAAAATAAATGGAAAATTAGTAATGGAATTGTATTATTATTGCCTCATGGATATGAAGGACAAGGCCCTGAACATTCTTCAGCACGTATAGAACGTTATTTACAACTTTGTGCAAATAATAATTTATTTGTAGTTAATTGTACTACTCCAGCTAATTTTTATCATCTTTTAAGAAGACAGATGAAATTGAAGTACCGTAAACCTCTTATAGTTTTTACTCCTAAAAGTTTACTTAGAAATACAAAATGTGTATCTACAATCAAAGATCTTTCTCAAGGATGTTTTCAAGAAATATTGGATGATATTTCCACTATAAATAGTGATGAAGTTACTAGATTAATTTTTTGTTCAGGAAAGATATATTATGAATTACTTCACAAAAAAAAAACTATTAAAAACGAAAATACAGCATTAATACGTATAGAACAAATTTATCCATTAAAAATAGAAAAAGTTAAATATTTATTGGATAAGTATAAAAATAAAAGGGAAATTTTTTGGGTACAAGAAGAACCAGAAAATATGGGGTTATGGAGTTTTATTTTAAGAAAATTAGGAAATATTATATCATTCAGATTAATTGCTCCATCTGAAAGTTCAAGCCCATCTACAGGATCTTATCTAAATTTTTTAAAAATTCAAAATGAAATATTAGAAAAATCTTTTTTTTAATTTGAATTAAATTTATTAAATAAATATTATGATAATAGAGGTAAAAGTCCCTTCTCCAGGAGAATCAATTACAGAAGTAGAGGTATCTACATGGATTGTTAAAAATGGAGATTACGTTTTTAAAGGTCAAATAATAGCGGAAATAGATTCAGATAAAGCTACTTTGGAAATTTCTGCAGAAGAAAATGGAGTCATAACCTTAATGAAAAAAAAAGGAGAAAAAATACGAGTTGGAGATATATTATGTATTATAGACACTTCTAAAAAAGAAAATAAAGTTACTGAAGTAAAAGAAAAAGAGGATAAAAATGATAATAATGAAGAAAAAGAAAATTATAAAAATATTAAAATTCCTTCTCCAGCTTCAAAAAAAATTTTAAAAGAAAAGAATATTTCTATTGAATCCATTCAAGGAACAGGAAAACATGGAAGAATTACCAAATCCGATTGTATTAAAAATATATCTATGAGGAACCCCAATTCTACTATATATAGACCCAAAACAATAACAGTTCTTTCTTCTATAAGAAGAAGGATTTCTGAAAGATTAGTTTCTATAAAAAATAAAACAGCAAGTCTTACTACATTTAATGAAGTTAATATGCAAGAAATTTTTCTTATCAGAAACAAATACAAAGAAACATTTAAAAAAAAACATGGAGTACATTTAGGTTTTATGTCTTTTTTTATACTTTCTTGTGTTAGAGCTTTACAACAATATCCAGATGTAAATGCTATGATTAGTGGAGAAGAAAAAATTAATTTTGAATATTATGATATTAGTATTGCTATATCTGGCCCTAAAGGGTTAATGGTCCCTATTATTAGAAATGTAGAACATTTATCATTTCGTGGAATTGAACAAGAAATAAACAAATTATCTACACGTGTTCATAATGGAAGTATATCTATAGATGAAATGACAGGAGGAACTTTTACTATTACTAATGGAGGAGTTTTTGGCTCTATGTTATCTACTCCAATTATAAATCCACCACAAAGTGCTATTTTAGGAATGCATAAGATAATGGAAAGACCTATAGTGATTGATAATTCGATTAAAATATGTCCTATGATGTATTTAGCTTTATCTTATGATCATAGAATTATTGACGGAAGAGAATCCGTTGGATTTTTAGTATCTGTAAAAGAATCTATAGAAAATCCGATAAAATTTTTGATGGAGGGATCTGAAAAAAATATTTCTAAAATATTAGAATTATAAAATTAGAAAAAAAATTTTTTTGATATGAGAAAAATTTTATTCATTTTTTTTTCTTTTTTTGTTTTATCTAAAGGGATGAACAATGATAATATAAAAAATCATCTTTTTATAAAAAATTATGAAAAAAAATCTATTAATATAATTTTTATGTTACCTTTATTTTTGAATTCTATTTCAAAAGAAGGAGAAATTTATAACAGAAACAATGAATTGGGGAATCGTGCTTTTTCTTTTTATATCGGGGCTAAAGCTGCTTCGGATTTTTTTCTTTTAAAAAGAAAAGAAAAAGTTTATATTCAAGTATTTGATACTAAAAATGAAAAGATCAGAATAAAAAATTTTATACATTCATACAATTTTTCTAATATTCATGCTATTATAGGTCCTTTTTTTCGTTCTTCTTTGGAAGAAGTTGCTCAAAAAAATAAAAAAATACCTATTATTTCTCCATTTACATCTTCTGATTCTTTAAATTCATATACTAATGTAATACAAGCTGAAACAAAAGATACTTGTCTTGTAGAACCTATTTTAGAAAAAATAAGAATTATTTATAAAAAAGATAAAATAAATATTTTATATCTACTTGGAAAAGATCCATCTAAAAGAATTGTAAATTTTATAAAAAAAAAATTATGGGATCTTGATTTTAAAATTTTTCATTTGAAAAAAAATTTTTGTCATTCAAATTTTATCGTAAAAAATATTCCTTTTTTTGTTGTTTTCTTGGGAGGAGATTCTTTTTTAGGAAAAAAATTTGTTGAATTTATTCAAAAAAATAAAAAAATAATTCCTTTTGGGATAGGATTTCATGATATTTATTATAAAAAAATATCATTTTTAAAAAAATATAAATTTGTATTCACTACAAAATATCATTTTAATAGAAATGATAATAAAAAAATAAATATGTTTCATTTCTTAAAAAAAAAATTAGGAAATCATTTAAACAAATATCAATTGATTGGATTTGATTTAACTCTTGATATTCTAAATAAACTTGTTGAAAATAATAACCTATTTGAAATAATAGATAAAAAAACTTTTTTAGGATTAGTAAGCAAGTATCAATACCATAAATATAATGAAGGAGGATACGTAAATAAAGGATTATGGATTATTTGTTTATGATCTTATAAAAGGATTCTGTCTATTTTTTCCAATATTCATTTTTTTCATTTGTATTTTTATGATTTGAATTTGATCATGCAACAATCCAAAAATATCAGTTTTTTTTGCTTCTAACAAAAGAAATTCGGCTTTTTTTTTATCTCCTTTTGATAAGGATGCTATTGCTAAATTTAATTTAGCAATAGCTATATTTTGTTTAAATTTTAGTCCAAAATCTAAAGCTTTTTGCATATAATTTTCTGATTGAAATATGTCTTCTTCAGAATATAAAATTCCATTTAAAAAATAATAATAAGCTATCTGATTTTTAGTAAGTTGTGTTTCAGGATTTCTAATGTATTTTAAATATTTTTTTAGTCCTTTCATATCTTTTTTTCGTATTTTAAAAAAAGCTAACAATAAAAATTCATTTTTAAAAATAAAAAATATAGGAATAAAACTAAATAAAACTAAAAGACATCCACATAAATAATTTTCATGAAAAAAGAAAAAAGTAGATGATAATAAAATTAAAAAAAATAATGTGATTTTATAAGATTTACTCATAATTAATATATTTGTTTATTTTTTATCCAATTCATAAGATCTATATAATTTAATTTATTTAAAGTATGTCCAGATTCATATTCTTTATAATGTAAAGAAAGGATTCTATACTTTTGAAGAAATTTTAACCCTCTTTTTACCATATCTATAGGAATAATTGTATCATATTTTCCATGAGATATAAAAAATTCTAAATCAGAATAAATGTTGGAATTTATTTTTTCTGGTAAAATATTTTTTTCTAAATATCCACTTAGAGCAATTACTTTTTTTATTTTATTGGGTTTTTTTAAAGCAATAGCGTAGCTAAGGATCGCTCCTTGACTAAAACCACATAACCATACTTTATTTTTTTCTAATTTATATTCTTCGATAGCCTCATCTATAAAAAAAGATATTTGTTGAACAACTTTTCTAGCTTGCGAAATATTAATAAATTTTTCTTTATTGGAAAAATCAATATCATACCAAGAATATTTTTCTTTACCCATAGAATAAAATCCTTGAAGGCTAATTATGAAAAAATTTTTTGGTAGATCTTCTTGAAAAGAAAAAAGATCTTTCTCATTACTTCCATATCCATGGATCATTAAAAATAGATCATTTTCATTTCCATCAACAGGTTTTTTAATAATGTGTTTAATAGAAAGTTTATTTGTTAATAACATAAAACATTTTATTTAATTTTTTTTATCATTCCATTTTTTATTTCGAATTTTTCATCTGCTCTATCTGCTAATTGTAGATTATGAGTAACAATTAAAAAAGTTTGTCTAAATTCATTTCTAAGAAATGAAAATAAGTTATGTAATTCTTCTGCATTTTTAGAATCCAGATTTCCAGAAGGTTCATCTGCAAAAATTATTTTAGGATTATTAATTAAAGCTCTTGCTACAGCTACTCTCTGTTTTTGTCCTCCAGATAATTCTTCCGGTTTATAATCTGCATATTTGAAAATATTTAATTCTTTTAATAAAATTTCAGCTTTTTTTTTTATATTATATTTTTTATCATTTTTACTAATAAAAGCAGGTAAACAAATATTTTCTAATATAGTAAATTCAGAAAATAATTGAGGTGTTTGAAAAATAAAACCTATTATTTTATTTCTTATCATTGATAGTTTATCGTCTGATAAATATAATACCTCTTCTTTATTTATTTTCAAAATAGTTTTGACTTTTTCTTTAAAAGTAGGTTTTTCCAACGTTCCTAGTATGTGTAACATAGTACTTTTTCCTGTTCCAGATTCTCCTAAAATACAGACTATATTTCCTTTTTTTACCAATAAATCTACTCCTTTTAGGATTTCGTCTTTTCCAAAAGATTTATAAATATTTTCAGCATGAATCATATCCCCTTAAATTAAAAAAAAATTCTATGTATTATGAAAAAACTAAATAAAAAAAACGTTTAAAAAATAAACGAATTTTAGTTTAAATTTACTGATAAATAAAACTATTTTTTTCAATGAATTTATATGAATACCAAGGGCGAGAAATATTAAGTTCTTTTTCCATTCAAATACCTAGTGGAGGAATAGCTTCTTCTCCAGAAGAAGCTGTACAAGTAGCAAAAATACTTTTTCAAAAAACTAGAAAAAAATCTTTAGTTATTAAAGCTCAAATACATGCTGGTGGTAGAGGAAAATCTGGTGGGATTCAAATAGCAAAAACTATAGATGAAGTTTATGAAAAATCTAAAAAAATTTTAGGAAAATTTCTTATAACTCCGCAAACTTCTAAAAAAGGAAAATTAGTTAGAAAAATATTATTATCTGAAGATATTTATTTTCCTGAATACAAATCTCCTAGAGAATATTATTTATCCATATTATTAAATCGTGATATAGAAAAAAATATAATAATTTATTCTAAAGAAGGAGGAGTTCATATAGAAGATCTTTCAAAAAAAAAACCGCATAAAATATATACGGAAGTAATAGATCCAATATTAGGAATTCAATTATTTCAAACTAGAAAAATTGGTTTTAATTTAGGAATATATGATGAATCCTTAAAAAATTTTAGTAAATTTTTAGTTTCTATTTATAAAGCTTATACAACTTATGATGCTTTATTATTAGAAATAAATCCTTTAATTATAACATTAAAAAAAGAAATTATACCAGTAGATATAAAAATTATATTAGATGATAATGCTTTATTTAGACACCAAAAGTATGCTATTTTAAGTCATCAAGATGATGATATTAATCCTATTGAAAAAGAAGCTATTAAAGAAAAATTGAATTTTCTTAAATTGGAAGGAAATGTAGGATGCATGGTAAATGGAGCTGGATTAGCTATGGCTACTATGGATATGATTCAATCTTGTGGTGGAAAACCATCTAACTTTCTAGATATAGGAGGTTCTGCAGATAAAAAACGTGTAGAAAAAGCTTTTTCTCTTATATTAAAAGATAGATCTGTTCAAACAATATTAATAAATATATTTGGAGGAATAGTACGTTGTGATATGGTAGCAGAAGGAATAATTAATTCCTACTATAATAAAAACGATAGAGATATTAATAAACTACCGGTAGTCGTTCGTTTGCAAGGAACAAACAAAGAAAAAGCAAAAAAAATGCTTGAAAATAGTGCATTACCTATTTATTCTACTGATACCTTGAAAGAAGCAGCTGATAAGATTAAAGAAATTTTGCAGATCATATAAATGTTTATTTTCAATAATTAATTATGAATCATGTGTTTTTTGATCACATTATGTTATCTGATAAATATAGACCTGTAAAATGGAAAGAAATAATAGGACAAAAAGAAATTATTATAAGTTTAAGAAAAGCTATACAAAAAAATAAATTATCTAGATTTTTATTTTTTTTTGGACCAAAAGGGGTTGGAAAAAATACATGTGCACATCTTTTAGCAAAAGAATTAAATTCTTTTTCAGATTCAGAATTAAAAAATTTTTCAAATATATTCGAAATTAATGGGATCTTTCATCATACTTCTTTGATCGATTTTTGTAAAATTATTAATCAATCTCGTTTTTTTCCTAAAAAAGGAAAATATAATATTCTTATTATAAGAGAGTTAAATATGTTTTCTTCCAAGCATTTTAATTATTTATTAAAATTTATAGAAGAAAAACATACACATATATTATTTATTTTTTGTGGAACAGAAGAAAAAAAAATACCAGAAATACTTTTATCACGTTGTCAAATATTTTATTTTCAAAGTATTTCTACGAAAGAAATTTTTTTTTATTTAAAAATGATTGCTGAACAAGAACATATTTCCATAGAAAACGAATCTTTATTTCTCCTTTCCAAATATTCCGGAGGATCTATTGGTAAAGCTATTTTTATATTTGATAGATTATTAAATAATAATAGAAATGTTATATCCAAAAATATGATTATGAAAAAATTAGGAATCATTGATGCAAAATTTTATTTTCAAATTATAGATCATATTTTAAATGAAAAAATGTATAAAATATTCATTTTATTGGACAAAATATCTCAAGAAAAAATTAATTTTTATGATTTTATTATAGGATTTATTAAACATTTAAAAAATTTATTTTTATCTAAAAATATTGAAACAATTTCCATTTTAAAATTCGAAAAAAAAATAATAGAATATTATATTGAACAATCAAAAAAAACGTCTTATTTATTCTTAATAAATGCTTTGAATATATTTTTTTCTTTAGAAAACAAATTTCATTCTAGATTAACGATAGAAATATATTTCATTCAATTAGTATATTTTTTTTCTCTTGATAAAAATCATCATCATCAAAATAAACTAATGAAGATAGAAAACAATAAAGAATTTTTTATTTGTGAGAAAAATGAACAGATTCATTTCTTGCAAAAAAATTGGATAAATTTTATACAAAAATTTTCTGAAAAAATAAACGGAATTTATCTAGACTTTTTGAAAAGCGAAATCAAATTCCATATCATAAAGAATAAAATATTTTTTATGATTCCTTATAAGTTAGATAGCCAATATTTTTTATTAATTCAAACACATTTTGTAAAATACTTAAAACAAAAATTAAATAATCCACATTTAGAATGGGAAATTATAAAAACAAAATCAAAAAAACATCCAATAGAAACATTCAATTTTTTATATCAAAAAAATAAATTAATAGAAACTTTAATAGAACGATTAGATTTAAAAATATCTTCTTCCACATAACATTCCAAAACACAAAAATAAAAAAAACCTATTATATATAATATTTTTCATTTGTAGAAATGAAAGAGATATTTTATCTTCTTTATAAACATTTTTAATGATTTTAATTTATGATTTATCATTATTCGTCAAACAGTAGAAAAAAATTTTTTTTCTCTTCTACTTATTCCGATGAAGATATTGAAAATGATAGTTCTACTTCTTCTTATGGATCTGGTGGATCTGGAGGGAGTACAGGTTCTAGTTATTATTATGGAAGATCCTCCATTAGAAGAAGCAAAACTCCTGTTTTAGATAATTTCGGAAGAGATCTAAATGCCATAGCTATGGAAGGAAAATTAGATCCTGTAGTAGGTAGAGATCAAGAAGTAGAAAGACTATCTCAAATACTGAGTAGAAGAAAAAAAAATAATCCTTTACTCATAGGAGAACCAGGAGTTGGAAAATCAGCTATTGCTGAAGGATTAGCTTTACGTATTGTACAAAAAAAGGTTTCTAGAGTATTATATAATAAAAGAGTAGTTGTATTAGATTTGGCTAGTTTGGTAGCTGGAACTAAATATAGAGGTCAATTTGAAGAAAGAATGAAATCTATTATAAATGAATCAGAAAAAAATGCAGGATTGATTCTTTTTATAGATGAAATTCACACTATGATTGGAGCAGGAGGAACTACAGGATCATTAGATGCTTCTAATATATTCAAACCTGCTTTAGCAAGAGGTAATATTCAATGCATAGGTGCTACGACATTAAACGAATACAGACAATATATAGAAAAAGATGGAGCCTTAGAAAGAAGATTTCAAAAAATAATAGTACAAGCTTCTTCTGAAGAAGAAACTATAGAAATTCTAAAAAAAATAAAAGGAAAATATGAAACTCATCATAATGTTATTTATACAGAAGAAGCAATAAAAGCTTGTGTAAATCTTACTGTTCGATACATTGTAGATCGTTTTTTACCAGATAAAGCAATTGATGCATTAGATGAATCCGGATCTCGTGTTCATATAAAAAACATAAAAGTTCCACAAGAAATAGTTTTTTTAGAAAAAGAAATAGAAAGTATTCGTAAAGAAAAATCTAAAGTTGTTAAAAGTCAAAAATATGAAGAAGCAGCACGTTTACGTGATACAGAAAAACGTATAGAAAAACAATTAATAAAAGCTCAGAGAAAATGGGAAGAATCTTCTAAGGAAAATAAAGAAATTGTATCCGAAAATAATGTTGAAGAAGTAGTATCTATGATGAGCGGAGTTCCAGTTAACAGAATAGCACAAGCTGAAATGAAAAAACTGAATAATATGGTAAATGTATTAAAAGATAAAATAGTGGGACAGGATAAAGCAGTAGAAAAAATAGTAAAAGCTGTTCAAAGAAATAGAACTGGATTAAAAGATCCTAATTCTCCTATAGGATCTTTTATTTTCTTAGGACAACCAGGGGTTGGAAAAACATATTTAGCAAAAATATTTGCAAAAGAATTATTTGATTCAGAAGAATCATTAATACGAATAGACATGAGTGAATATATGGAAAAATTTTCTGTTTCTAGATTAATAGGAGCTCCTCCAGGTTATGTTGGTTATGAAGAAGGGGGACAGTTAACAGAAATTATACGTCGTAAACCTTATTCGGTAATTTTATTAGATGAAATAGAAAAAGCTCATCATGAAGTATTCAATATATTGTTGCAAATACTGGATTATGGATGTGTAACAGACAGTATTGGAAGAAAAATAAATTTCAAAAATACCGTAATCATTTTTACGTCAAATACGGGAACACAGCAATTAAAAGAATTTGGAAAAGGAATAGGATTTTATACTAAATATAGACAATCAAATAATTATTATGTAAGAAACGTGTTAGAAAAAGCATTAAAAAGAACTTTTTATCCTGAATTTTTAAATAGAATAGACGACATTATTATTTTTAATTCCTTAACAAAAAAAGATATATCTAAAATTACTAACATAGAATTAGAAAAAATCATATTGCACATGTTTAGTTTAGGATACAAATTAACTCTATCTGATAAGGTAAAATATTTTATCCAAAAAAAAGGATTTGATAATGAATATGGGGTCCGTCCTTTAAAAAGAATTATTGAAAAATTTATAAAAAATCCTATATCAGAATGTATAATTAGTGGAAAACTAAAAAAAGGAGATAAAATATTTTTAAAGAAAAATAAAAAAAATAACGATATAAAAGTGTTCATTCAATGAATAACAAATTACAACACAAAAAAAAAATAAAAATTATTGAAAATATATTAGATTCTTTATATCCTAATCCTATTAGTTCTTTATATTATACTAATGAGTACACTTTACTGATTGCGATTCTACTATCTACAAGAAGTAGAGAAAAAAAAGTTAATGAAATAACAAAATATTTATTTCAAATAATTAAAACTCCTAAAGATACTATTTCTCTTTCCATTCAGGAAATAAAAAATTTTATAAAAGATTTAGGACTTCATAATAAAAAATCTAAAAATATTTATGAACTATCTCTTAGATTAATGAATAAATATAATAACATGATCCCTCATAATATTTTAGAATTAAAGTCTTTACCAGGAATAGGACATAAAGCTGCTTCTGTTTTTTTATCTCATGTATCAAATTATCCTACTGTATTTCCTGTAGATACTCATATTCATCGAATGATGTTTCATTGGAAGTTAAGTAATGGAAAAAATATTCAAGAAACGGAAAAAGATGCTAAACGTATTTTCAAAAAAAAAAATTGGAAAAAATTACATCTTCAAATGATTTTTTATGCTAAAGAATATTATCCGTTAAAAAAAGGAAATAGTAAAAAAGATGTAATTTTTCAGGAATTATTAAAAAATAACTTATTGAATGATGGTTCATTGGAAGTTAAGTAATGGAAA
>NZ_CP059225.1:65853-350853 GCF_014251655.1 Blattabacterium cuenoti
AGATGCTAAACGTATTTTCAAAAAAGAAATGGAAAAAATTACATCTTCAAATGATTTTTTATGCTAAAGAATATTATCCGTTAAAAAAAGATGTAATTTTTCAGGAATTTTTGAAAAATAACTTTTTTTTTAATAAAAAATTATGATTTTAGAAAGGTAAATCATCAAAATCATCAGAAGACAAAGATGGAGATGATATAGTAGTAGAAGAAGTTTTTTTAGAAATTTCTGAATCTTCTATTTTCCATCCTTGAATAGAATTAAAATATTTAATTACACCTTCTGGATTTGTCCATTCTCTTCCACGAAGATTGATAAAAACTTTTATTTTATCTTTTGGATTAATATTTTCTAATAAATCTACCTTATCTTGAATAAATTCAATCAATATATTTTGAGGATATGGTTCTTCTGTGGTTAATACCATTTCTCTTTTTTTAAAACCACTACCAAACCTTTGAATTTCAAATAGTTTTTTAACTCTACCTATAATTTCCATGAAACTTTATGATTTATTTTTTTTACTATTATTCTTTTTTTTTAAATTTTCTCCAATTTGATTAGAAATATTGAATGAAGTAATCATATTATTTAACATTTCACTAGCTGCACCTGGAGAATTAGGTAATAAAATTAAATTAGTATTTCCATTTTCTCCCATGGATTGAAGTGTATCATAATGTTGTGTTACCACAATTAAAGCAGAAGCTTCTTGTGAATTTATTCCTACGTTA
Source organism: Blattabacterium cuenoti (assembly GCF_014251655.1). NCBI lineage: Bacteria > Pseudomonadati > Bacteroidota > Flavobacteriia > Flavobacteriales > Blattabacteriaceae > Blattabacterium > Blattabacterium cuenoti. Next base: position 66,588 of record NZ_CP059225.1, read on the forward strand.
TTCAATACTTCAACTGATTCTAAAATTCCTCTAGCTATTTCTCTACGTTGGTCTGCAGTCCCCTTTCCTTGCAATTTTTTACTTTCAGCTTCTGCTTTAGCTTTAGCTACAATTTTAATTCTTTCAGCTTCTGCTTTATATTCTGCTGCTACTTTTTCTCTTTCAGCTGTATTAATCCTATTCATAGCCTGTTTTACTTGTTCATCTGGTTCTAAATCTGTAACTAATGCTTTAATTATAGAATATCCGTATCCTAAAATGGCCCCTTCCAATTCTTTTTTTACCACAATAGCAATATGATCTTTTCTTTCAAAAACATCATCTAAACGCATTTTTGGAACTTCGGCTCTAACAACATCAAATATATAAGAAGTTATTTGAGCATGAGAATTATCTAATTTATAAAAAGCTTCATACACTTTTTCTTTAATTACTTTAAATTGAACTGATATTTTTACTTTTACAAAAACATTATCTTTAGTTTTTGTATCTACTAAAATATCCAATTGTTGAATTTTCAATGTTAATTTTCCTATTATGTGATCTAAAATAGGAATTTTAAAATTCAATCCAGCATAACGAATACTATGGAATTTTCCCATTCTTTCCACAATAGCTGCTGTTTGTTGATTAATTATAAATATAAAACTGGAAAAAAAAGATAACATTAAAAGAATCAATATTCCATAAAATAGTAAATTAAAAATACTCATATTTATTTAATAAAAATTTATAAAAACCCTAATTCTAAACGAGCTTCTTCGCTCATAAATTCTTTACTCCAAGGAGGATCAAATGTCAAAACTACATTCACTTTTTTTATTTCTTTCAGAGATTTCACTTTTTTATCGACTTCCGATAATAAACCTTCAGCTATTGGGCAATTAGGCGTTGTTAAAGTCATTACTATTTTAACCTCTTTTTTACTAGAAATTTGAATATCATAAATAAGACCTAATTCATAAATATCTACTGGAATTTCTGGATCATATATGCTTTTTAACATACAAATAATACGATCCTCCAAATAATTATCTTTATTCATTTTATTTCATACTTCTTTATTTAATGAAGATCCAAATTGATCAAAATAATAAATCGGATAACCAAATTTTTTGATATTAGGCAATATTTCACTAGCTTTTCCAATAATTAAAATTCTTCCATTTTTGATAGAAAAAAATTTCTTACATGATTGATATACATCATTTACACTAACTAATTGTATTTTAGATAAATAATTTTTATAAAACCCACTAGAAAGATTATTTTTTGATTCACAAATAAAAAAATCAATCAATCTATTAGGATCTTCTAAATCCAGAATGAATTGACCTATTATTTCTTTTTTCTTAATATTTAATTCTTCCGAAGATACTTTGTTTTTTGTTATTTTAACAATTTCTTTTAATATATCTCTAATAGCATTCTCTGTTACTTCATTTCTTACTTGAGTATAAACTGAAAAATAACCAATGTTTCTATCTGATTTTAAGACAGAATAAGCTCCATATGTATATGCCTTTTTTTCTCTAATATTTAAAAATAAACGACTTTGAGGTCCTCCACCTAAAATTCCATTAGCTAATATAGAAGAAAAATATGTAGGATCACTTTTTTTAAAAGAAATAGGACCACCAAAACAAATAATAGACTGTGTTAGAGTAGGAATATCAACTATATCTATCTCTATTTGAGATGGTAGGTAATATTCATTATTAATAGGTTTATCTAGGTACGACTTTTTTTTCCATTTGGAAAAATAAAGATTAGATAACTCTTTTGCCTCTTTTTTAGAAATATCTCCTATAAAAGAAAGATAAAAAATATTTGGTATATAATATTTATTATACAATTTTTTTAAATCATGAATATTTATATTTTTGATAGAATGATAGTTTTCATATTCTCCATATGGATGATTTTTTCCATAATATAAGACATTTTTAACACGTTGTAAAATAGAGTTGGGATCTTTTTCAGAAATACTAATATCGATTATCCTTTGATTGATAATTTTTCTCAATTCTTTTAAATTATCGAACTTAGTATTCATTGCAATATCACTTACTATAGAAATAGATTTTCTTAAATACTTTTTTAAAGTAGAAATGGATATTTCAGAAAAGGAAGTATATAAATTTGTTCCCATATAATCAATCATATCATCTAATTCTTCCTTAGAATGATTTTTTGTTCCAGAACGTAGCATTTGACCAAATACTTTTTTTATCCCAGTTTTATCTTTTTCTAAAAAAGGATTACAATCTAACTCTAAACTAACTCTTACTAAAGGAAGCTTATGATCTTCAATAACCAAAACTTTTAATCCATTTTTCATATGGAAGACTGTTGGTTTATCAATATTGACAATAATCTTTCTTTTTAAAGACTTAGGAGGAATATTTCGATTAAATGAAAACATAATGGTTGTATGAAAAAAAATTATTGTAATAAAAATTTTAATAAATTTATTCGATGGTATTTTCTTTTTCTGGAACATTATATAAACGAACTCTATTATTTTTATTTAAATACTTATTAGCAACTTTTTTGATATCTTCCGTAGTTATTTTTTTATATTTATCTATATCATTGTTAATTAAATTAGAATCATGATAATATAAATAATAATAAGATAAATTTGAAGCAATTCCACTCATAGAATAATTATCATAAATAAATTTTTTTTCAAAAAAATTTATTTGTTTTTCCAATTCATATTGTGTAATTCCTTTTTCTTTCAGAAGATCAATTTCTTGATCTATTATTTGAGTTAAATGATCTAATGTTCCTCCAGGATTAATCAATCCGTATATAATAAAAATTCCATAATCTTCCATAGTCTCTAAAAAAGAACCTGCATAAGAAGCTATTTGTTTTTTATTGACGACATTTTTTACGATTCTAGAACTCTCTCCAGAAGAAAGAATATGGTCTATAATTTTTAATACATAAGAATCTTTATCTATTATTTTAGGAACTCTATATGATAAAAAAACTCCAGGAATTTTAGTATTCTTATCTACATATGTAGAATGTATTTCTTTTTCAATAGGAGGTTCCTCTATTTTTTTCATTTTAAAATTTACTTTTCCTTTTGGAATAGAGGAAAAATATTTTTTATATAATATTTTAGCTTCATTCACATCAAAATCACCTGCTATAACTAAAACAGCATTATTCGGAACATAATATGTCTTATAAAATTTCCTATAATCATTTTCTGTAGCTCTATCTAAATCTTGATCTAATCCAATAATAGGATATTTATACGGATGTTTTTTAAATAATAAAGATGGAATTTTTTCTGAAATAGCTGTAATATATGGTTGATTTTCAACTTGCATTTTTTTTTCTTCTTTTACTACTTTTCTTTGTCTATTAATACTTTCCCTATCCAACTTTGCATGTAACATTCTTTCAGATTCTAACCACAAAGCTAATGGAAGACGATCCGATGGTAAAACCTCATAGTAACAAGTTTCATCATGATTAGTATAAGCATTATTTTTTCCTCCATTAGAAGCTATATATTTGAAGTATTCTCCCTTTTTAATATTTTTTGAACCTTCAAACATTAAATGTTCAAAAAAATGAGCAAATCCAGATTTTCCTGGAGATTCGTTTTTACTTCCAACATGGTATAAAACAGAAACAGAAACTAAGGGATTAGTATTATCTTGATGCAAGATAACATGTAAGCCGTTTGGTAATTTATCTTCTATAAACTTAATTTTATCATATCCTTTTTTTTTGTATTCTTTAGTTTGTGAATGATTTGACATCATAGCTGCTAACATTAAGAAAAACAAACAAATCTTATTCATGAAACAAAATTAAAGAAAAGATTAAAAATAAACAATATGAATTTGTTTTTCATAAAACAAGATTTTTTCTTTTGTTCTATTTTTGTCAAATATGAATTTGTTGATTTAATCATGAAAAAAATTATTTTCATTTTGTCTTTTTTTTTAACAGCAAATGCCGTTGAAAATATAAAAGGAGATGCCAAACAAGGAAGTGATCTTTTTAAAAAAAATTGTACAGCATGTCATGCTATGAATTTAGAACAAAAAATGATAGGACCTGCTTTAGCCGATGTTACTAAAAAAAGAAGTAGAGAATGGTTACACAAATGGATCATCAACAATAAATCTTTAAGAGAAAGCGGAGATAAAGATGCTATAGCCATTTACAAAGAATATGATAATTTAGAAATGAATTTATTTCCTCAATTATCTGAAAAACAAGTAGATGATATTTTATCTTTTATTCAAAAACCCAATTCTATAAAAAAAGAAAATGAAAATAATGATGATAGTGAAAATAAAGAAATAAATTTCTATACGGAAGAAAATAAATTTTTATTTAAGTTTATAGTTTTTTGTTTTATCATTTTATCGTTAATTATAATTTGGGTTTTATATAGAATTCAACTTTTATCTAAGTTAGTTAATAATGAAAATCCTGTTTCTGATAAAAAAAACTTTTCTATAAAAATTAGATTAAAAAGGATTTTATACGATAAAATTTTAGGAAGAAAAAAAGAAAAATGGTATATACTATCTTGTTTTATAGGTTTTTTTTCATTAATAGGAATATATGGAATTTGGAATTTTTTAATGAAAATAGATGTAAATAAAGGATATAAACCAGAACAACCTATCTATTTTTCTCATAAAATTCATTCTGATATTAATGGAATTGATTGTCAATATTGTCATTCTTCTGCAAAAGAAGGAAAGGTTTCTAGTATTCCTTCAACCAATGTTTGTATGAATTGTCATATTACTATCAATGAATATAATGGAGATTATTTAGAAAAAGGAAAAAATAGAAACGAATATAATGAAGAAATACAAAAAATATATTATGCAATTGGATGGGATCCAAAAAAAAGAAAATATTCAAAGAAAACAAATCCTATTCAATGGATACGTATACATAATATGCCAGATTTTGTGTATTTTGATCATTCTCAACATGTTATATCTGGAAAAAACATGATAAAAAAATTAAAAAAAGTAAATTTAGTTTGTAACGCTTGTCATGGGGAAGTACAAAAAATGGATCAAGTAGAAATGTCTAATGATTTTACCATGGAATGGTGTATTTCTTGTCATAAAAATGTGGAAATAGATATAAGTAATCAATACTATAAAACATATTTTCATAAAAAAATAAAAAAAGAAAATAAAAAAATAACAGTTGATATGATTGGTGGAACTGAATGTGCTAAATGTCATTATTGATATTAAAATTGAAAAAGTATAAAGAAACTAAATTGTGTTATGAAATCAAAAAAAAACATAAATGACGATACTCATTTCATACAAGATTTTTTTAAAGAAAAAACTTCTAGACGTGATTTTTTAAAATGGATTGGTTTTAGTACAGCTTCAGTAACTTTAGCTGCTTGTAAAGGTCCAGTAATTAAATCTATTCCTTATGTTGTGAAACCGGATAGTATAACCCCTGGAATTCCTAATTATTATGCTTCTACTATGATAGATTCTTTTGACATAGGATGTGTTTTAGTAAAAACAAGAGAAGGTAGACCTATTAAAATAGAACCTAATTCAATTTCAAAACATTTTAATACAACTTCAGCTAGAATACAATCCTCATTATTATCTCTTTATGATGAAGAAAGATTGAGACATCCTTTTTTAAAAGGAAAAAAAAGTTCTTGGAAAAAAATAGATGATTATGTTATAAGATATTTAGAAGAATCATTGAAAACAAAAAAAAATATTATATTTATTTCTCCATCTTTTCCAAGTTTTTCTACAAAAAAATTAATTCAATCTTTTAAAAAGATATATCCAAATACTAAATGGATTACTTATGATCCTATTTCTTATTCTAAGTCATTAAATGCGTCAAAAAAAATATTTGGTGTACGATCTATTCCTTTTATTAATTTAGAAAAAACAGAACTAATAATTTCATTTGATGCGGATTTTTTAGGAGATTGGAGTCCAGAAAATATGGGAAAGGCTTATGTTTCTAATAGAAATCCTAAAAAATCTATGATGCAGCATATTCAAATAGAAAGTAATATGTCTCTATCTGGAGCCAACGCAGACATTAGAATATCTAAAAAACCTTTTTACATTAAAAAAATGTTGGTTGAAATTTATCAAAAAATTTTTTTTGGAAAGGAACCTAAAGATAAATATATCAAGAAAATCATTTCTTTAGTTAAAAAAAAAGGATCTAAAAGCGTCATTCTTGCAGATGGAGATCAAGAGTCTTATGAAATATCTTATTTAATTAACAAAAAAATTAATAGCAATGCATTAAGAGATAAAAAATTTATTCTTTCAAAAGAAAGTAATGATGATGAATTTAAAAAATTTATAAAAAATGATGTAGAAAAAGAAAATATTGGATGTTTATTTATTAATAATATAGACCCTATTTATAGTCTTCCACTATCTATTTCCAAAAAATTAAAAGAATTTATAAAAAAAATACCATTAACTGTTTCGTTTTCCATGAATAAAAATGAAACGGACGAAATAATGGATGTATTAATACCTATCCCACACTGGCTCGAATCTTGGGGAGATACTCATCCTATCACAAATGTTTATACACTTATACAACCTACAATACAACGAATTTTTAATACAAGACAATTTCAAGAATCTTTGATTATTTGGGGAAAAAATAAAGAAAATAATTATTATGAATATTTGAAAAATATTTGGGAAAAATATATTATTCCCAAATCTAATGTTTCTTCTTTTAATGAAGCTTTATTTTATGGAGTTGTAGAAAAAACCGATTCATCTGATATTCTTTTAAAAGAAAATCTTGATGAAAAAAAAATATATAGATACGAAAACAAAAAAATAATCAATGATAAAAAAAACAAAATAGAAAAATTTTTTGAACTCAGGTTATATACAAAGATTAGTATGGGAGATGGATATCAATACAATAATCCTTGGTTGCAAGAACTACCGGATCCTATTACAAGAACAACTTGGGATAATTATTTAACCATGTCTTATTTAGATGCAATTCAAATAGGGGTAAAAAATTGGAATACACTAGATGGAAGTTTAAATGGAGATTGTGTAAGCTTAATTAAAAATAATAAAATATTAATTCAAGATATTCCTGTTTTTATTCAGCAAGGACAAGCTATAGGTTCTATAGGATTATCCTTTGGGTATGGACAAAAAAAAGGTAAGTTATCAAAATTTTGTAATGGGAAAAATGCTTATCATATTTACGATGATTTTAACATTATACAAAATAATATACGGATAAAAAAAGTAAATAAAATACATAAATTTGCTTGTATACAATTACAAAATGAAACGGTTGATAGGATTTTAGTGAAAGAAACTAGTTTAAATATTTTTCTAAAAAAAACTAAAGAATTTTGGAATGAAGAAGAAAAAATATCGACTTATAAAGGAATGCTCCCTACAAAAAAAATTTCTTCTATTTGGAATCAAGAAAAAACAGAAAAAGAGAAAAACGGACATCATTTTAATTTATCCATAGATTTAAATGCTTGTATCGGATGTGGATCTTGCATTATTGCATGTCATTCAGAAAATAATGTTCCTATTGTCGGAAAGGAAGAAATACAAAAATCTAGAGATATGCATTGGATTCGTGTAGATAGATATTATATAAATAATAATTCAAAAAATAAAAATCATCCGAATAATTCAAAAAAAGTCGTTTTCCAACCAGTAATGTGTCAACATTGTGAGCAGGCCCCTTGTGAAACGGTATGTCCGGTAGGAGCCACCTCTCATGGAGTACAAGGTCAAAACATGATGGTTTATAATAGATGTGTAGGAACCCGTTATTGTGCTAATAATTGTCCTTATAAAGTAAGACGTTTTAATTGGTTTAATTATGCTAATAATCCAAAATTTGACTATAATATGAATAATAATTTAGGAAAAATGGTGATCAATCCCGATGTTGTTGTTAGAACCAGAGGAGTGATGGAAAAATGCTCTTTATGTATACAAAGAACACAATATGTTATAGGAACGGCAAAAAAAGAAAATAGAAGTATCAAAGATCAAGAATTTGAAACGGCTTGTAGTATTTCTTGTCCAACAAAAGCCATTACTTTTGGAGATATCAATGATGAAAAAAGTCTTATTTCAAAAAAAATAAAAAGTTCAAGATCTTATAAACTTCTTGATTTTCTTGGTGTTAATCCAAATGTATCTTATCAATTGAAGATAAGAAATGATATGTAAAAAATGAAATAGAAAAATTATGTTAGATCACTATGAATCTTCTTCTATAAGAAATCCATTAATTATAGGAAAAAAAACATATAAAAATATTACAGATGATATCTTAAATCCTATAATAAAAAAAAAATGTGGAAAATTATGGTGGATAGCTTTATTTATTTCTATTTTAGCTTTTTTATGGGGAATTCTATGTATTTTTTATACAATAGGAACTGGTATTGGAGTTTGGGGTTTAAACAGAACAATAAATTGGGCTTGGGATATTACTAATTTTGTTTGGTGGGTTGGAATTGGTCATGCTGGAACTTTAATTTCTGCTGTTTTATTATTATTCCGTCAAAAATGGCGTTTGTCTATTAATCGTTCAGCAGAAGCAATGACTATTTTTGCAGTCATACAAGCTGGTTTATTTCCAATTATTCATATGGGAAGGCCATGGAATGCTCATTGGGTTTTACCTATTCCTAATCAATTTGGAACATTATGGCCTAACTTCAATTCTCCTCTATTATGGGATGTTTTTGCCATTAGTACTTATTTTTCTGTTTCTGCCGTATTTTGGTTTATGGGACTTATTCCTGATTTTGCAATGATACGAGATCGTGTTTCAAATCCTTTTAAAAAAAAAATTTATAGTATTCTTAGTTTTGGATGGGGAGGAAGCTCTAAAGAATGGCAAAGATTTGAAGAACTATCTTTAGTATTAGCAGGATTGTGTACTCCATTGGTTTTTTCTGTACATACTATAGTTTCTTTTGATTTTTCAACTTCTGTTATTAAAGGATGGCATAGTACAATATTTCCTCCTTATTTTGTCGCAGGAGCTATTTTTTCTGGATTCGCTATGGTACAAACTTTATTAGGTGTTACAAGAAAAGTTCTTTCTTTAGAAAATTATATTACTAGAGACCATATTGAATATATGAATATGATTATTCTTTTAACAGGAGGAATAGTTTTATTAGCTTATATTTCCGAATTTATTCTTTCTTGGTATTCTGGAAATATTTTTGAAAAATTTATTTATTTTTCTGTAGAAGCAGCTAAAGGACCATTTTGGTGGGCTTTCTGGACTCTTATCATTTGTAATGTTGTCATTCCACAATTTTTGTGGATTAAATCTATACGAAGAAGTTTTTTTTGTTCTTATGTCATATCAATAATTATAAATATTGGAATGTGGTTTGAAAGATTTGATATTATTGTTTTAAATCTAAGTCATGATTATCTTCCATCATCTTGGACTGGTTTTATTCCATCGTTTGTAGATGTTGGAATATTTATAGGGACTTTTGGTTTATTTTTTATTCTTTATTTATTATACATACGTGTATTTCCAGTGATCTCACAATCAGAATTGAAAACCATATTGAAATCAGAAAATAACAAAATAATAAGGAAAAATGAATAAAATACATGTACATGCATTATATGATAATGATGATACATTGGTAAATAGTATTAAAGTGATTCAAAATCATACTCAATTTAGTATTTATGAAGTATATTCTCCTTTTCCAATACATAACTTAAATAAAATATTAAAATTAAAAAAAACAAACTTATCTTTTTTATCTTTTATATATGGATTACTTGGTTTTTGTATAGCAAGTCTATTAACTTGGTATGTCATGATTGTAGATTGGCCTCAAAATATCGGAGGAAAACCCTCTTTTTCTTGGATAAGAAATGTTCCTTCTTTTATTCCCGTTATATTTGAATTATCAATTTTTTTTTCTGCACATTTTATGTGTATAACTTATCTTATTCAATGCAAATTATTTCCAGGATTGACTCCGAAAAATCCAGATCCTAGAACTACTGATGATATGTTTTTAATGGAAATTCATACCGAAAAAAATACGGATGAATTAGTAAACTTGCTAAAGGAAAATGGAGCTATGAAAATTATTATAAAAAACATATAATTTAGGAATAAATTATGATTAAATACTTTTTTAAAATAATTATTATTTTTAATATTTTTTTATTTTTAGAGTCTTGTTGGATAAACAAAAAAAAACCCAATGTGGTATATATGCCAGATATGTATTATTCAGAAGCATATGAGCCATATGCAGATCCTAATTTCAATTATAAAAGAAAACTTAAAAAAATTCCCATTCCTTTTTTTTCAAAAGGAAAAACTTCTTCTCTTTTACCGGTAAAAGGAAGTATTCCTAGAACATATTTTTATAATTCTATTTCTTATCAAATAAAAAGTAAAGGATTTAGTTATTCTAAAAAAATAAAGACGTATCCTTTTCAAAAAACAGTAGGAGAAACAGAAGAAATTATTTTAAAAAAAGGTAAAAAATTATATCAAATAAACTGTGCTATATGCCATGGAAATAAAGGAGATGGACAAGGTCCATTAGTAAAGAATGATAAAATTTTAGGTATTCCTAATTATAAAGATAGAGATATTACTATTGGTAGTGTTTATCATATCATTACGTATGGAAAAAATAATATGAATTCTTATGCATCCCAATTAAATGAAATAGATAGATGGAAAGTATCAAAATATGTAATGTATCTAAAAAATAAATAAAGATGTATCGATTTTCTATAATGAATAAAAAAATTATCATTTCAATGATAATTATTGGTTTTATTTTGATTTTATTGGATAAAAAATTTTTTAATAAAAAAATTTATAATTTTTCTAAAGAAGAAGGAAAAGAAATAAAATATGAAAAAAAAGAAAATGAACCTTGGAGTGGTTTATATATTTCCATTTTTTATTTTACTTCTATATCTTTGGGCGCTTTATTTTTTTTAGGAATACAAAATATTTCAAATTCAGGATGGTCTATTATTATTCATCCAATAATGGAAGATATAGCTTCTTTTATTCCATATGGAAGTATCATGATTTTTATCATTTTATCATTAAATACCCTTGATTATATTCATTTATTTCATTGGATGAGTCCGGATCTATTCGATCCTATTTCTTTAAAGTATGATAAAATTATTGCAAGTAAAAAACTATTTTTAAATACTCCTTTTTTTTTAATAAGAAGTTTAATTTATGTATTAGGATGTAGTTTTTTTTATTTTAAAATAAGGAAAAAATCTCATATACTCGATCAAACACATTCTTTGAATGATTATAAAAAATTGTATTTTATATCTCTTATTTTCATTATATTTTTCTCCATTGTTTCTATACTGATAGCATGGGATTGGATTATGTCTTTAAATCCACATTGGTTTAGTACTTTATTCGGATGGTATATTTTAAGTAGTTATATAGTAACAGGAATAGGAACAATTACAATTATATCTATTTACCTTAATAAAAAAGGATATTTCCCTTTATTTAATAAAAATCATTTGCATGACTTAAGCAAATATTTATTTTCTAGTAGTTTATTATGGAGTTATTTATGGTTTTCACAATTCCTACTTTATTGGTATGGAAATATTCCAGAAGAAATTTATTATTTCTTAAAGAGAGAAGAAATATATCAATCTATTCATTTTTGGATATTAATTCCAAATCTTGTTATTCCACTATTTGGATTAATAAGTAGCAAAAATAAAACTAACCCTAAAATAGTTTTTTCAATAGCTTTTACCTTACTTATTGGACATTATATAGAAACATATAGTTTAATAGCTCCTGATGTAGAAATCCAATTCGGAATGTCTGAAATTGGTTCTTTATTACTAATAGGAGGTATTTTTTATTATATTTTATTTTCAAATTTGAATAAGAGAAAACCAAATGCTTCCAAAGGAAATCCTTTTTTTCAAGAAAGTAAAAATTATGAATATCCTTATATGTAAAACTTTAATTTAAGATAATTTTCTTTGTAAGAAAAAATTCTACTTTTTTATATTATGTATGAAATGAAAAATCTGTAATACGTAATATAAAAAATGAATTTGTAAAAATACTATTGAATGTTGGTTGATTAAAAACGTTTTAACGTTTGTAATATTGATAAACTTCCGTTCAATATGAAAAACAAATTTATGATGAAATATAAAAAAAAAAGATCTTTTTTTTATATTATTAATTAATCATTTTTTATCTTTCAAAAAGTTCATGATTGATTTATTAGAACCGAATAGAGTTAATATGTCTCCTTTTTGTAAAATAGTATCTCCTGTAACAAGTCCGATTACTTTTCTTGTTGAATTATTCTCTTTGTTATACATAGTTTTTTTCATATTTTCTCGTATTACGGTAATTAAAGAAACAGAATATTTTTGTGTTAACTTTAAACTTTTAACAGACTTCCCATTAAAAGAAAATGGAGAAAAAACTTCTGCTATAGAATGTTTATTATCCACTCTGAAATAATCTAATGCATAATTGAAAGATATTTGTTTAGTTAATCTAAATGCAGCATCCTGTTCTGGATGAACAACATCATTAATCCCCATAGCTTCTAATATTGTATCATGTATTTTTGATAAAGATCTACTGATTATTCTAAGATGTTTATATTTTTTTTTTAAAATAGCTGTTGTTACTATTGAGGCCCCTTCATTTTCTCCTATCGCTACAATTCCTAAATCAGCTTGTTGAATAGGTAATACTTTATAAGCGGATTCATTATTAGCATCCATACATACTACATTCGCTATATGATCTTTTAATAAATCTACCTGTTCCATTTTTTGATCTATTCCGAATACTTCATGTCCATTATCTGTTAAATTAAGAGCTAAAGATCTTCCAAAATTACCTAATCCAATAATTATAATCTTCATATTATTTCATTAATTAATAAGAATATCCCCTATAGGATATCTATAACAATAATGATAATTAATTCTATGATTTCTTAATAAACCAATCATTACATTGAAAACTCCTATTCTTCCTAATAACATTAAACATATTAAAACTAATTTACTACCATTTGATAAATTAGAAGTAATCCCTAAAGATAATCCTGCTGTTGAAAAAGCAGAAAAAACTTCAAAAGAAATAGACAAAATATCCTTTTTAGGATCCAATATAATAATCATCAAAATACTTATATATATAACAATTAAAGATAATATAATAATTGAAAAAGCTAATCGAACTGATTCTGAAGATATCTCTTTTCTTTGAATTTCTAATCTTTTTTTTCCTTTAGATAAAGAAACAATATTCATCAAAGCTAGTGCAAAAGTACTAGTTTTGATCCCTCCACCAGTAGATGCCGGAGAAGCACCTATCCACATCAAAAAAATCGTAAAAAAAATAGTAACAGGAGCTAAAGAACTCATATTTAAAACATGAAAACCTGCGGTTCTAGATGTCGCAGAAGAAAAAAATGAAGCCATCCATTTTCCATAAAAAGAAGAATGCTCCGATAGAGAACAATAATATTCACTAACGTAATAAAAAATAGTTCCAAAAAAAAGTAGAAAAAAAGTAGTAAATACAACGATTTTTGTATTTAAAGTTACTATATGTACAGGATATCGAAAATATTCATCTTTAAAAATTCTATAAAAATATTTTTTTATAGTAAACCATATATATGTAAAAAAATTAAATAAAATATGAAACCCTATCCCTCCTAATATCAATAAACAAGCAACAATAAATTGCAACAAATAATTAAATCTTACAGTTTCTGAATACAAACCTTTGCTAAGAGTAGAAAAACCACTATTACAAAAAGCAGATATAGAATGAAAAATAGAAAAAAATAAAGGACTATCGGTTTCTATTATAGTTTTATCTCTAATTGAAAAATAAATTAGTAAGGTTCCTATAGATTCAACTGTCAAAGTGAACATAACTACTTTAACTGCTAAACTAAGAACATTACTTGTAGTTTTTGTATTTAAAAAATTACTAATAAAAATAGCTTCTTTAAAAGAAAATCCATTCCTAAAAAAAAAACTAAAAAAAGAAGTGATAGTTAAAATACCTAAACCTCCTAGTTCCACCAAAATAAGTATAATGACTTTTCCCAAATAAGTAAAATCTTTAGCTGTATCTAATACAACTAACCCAGTTACACATACGGCACTAGTAGAAGTAAATAATGCATCTACAAAGGATATTCTTTTCACTGTTGAAGCCGGTAACATTAATAAAATGGATCCTAAAAAAGATAGAAATACAAAACTAGTAATAAGTATAAAAGCAGGATTATATATTTTAATATATATTATCCGCATAAAATAAGTAACACGAATTAGGATATATAAAATTAAACTAATAAGTAAAGATATTTTGATATCTGTTGTTATTTTTCCTTCTTTGTAGAAGAATATTTTTACAAAAGAAAAAACAATAAAAATTATTAATATAAAAAAAGACAAAAAAATCATGGATTTATAACTTTTTTCAATATTCTTATCAAATAGAATAAATAAGTGTATAATACTTATAGAAGAGACTATACCTATAAGGATTTCCGATTGAAAAAAGTGAAAAGCATTCCATCCTAGATATACAATAATATAAATAAATATAATTGGGGTTGCATATTCTAAAATATTTCGAAGTTTAATTCTAATCATTTCCTAATGAAATATTTTTTTACTATTCTTCTAATATTTTTTTTTCTTTTTTTTAATTTTTTCAGTATACTGAAATATAAAAATATCATAATCAATCTCTACTTTTCTTTTTTATAATCATTTTATCAAAAATTGATATTATTAAACTTAAATTTTGGATGAGATAAAATAAATAATTTTTCTTTTAACAAAAAAATGATTTTTATCTTATTAAATAATCTTATTTAGTAAAAAAAAAGGGAATTTATGTTTTATGGTTCTCTTATTTTTTATCATCTAGTTTGTTTTCATTTTTTAATATAAATAATAAAAAATGGAATTTTACTACTAATTATAACTCAATAATGAATTAAATCCATTTTTTTATATATAAAAATTACAATTCTAATATTTAGAATCGAAAATATATTCATTATGTTATTGAAATAAAAGACTTTTTTTTAATGCATAAATAATTATTACTTTAAAATAGAAAAAATAATATATTATTTTTTTTATTTTAATTATAAATAATTTATTTTCAGTATATTTTTTATGATTTTTAATAAATTTTTTTCATCAAAAATCCTTTCAATTTTACAAATAGAAAGGAAGAAATTTTTCTATATTATTGAATTCCTTATTACAATATTTTACATAAGAAATCTCAGACATATCCATTGATGATGGATATGTTTGGAAAAACAATTTATTATTTTTTACAGATAAAAATTTATCTGCTATAAAATTTCCTAAAAAATAGACCTTTTTATCTTTTTTTTTAGAAAAAGTTTTGAAAAAATTGTCATTAAACTTTTTTATAAAAATAGGGCTCAGTCTTTTTTTATATTCATTAAATAATGAAGTATAAAATAAATCAGATTTAGCATGAATCATAGGGATAAAAATACCACTTTTTATATTATTAAATTTATGAACAAGAATAGTTAAAGAATCTATAGATAATAAAGGAATTCCCAAAGATAAACATAATCCTTTAGCAGCAGAAGCTCCTATTCTTAAAGAAGTATATGATCCTGGACCTTTACTAACACAAATAGATTTTAAATCTTTAAAATCTATTTTAGCTATTTTCATGGCATATTGTATGAACATATGTAATTTTTCTGAATGAAGATACCCTTCTGAACACTCCTCTATAGAGGCTATACATATTCCATTTTTTGCTATACTAATTGAGCAATTTTTTGTAGAAGTTTCTAAATTTAGAATTAAAGACATATATATAAAAAATACACTTTAAAAACAAATGATAAAAGAAGAAAAAATAATTCAACATATCGTATGTTGGTTAAAAAGATATATAAAAAAATCTCAATCAAATGGTTTTATTATTGGAATATCTGGAGGAATTGATTCTTCAGTTACATCTTATTTAGTAGCTCTAACAAAATTAGATACAATAATATTGGAAATGCCTATTTCAGAAAAAGAGGATAGTTTATTATCTAAAAAACATGCAAAATTTTTAACTGATAAATTTGATAATGTTCATTATTTAAAAAAAGATTTATCCACTTTATTCATTTCCTTTTGTCATACTATGAATATAAAAAACAAAACCAAGGAAAACACACTTTTAGCATTAGCTAATGTTAAATCTCGTTTACGAATGTTAATGTTATATTATTACGCTAATATAAAAAATTATCTTGTTGTTGGAACTGGAAACAAAATAGAAGATTTTGGAGTAGGTTTTTTTACAAAATATGGAGATGGTGGAGTTGATTTACTTCCTATAGCAGATTTGACTAAAAGTGATATTCGTTTGATAGCTAAAAAATTGAATATTATAAATGAAATTCAAGAAGCAAAACCAACAGATGGTCTTTGGGAAGATCAACGATCGGATGAAGAACAATTAGGAGCAACTTATGAAGAATTGGAATGGGCTATGAAAATTATAAAGAAAAAAAATTACAATTTTTGTACAACAGAAAACAAAAAAATATTAAAAATATATCAAACTTTACATAGAAAAAATAACCATAAATTGGTTCCAATCCCTATATGTAAAATTCCAAAAATATTAAAATGGGAATGATATCTTCTTTTTATTAAATAAAATATCGTTTTTGTAACTTTATTTTTTATGATGAAAGAAAAAAATAAAAATAAAAATTCTATTTTAAATCATTCATATTTACGAAAAGATGCTTTTTGTAATATAAGTGATCAAGAAAAAATTGAAAAAATAGAAAAACATTTTTTTCAAATTATGAAAGTTTTAGGACTAAATATGAATGATGATAGTTTACGTTTAACTCCTAAACGTGTAGCAAAAATGTTTATACAAGAAATATTTAGTGGTCTTGATCCAAAAAAAATACCTAAACCTTCTATTTTCGAAAATAAATATAAGTATAATCAGATGTTAATAGAAAAAAATATCACAGTTTATTCTACCTGTGAACATCATTTTCTACCTATTGTAGGAAAAGCTCATGTCGGTTATATATCTCATGGAAAAGTTGTTGGACTTTCCAAAATTAATAGGATTGTGAATTTTTATGCAAGAAGACCACAAGTACAAGAACGTTTAACAATGCAAATTGTAGAATATTTACAAAATATATTAGATACAAAAGATGTAGCTTGTATAATAGAGGCAAAACATTTGTGCGTCAACTCTCGTGGAATTAGAGATATAGATAGTACTACGATTACAACTGAATTTATAGGATCTTTTAAGGAAAATTCAGAAGTTCGAAAAGAATTTTTACATCATATTGGAATATCGTAAAACACATGAATACAGTAAGTTATGGTAATTTAAAAATATATAATTCTTTAACAGGAAAAAAGGAATTATT
This sequence comes from Blattabacterium cuenoti, assembly GCF_014251655.1. Lineage (NCBI taxonomy): Bacteria > Pseudomonadati > Bacteroidota > Flavobacteriia > Flavobacteriales > Blattabacteriaceae > Blattabacterium > Blattabacterium cuenoti. Next base: position 84,136 of record NZ_CP059225.1, read on the forward strand.
TAAACCTATTCACAAAAAATATGTAGGTATTTACGTTTGTGGACCTACAGTTTACAATCATTTACATTTGGGGAATTGTCGTACTTTTATATCTTTTGATATTATTTTTCGTTATTTCAAACATTTAGGTTATAAAGTTCGATATGTAAGAAATATTACTGATGTAGGACATTTAGAAAATGAGAATAAAGATACAGAAGATAAAATTTCTAAAAAATCTCGTATAGAAGGACTTGAACCTATGGAAATTGTTCAAAAATATACTCTTTCTTTTCATAATTTATTGAATATTTTGAATGTTTTACCTCCAAATATAGAACCAACAGCTACAGGTCATATTATAGAACAAATAGATATGATTCAAGAATTGATAAAAAAAAAATTGGCATATGAAATAAATGGTTCTGTTTATTTTAATCTAAAAGAATATAGAAAATTTTATTCTTATGGAATTCTTAGTAAAAATAAAATTAACCAACTTTTTAATAAAAAATTAAAATTTTCAAAAGAAAAACATTCTTTTCAAGATTTTTCTCTTTGGAAAAAAGCGAATACCAATCATATCATGAATTGGAATTCTCCATGGGGAAAAGGGTTCCCAGGTTGGCATATAGAGTGTACTGTTATGAGTACAAAATATTTAGGAGAAACTTTTGATATTCACGGAGGGGGTCTTGATTTAAAATTTCCTCACCATGAATGTGAATTGGCACAAGCTACGGGTTTTTTTAATAAAAAAGATTTTGCACATTATTGGATGCATACCAACATGTTAACCTTAAATGGAAAAAAAATGAGCAAATCTACGGGTAACTTTTTGGAATTAAAAGACATACTTCATGGAAATGGAAACATTTTTTCTCCTAGTATTATTAGATTTTTCATTTTACAATCTCATTATAGAAGCATTATGAATTTTTCAAACAAAGGACTTGAAAATGCTGAAAAAGGATATATACGTATTATGAAAGCTATCAACATACTGAAAAATTTTCATTCCAATACATCAATACAAAAAAATCATAATTTTGATGTTTATCGATGGATAAATGGTTGTTATAATGCTATTAATGATGATTTTAACCTTCCTTTATTAATAGCTTATTTATTTGAAGCTACACATGTTGTTAATTCTTCTTATATAGAAAATATTAATCATATAGATTTACTAAAAAAATATATGACTCATTTCGTTTTTGATATTTTAGGTCTTCAAGAACCAAAAAATAATTCTTCTATCAATGAAAATTCGAAGAAAAAATTAGAAATACTCACTGAAAGACTAATTCAATTTCGTGTAGAAGCACGAGAAAAAAAAAATTGGAATTTATCGGATAGAATTCGTGAAGAACTATCTCATATCGGAATATTCTTACATGATAGATAATCAATTATTTTAAAGCTTGGTCTATATCCTCTATAAGATCTTCTATATTCTCTATTCCAATAGATAAACGAATAAGAGAATCTTGTATTCCAGATTTTATTCTAATCTCCTTAGGGGTAGATTTATGAGTCATAGTAGCAGGATGACAGATTAAACTTTTTGTTCCTCCTAAACTTTCTGCTAGCTTAAAAAATTTAGTTGATGTAACAATTTTTTTTGCTGATTCTATTTTATCGTTTTTCATGCTAAAAGAAACAATTCCTCCAAAATACCGTTGTTGTTTTATTGCTATCAAATGATTTTTATGATAGGGTAATCCTGGGTAATAAATCTTGTCTATATTTTTTTTCTTTTCCAAAAAAGAAGCAATTCTAAATGCATTTTTAGATTGTTTTTTTACACGTAGATATAAGGTTTGACTTCCTCTAATCGTTAACCAACAATCAATAGGAGATAAAACTCCTCCTGTTGCATTTTGAATATACTTTAATTTTTCATATAAATCAGGATTTTTTACTGTAGCTAATCCAGCTAATACATCTGAATGTCCCGCTAAATATTTCGTTGCGCTATGAATCACTATATCGGCGTGTAACTTAAGAGGGTTTTGAATAGCAGGAGAAGCAAAAGTATTATCTACTACAACTAATAGTTTTGGATTTTTATTTTTTGATTTTATGCTGATATCTTCTATATCAGATACTTTTAAAGTAGGATTCGTAGGAGTTTCCAGCCAAACCAATTTTGTCTTTTTAGAAATAACATTAATACATTCTTCTACATTAGTTGTATCTATAAACTTAGTATGAATGCCCAATTTTTTATATAAATTTAGTAGACGAAACGTCCCTCCATAAATATCGTCTACAGCTACTATTTCATCTCCACATTCTAATAGTTTTAAAACAGCATCTACAGCCGCTAATCCAGAAGAAAAGGCTAAACTAGCATAACCATATTCTAAACTAGTAATTAAATTTTCTAATATCTTCCTTGTAGGATTATTTGTTCTTGTATAATCAAATCCTTTATGAACTCCAGGAGCTTTTTGTATATAAGTAGATGTTTGATAAATAGGCGTAGAAATAGCACCCGTCAGAGGATCAGACAAAATATTTTGAATGAGTTTTGTTTCTTCCTTCATTGTGTAAGAATAAAATTAGATATGCAAATGTACTCTTCAAAAAATGAAAATGCAATTGTTTAAAAAAATTATTTTATATTGATGATGACATTTTTTTTATAAAAAATATAAATTTGTTTTCTATTTTTATAGAATATGATAAAAATCATACGTTTATTATTTTTTCTTGTATTCTTTTTTTTCTGTTTTTCTTGTTGTAAAGAAAAAAAACATGAAAAAACAAATAACCATAGAAATAAAATAAATATAGATCATACAATATTTAATCACATTAATGATTCTCATGAATGGCATATTGCAGGAACTTATGATCATGGAATTGTTTTTTCACTACCTGTGTTTTTATGGAATAGAAATAATAATGGATTAGAAATTTTTTTTTCTTCTAGATTTTCATGTAAAAAAAAAGTGGTAATAGGAAAACATGGATATTATAAAATGTTTAATGGAAGAATATATACAACTAATTCTAGAGGAACATTATATTTAGATAAAAAAGGAATTCCAAAAAATGATAAACCGTTAGATTTTTCTATTACTAAAAATGTAATATCCTTATTTATTTCCTTTTTTTTATTGTGTTATATTTTTATACGTATGAAATATAGTTATGAAAATAATCAAACCAAATGGAATTTGGGTATTCTCATGGAATTTTTAATTGTATTTATACGTGATGAAATTGCCATTCCTAATATGGGAAATAAATATAAAATTTATCTACCTTTTTTATTGACATCCTTTTTTTTTATTTTAACTAATAATTTAATGGGGATGATTCCAGGATTTCCAAATATAACTGGTAATATCAATATTACCTTTGTACTGGCTACTGCTACATTTTTGATTACCAATATAAATGCAACTAAAAGTTATTGGAAACATACTTTTTGTATGACTGGAGTTCCAGTAGGAATTAAATTTTTATTAGCTCCTATAGAATTTTTAGGAATTTTTATTCGTCCATTAACTTTATGTATTCGTTTATTTGCTAATATAACAGCTGGACATATAATTATTTTAAGTTTTATTTGTCTCATTTTTATTTTTAAAAATTTTTTTATAGCTGGGTTTTCCATTATTTTTGGTTTTTTTATTTCTTTATTAGAAATTATGGTAGCTTTTTTACAAGCTTTTATTTTTACTACTTTATCGGCATTACTTATAGGAATGTCTGTAAAAAATTATGAAAATGAAACGCATTAAAAATTAAAATTAATATGGATATAGATTTAACTTATTCAGGAATAGCAGCTTTAGGAGCTGGATTTGCGGTAATAGGTGCAGGTATAGGAATTGGAAAAATTGGAAGTTCTGCTATGGATGCTATTTCTAGACAACCTGAAGCTTCAGATAAAATACAAAATGCAATGATTATTGTAGCTGCACTTATTGAAGGAGCTGCTCTTTTTGGAATAGTAACTGCATTATTAGCTGTATTTAAATAAAATTAGTTATGGATTTAGTTACTCCTTCTATTGGATTGATTGTTTGGCATTCTATTATATTTATAATGCTTATATTATTTCTTTCCAAATTTGCATGGAATCCAATAATCAATTTTATTGATCAAAGAGAAGAAAAAATTAGAAAGTCTATTCAAAAAGCAAATCAAATACAAAAAGAATTGCAAGAAGTAAAAAAGAAAAAAGATAAAATTTTAAAGGAAACACAAATAAAAAGAGATATCATTTTAGAAGAAGCTATTCAAATGAGAGAAAAAATAAGATTAAAAGCTAAAAAAGAAGGAATATTAGAAAAGAAAAAAATTATAGAAGAAACAAAAAAAGATATTCATATAAAAAGAAAAGTAGCTATACAGAAACTAAAAAATGAAATAGGAGATATTTCTATTCAAATAGCGGAAAAAATATTAAAAAAAAAATTAGATCATATACATCAACAAGATAAATTCATAAAAAAATTAGTAGATAAATTATAATTACAAGATAAATTTAATGTTTTCAAATAAAAAAGTAATTAAACATTACGCTAGAGTTTTTTTCGAATTTTCGAAAAAAAAAAATAATTTTTCTTTTAATAAAATAAAGAAAGCCTTTTCTTTATTTTGTCACAATATAGATATTAAGAGAATTATTCTTTCTTCGTTATTAAATTCTGAAAAAAAAATAATCATCTTAAAGAAAATTTTTTATTCTTTTGATCCTTTTATTTTTCAATTTATACAATTGTTAATTCTACATGAAAGAGAATTTCTATTAAGAGAAATTTTTTTAGAATATATCAATATATATGAAGAAGAGAAAAAAGGATTTACAAAATGTACTATCATTTCAGCTATTCCTTTAAGTATAGATATGAAAAAAGTAATTTCACATAAGATGAAAATTTTCACTAAAAAAAAAGAAATTCATATACTTAATCAAGTAGACCCTTCTATTATTGGAGGCTTCTTATTTCGTATAGGATACAAAGAATGGGATTTTAGTATTAAAAAACAATTTTTTTGTATTAAAAAAATATTTAAAAACTAAATAAAGTATTTATTTTAATGTCAGATTTAAAATATTCTGAAATATCTTCTATTCTTAAGGAAGAATTATCAAATTTTCAATTTGAATCAAAATTATCTGAATATGGGATTATTGTTCAAATAGGAGATGGTATAGTTAGATCGTTTGGGTTAAATTCTGCTTTTTATGGAGAATTAGTTGAATTCCATACTGGAATTAAGGGAATAGTATTTAACCTTGAAGAAGATCATGTTAGTATTGTATTATTGCATCCATCAAAAGATATTAAAGAAGGAGATCAAGTCAAAAGAACAGGAAAAGTTCTTTCTATAAAAGTAGGAGAAGGAATGTTAGGTCGTGTTATAGATATATTGGGAAATCCTATTGATGGAAAAGGACCTATAGAAGGAAAATTATTCGAAATGCCTTTGGAAAGAAAGGCTCCAGGTGTCATTTATAGAGAACCGGTTAAAGAATCTTTATATACTGGAATTAAATTTATAGATTCCATGATTCCCATAGGAAGAGGACAAAGGGAATTAATTATTGGAGATAGACAAACTGGAAAAACAACTATAGCTATAGACACTATTATCAATCAAAAAAAATTTTTTGAAGAAAATAATCCTGTTTATTGTATTTATGTTGCTATCAGCCAAAAAGGATCCACAATAGCAAGAATTACTCAAATTTTACAAGAAAAAGGAGCATTACCTTATACAACTATAGTAGCCGCTAAATCTTCTGAACCAGCTTCTATACAGGTTTATGCTCCATTTTCAGGAACTTCTATTGGAGAATATTTTCGTGATACTGGTCGTTCTTCTCTGGTGATATACGACGATCTTTCCAAACAAGCTGTTTCTTATAGAGAAATATCCTTATTATTACGACGTCCTCCGGGTAGAGAAGCTTATCCGGGAGATATTTTTTATTTACATTCTCGTCTATTAGAAAGAGCATCCAAAATTATAAAGGATCAAAATATGGCTGAAAAAATGAATGATCTTCCGGTTTCTATAAAAAAAGAAGTAAAAGGAGGAGGTTCTTTAACGGCTATTCCTATTATTGAGACTCAATCTGGAGATATATCTTCTTATATTCCTACTAATGTAATTTCTATAACAGATGGACAAATTTTTTTAGAAAAAGATTTATTTCATTCTGGGATTCGTCCTGCAATTAATGAGAGTATATCTGTTTCTCGTGTAGGAGGCGCTGCTCAAATTTCCTCCATGAGAAAAATATCTGGAACTCTCAAATTAGATCAAGCTCAATTTAGAGAATTAGAATCTTTTTCAAAATTTGGTTCTGAATTAGATCCGTCTACTATGGAAATTTTAAAAAAAGGAAAAATTAATATAGAAATATTAAAACAACCGGCTCATTCTCCCTATGATATAGCAGATCAAATTGCAATTATTTATGTTGGAACTAAAAATCTTATTAAAGATGTTCCTATTGATAAAATATCATCTTTTGAAAAGGAATATCTTTTTTATTTAAGAGAAAAACATGAAAATTTATTAATTTCTTTAAGAAATGGAATACTTGATGATAAAATATCCGAAATTTTAGATAAAATTGCATTAAAATTAAGTAGAAAATACATTTTATAAAATTTATGACTAATCCAAAAGAGATTAAAAGAAGAATATTATCCATAGAATCCGTTGTTAAAACAACAGAAGCTATGAAAATAACTTCTGTTGTCAAATTACGAAAGTCTAAAAATTTTCTTATACATGCGAAAACTTATTTAGAAAGTATAGAAATCCTTCTTTATAACGTTTTATTAACAGAAAAAAAAAATGATGATGATTATAAAAAATATTTTTTAGAAAAAGGGAATAAAAAACTATTTATTATATTTACTTCTGATAGAGGGTTATGTGGCTCTTTTAATTCTCTTATTTTTGAAAAAATAAATTCTTTTTTTAAAAAAAAAGAACATAATACACAATGTTTATTATTTTCAATTGGAAAAAAAGGATTTGATTTTATTAATAGAAAATACAGGATGTATCTATATGAAAATAATTGGATCAATTATGATAATTTCATAGAAAAAAGACTTTTATTTACACAGAAACTGATTACAGATTTTTTAAGAAAAAAGTTTTCCTTAATTTATTTAATATACAATAGTTTAAAAAAATCTCTATTTCAAGAAATAATTATAGAAAAATTTCTTCCAATTCATCATGATTTTAAAAAAAAAATACTAAAAATACCTCCTATTTTAGAACCTTCTAAAAAAAAGATTTTAGATCATTTAATTCCAAAATTATTAAATACAAAATTATTGAAAATTTTTCTGGAATCTACTTCCTCAGAACATACATCTCGTATGAGATCTATGCATAAAGCTACAGATAATGCATCTAATATTAAAAATAATCTAATATTAAACTACAATAAAGAAAGACAAACCACAATAACTAAAGAAATACTTGAAATAATCAGTGGATTAGAATCTTTAAATTAAAAAATTATGGAAAAAATGTTAACAGGAATTAGAAGTACAGGAACCCCTCATTTAGGAAATATTTTAGGTGTTATTATTCCATCAGTGTCTATTGCTAATAAAAAAAAAAAATATACTTCATTTATTTTTATAGCGGATTTACATTCTATGATTCAAATAGAAAATATAAAAGAAATAAAAGATAATACTTATCAAATTGCAGCAGCATGGTTAGCTTTTGGATTGAATACTAAAAATTGTTTTTTTTTCAAACAATCTGATATTTCTGAAGTTACTGAATTGGCTTGGTATTTTAGTTGTTTTTTTCCTTATCAAAGACTTACATTAGCTCATTCTTTTAAAGAAGAGATAAAAAAGGATAAAGGAAGAATTAGTGTAGGATTATTTACTTATCCTATTTTAATGGCTGCTGATATTTTACTTTATAATGCAGAAATCATTCCTGTAGGAAAAGATCAATTACAACATATAGAAATAACTCGTCGTATAGCCAGTCATTTTAATAAAAAAATAGGAAAAAAATTGTTTATATTACCTAATGCTTTTTTACAAAAGGAAACTATGTCTGTTCTTGGAACAGATGGAAATAAAATGAGTAAGTCTGGAAAAAATTGGATTAATATTTTCTCAGAAGAGAATATTTTAAAAAAACAAATTATGAGTATTCGTACAGATAGTAAATCTTTGGAAGAGAAAAAAGATCCTAAAACAAATTATATTATGTCTTTATTCAGAATGATAGCTAATTCAGAAAAAATAGATACGAAATATACAGAAGGAAGATATGGATATTTAGAGGCTAAAATAGGATTATATGAGCATATTATTCATAAATTTTCAAAAGAAAGAAAAAGATTTTTTTCTTTTATGAAAAAAAAATCTTTATTAGATGATATTCTTTATTCAGGAGCTAAAAAGGCAAAAAATATAGCAATGAAAAGATTGAATTATATAAGAAAAAATTTAAAATTCAATTCTATCATATAATGTCATCATGTCATCATTAAAATTATGGCAAATCTTTTGCTTATATAAATAGTCCATAGAATTATGTTAAAAATATTTTTACATTATTATTATGATGAATATAGATCAAAAAAATACTGAAAAATCAGAAGAATATTCTAATGATATCTCTGACTCTATTTCTAGTTCTGGATTATCTTCTTGTCCAGATAAAAAAATACATGATCCAATAAAAAAAAAAATAGATCTTTTAAAATTTAAAGAAGAATTAGAAAAAGAAAAAAATAAATTTTTACGTCTTTTTGCCGAATTTGAAAATTATAAAAAACGTATTCAAAAAGAAAGATTTGATATTTTTAGAACTATTCATGAACAAATTATTATAGATTTTATCCCAATTTTAGATGATTTTGAACGAAGTCTTAAAGAATTAATAAAATCAAAAGATGAATTTATTGTGAAAGGAGTTTCTTTAATACAAGAAAAATTTATTAAAATATTAAAAGAAAAAGGATTGAATAAAATAAAAATAAAAAAAGGAGATGATTTTAACACAGATTTTCATGAGGCTATAAGTCAAATTCCAGCTGTTAAAGAAGATTTAAAAGGAAAAATTATTGAAATAGTAGAAGCTGGATACATTCTTAAAGAAAAAGTTATACGACATGCTAAAGTCATTACCGGAAAATGATAATTTTAACAATTTCTTATCTTCATGGTGAAAAAAGATTATTACGACATTTTAGGAATTTCTAGAAGTGCTTCTACCGAAGAAATTAAAAAAGCTTATAGAAAATTAGCAATAAAATATCATCCAGATAAAAATTTAGATAATAAAAAGAAAGCTGAAGAAAAATTTAAAGAAGCGGCCGAAGCTTATGAAGTTTTAAGTAATTCAGAAAAAAGACAACGTTATGATAAATTTGGTCATTCTGGAGTAAAAGGAAGTAGTTCAGGTTCAGGGATGAATATGGAGGATATTTTTGCAAATTTTGGAGATATCTTTGCTGATGCATTTGGAGAAGGTTTTTCTAGCTTTGGTTTTGGAAAATCAACTAGACAGAATACTATTAAAGGAAGTGATCTAAGAATAAGAGTAAAATTATCGTTGGAAGAAATTGCTCATGGGGTAGAAAAGAAAGTCAAAGTTAAAAGACTAAAAGTAGCTAAAGGGATAAAATTTAAAAATTGTCCATCTTGCAATGGAATAGGTCAAACGATACGTATTACTAATACTATTTTAGGAAAAATGCAAACTACTTCTCTATGTAATACATGTTCTGGAACTGGAAAAAAAGTTGAAAATATACCTTATGGAGCAAATAAACATGGATTAATTAAAGAAGAAGAATTGGTAAATATAAAAATTCCATCAGGACTTACAGAAGGAATTCAATTAAAAGTTTCTGAAAAGGGAAATGAAGCTCCATTTGGAGGAGTTACTGGAGACTTAATTGTTTTAATTGAGGAAATTCCTCATCCTAAATTAAAAAGAGAAGGGATTAATCTTCATTATGACTTATATATATCATTTCCTGATGCAATATTAGGGGTTTTAAAAGAAGTTCCTACTATGAATGGAAAAGCTAGGATAAAAATAGATCCTGGAACACAATCAGGAAAAACTCTTAGGTTGAAAAATAAAGGATTACCTAATATTGAAGGGTATGGAAACGGTAGCCTTTTAATTCATGTTAATGTTTGGACTCCAAAGAAAATTAATGAAGAACAAAGAAAATTTTTTGAAAAAATGAGAAAAAATGAAAATTTTTTTCCTCATCCTGAAAATTCAGAAAAATCTTTTTTTGATCGTGTCAGAGAAATGTTTTCTTAAAAAAGAAATAGAAATTTACATTTTAAAAAGATGAAGTATTAGTTCGTTATTTAGTTGAATTCTTTTTATTATAATTATAATGTCTTATAATTTTTTATAAAAAATTAAAAATCAATAATATTACAACTATTTATCTTTCCATTGAAAGGAATATTTTTTTGGTAATTCTAACTAGGATCTTTCATTTATTATATTCTTCTATTCCATCTTATCCATTATATTTATGAATGCTTTATGAAATTAATTTGTTATTTTTGTATAGTATGCTTCTTTTTTTTTACTAATCTATCTTTATCATATATAAAATTATTTCGTCCATATATCAATTTTCAGTAAAACATTTTTTTTATAAATTTATTGGTACCGTACTGAACTCAATGAGTTTTTTTTTATATGCAAAAAGTAATAGTAGGACTTTCAGGGGGAGTAGATTCAAGTGTAGCTGCATTAATTCTTAAAAAAAAAGGATATGAAGTTATTGGTTTATTTATGCATAACTGGGAAGAAAAAGATAGATATAATCAATGTAATTGGAAAACAGATAGTATCGATGCAATGTTAATTGCTCATCAATTACATATTCCTTTTCAAGTAATAGAAATGAAAAAAGAGTATAAAAAATATGTAATTAATTATATGTTTAATGAATATAAATTAGGAAAAACTCCTAATCCAGATATTTTGTGTAATAGAAAAATAAAATTCAATATTTTTTTGAAAAAAGCCATTGGACTAGGTGCAGATTTCATTGCTACAGGACATTATGTTAATAAAAAAAAAATTATAAAAAATAAGAAAATAATTTATCGTCTTTTTATGGGAAAAGACATAAATAAAGATCAATCATATTTCTTATGTCAGTTAACGCAATATCAATTAAAAAAATCCTTATTTCCATTAGGACTACTAACTAAGAATCAAGTACGTAAAATAGCAGAAACAAATAGATTACGAAATGCCTATAAAAAAGAATCACAAGGTTTGTGTTTTATTGGTAAAATAAACTTACCTATATTTCTTCAAAAAAGAATCCTATCAAAAAAGGGAGAAATCATAAATATAAATTCAAATGCTCTAATATATAATAAAAAGAATAAAGAAAAAAGAACATTCTATTCTGAAGAAGAAAAATTATTTTTTTTATCTAAAAAAAATAAATATAAAAAGTCGGATGGAATAATAATTGGATATCATCATGGAGCTCATTTTTTTACTAAAGGACAACGTAAAGGAATAGCTTTGGGTGGATTTAAAAAACCTCTTTTTGTTATTGAAACTGATGTAAAAAAGAATATTGTTTATACAGGAATGGGAAGAGAACATCCTGGATTATATAGAAAATATTTATTTATTCATGAAAAAAATATTCATTGGATTAGAGAAGATCTTACTCTTTTAGAAGGAGAAAAAATGAATGTATTTTGTAGAATTCGTTATAGACAACCATTACAAAAATCAAAATTGTATAAAATAAAAAAAGGAATGTTTATAGAATTTGAAACAATGCAATGTGCTATAACGGAAGGTCAATTTGCTGTTTGGTATATTGAAAAAGAATTGATAGGATCAGGAGTCATATCCTAGATAATATTATTTAACATTTTATATTTAATTCAAAAATTGAATATATTTTTTAAAAATAATATATTCATCAATGAATCCATGGGTTGGAAAGTTTATAATATTTTCATTAAAAAATAGAAAAAATAATGATATTTTAAAAATAAAACCCTAAAAATTGCTTTTATATAATATATTTTTTTCATATTTTTGCATATTATACAATTTTAATTGTTGGTGTTATACATTAGATTTTATGAAAATCTATTCATATTTTAAGTATGATGTTTTATCCCTACTTGATAAATCAGTAGGGCTTTTTGATTTATAAAATATTTCATGAAAAAAAGAATTAATAATTTTAGCGAAAAAATAACAAAAGATACTAATTTACCAGCTGCACATGCAATGTTATATGCTACAGGAATGAAAGAGTCTGATTTTTGTAAAGCTCAAATAGGAATAGTAAGCAATTGGTATGAAGGAAATCCTTGTAATATGCATTTGGATAAGTTAGCAAAAATAATAAAAGCATCAGTTATTACTAATAATTTAGTGGGATTTCAATTTACCACTATTGGAGTAAGTGATGGAATCACTATGGGAACTTCAGGAATGAGATATTCATTACCATCTAGAGAGTTAATAGCAGATAGTATAGAAACTGTAGTTGAAGCCCATCATTATGATGGAGTAATAGCACTTCCTGGATGTGATAAAAATATTCCAGGTGTTATGATGGCTTTACTTAGATTGAATAGACCCTCTATTATTGTATATGGAGGTAGTATTTCATCCGGTTATTATAATGGAAAAAAGTTAGATATTGTTTCTTCTTTTGAATCTTTGGGTAAAAAAAATACTAATCAAATTAGTGAAAAAGAATACAAAAATATTGTAAAAAATTCGTGTCCAGGACCAGGAGCTTGCGGAGGAATGTATACGGCAAATACTATGGCTTCTGCTCTAGAAGTTATGGGGATGACCCTCCCTTATTCTTCCTCTTCTCCTTCCACAAGTGAAAATAAAAAAATAGAATGTCAAGAAGTTTCTATATATATTAAAAAACTTTTAGAACAAAAAATTAAACCTAAAGATATAGTAACAAAAACTTCTATAGAAAATGGAGTAAAATTAGCTATGAGTTTAGGGGGATCTACTAATTTAGTTTTACATTTTTTAGCTATTGCTAAATCAGCTCATATTGATTTTTCTTTAAAAGATTTTCAGAAAATTAGCGATCAAATTCCTGTCATTGGAAATCTAAAACCAAGTGGGATCTTCTTAATGGAAGATATACATCTGTGTATAGGTGGAATGCCTATTATTATAAAATATTTATTAAATGAAGGAATATTGGAAGGAGATTGTTTAACCGTTACTGGAAAAACAGTATATGAAAATATGAAAAACGTTCCAAATATAACTTTTAATCAGAAAATTATTCATTCCTTAAAACAACCTATAAAAAAAAACGGGAATATAAGAATTTTATATGGAAATCTGGCCCCATCTGGGGCAATAGCTAAAATATCTGGAAAAGAAGGAACTATTTTTCGTGGACCAGCTAATGTTTTTGATTCAGAAAAAGAAGCAAATGATGCTATATTAAATCATATAATTGAACCTGGATCTGTCATTGTTATTAGATACGTAGGGCCAATAGGAGGCCCTGGAATGCCAGAAATGTTAAAACCTACATCTTATATTATGGGATCCGGATTAGGGAAAAAAGTAGCTCTTATTACAGATGGTAGATTTTCAGGAGGATCACATGGTTTTGTCGTCGGACACATCACTCCGGAAGCACAATGCGGTGGTTTAATAGCTTTAGTTAAAAAAAAAGATCTTATTAAGATAGATACAGAAAAAAATACTATTACTCTTGAAGTAAAAAATGAAGAAATACAAAAAAGAAGAAAATTATGGAATCCTCCTTCATTAAAAGTTCAAAAAGGATATTTATATAAATATACAAAACTTGTATCTCAAGCTTCTGAAGGATGTATCACAGATGAATTTTAACTTGTATGAAAAAAGAGTTATTATTTGGATCAGAAATAGTAATCAAAACGCTATTGTATGAAAAAGTAGAATATATATTTGGTTATCCAGGTGGAGCTATTATGCCTATATATGATTCTTTACATGACTATTTAAATTATGTTTCGCATATTTTAATGCGTCATGAACAAGGATCTATTCATGCAGCACAAGGTTATGCAAGAGCAACTGGAAAAATAGGGGTATGTTTTACTACTTCAGGACCTGGAGCCACTAATTTGATTACCGGATTAGCAGATGCTTTAATAGATAGTACTCCTGTGGTTTGCATTACTGGACAAGTATCTTCTCATTTATTAGGAACTGATGCTTTTCAAGAAACAAATATCATAGATATTTCTATTCCTGTAACTAAATGGAATACTCAAGTATTGAAAGCTAAAGATATATGTACATCAATTCAAAAAGGATTTTTTATAGCTAAAAAAGGAAGACCTGGACCTGTGTTAATAGACATTACTAAAGATGCACAATTTCAAAAATCGGAATTTCATTATAAACCTTGTGAATACATAAATAATTTTCATCCATATCCTTGTATAAAGGAAAAAAAAATTATAGAAGCAGCAAATTTAATAAATATTGCAAAAAAACCATTAATACTTGTAGGTCAAGGGGTTATATTATCCGAAGCAGAAAATGAATTGAAAAAATTTGTTGAAAAAACAGGAATTCCAGTAGCTAGTACTCTATTGGGTTTAGGGGCTTTAGATAGTGATCATCCTTTATATATGGGAATGTTAGGAATGCATGGGAATTATGCTCCAAATATTTTAACCAATCATTGTGATATTATCATTGCAATAGGAATGCGTTTTGATGATCGTGTTACTGGAGATGTAAAAAAATATGCAAAAAAAGCTAAGATTATCCATCTAGAGATAGATTCTTCTGAAATAAATAAAAATGTATTATGTTATATCCCTATTTTAGGAGATTGTAAATCATCTTTAAAAAGATTGATTTTTTATACTAATAAATCTACTCATCAAAAATGGATAAAACAATTTTTTCATCTTAAAGAAAAGGAAAAAATAACAGTGATACAAAATGATTTAAATCCAAAAAAAGAAGGGATGACAATGGGAGAAGTAATAAAATGGATCAATCAATATAAACATAAAAATGCTATTCTTGTAACAGATGTAGGACAACATCAAATGATAGCTTCCAGATATTTCAATTTTACCTATAAAAAAAGTCAAATAACTTCTGGAGGACTGGGAACTATGGGTTTTGCTTTACCAGCTTCTATAGGAGCTCAATTAGGAGCAAAAAATAGACAAGTTATTTGTATTGTTGGAGATGGAGGAATTCAAATGACAATACAAGAAATGGGAACTATATTACAGAATAATATTCCCGTAAAAATAATACTTCTAAACAATAATTTTTTAGGAATGGTACGTCAATGGCAACAACTCTTTTTTGAAAAACGTTATTCGTGTACAGAATTGGTAAATCCGGATTTTATAAAATTAGCTAATGCTTATAACATAAAAGCAAAAAAAGTCATCAAAAGAGAAGAATTAAAAGAATCTGTAAAGAAAGCATTGAATCACAAAAAAGCCTTTTTATTAGAAGTTTCTATAGAAAAAGAAGACAATGTTTTTCCTATGATTCCTGCGGGAGCATCTGTAGATGAAATTCGTTTAACATAATAATTATATTATTGACTAATTAAATATTATACAACATATTATGAAGCATCAATTCAGGATAATAATTTTAGGAGAAAAAGAAACAAGATTATTAAGTAGAATACTTGTTATCTTAAACAGAAGAAATTTGAAAACTCATCATATCAATGTATCTAATAACAATAAAAATGAAAGTATTGTTCATTTTCAGTATGTTTTAGATTTAGAATGTAAAGAAGAACAATTAGTTAAGGTAAAGAAATTAATTGAGAAATTGATTGGAATCATTCATGTTTATTGTTCTAAAATAGAAGAAAAAAATTCTAGAAAAAATACATGGAAAAAAATAGATTTACCGCTAGCAACATCTTAAATTAAATAAAAAAAATTATGAAAATTAAATTTGGATCCGTAGAAGAAACTATTATTACGAGAAAAGAATTTCCATTGTCGAATGCTAGAGACATTTTAAAAAAGGAAACTATTTCTGTATTGGGATATGGAGTTCAAGGCCCTGGACAATCTTTAAATTTAAAGGATAATGGATTTCAAGTTATCGTAGGACAAAGAAAGAATTCTTTTTCTTGGGATAAAGCATTGGAAGATGGATGGATAGAAGGAAAAGATCTTTTTACTTTAGAAGAAGCTTCTGAAAGAGGAACTATTATCATGTATCTTCTTTCAGATGCAGGTCAAATATCTTTTTGGCCTATTCTTCGTAAATATTTAACTAAAGGAAAATCCTTATATTTTTCACATGGATTTGGATTAACTTTTTGTAATCAAACAAAGATATATCCTTCTAAAAATATAGATATTTTTTTAGTAGCTCCTAAAGGATCAGGAACTAGTTTAAGAAGACTTTTTAAACAAGGAAAAGGGATAAATTCTAGTTACGCTATTTATCAAGATTATAGTGGAGAAAGTTTAGAAAAAACTTTATCTATTGGAATAGGAATAGGATCTGGATATCTATTTGAAACAAATTTTAAAAATGAAGTATACTCTGATTTAGTGGGAGAAAGAGGAACTCTAATGGGCGCTATTCAAGGAATTTTATCTGCTCAATATCAAATACTAAGAGAAAAAGGACATTCTCCTTCGGAATCTTTTAATGAAACCGTAGAAGAGTTAACTCAAAGTCTTATTCCATTAATTTCAGAAAAAGGAATGGATTGGATGTATGCAAATTGCTCAACTACAGCACAAAGAGGGGCTTTAGATTGGTGGAAAAAATTTAGAGATGCAACATTACCAATATTTAAAGAATTATATCATGAAGTTCATTCTGGAAACGAAGCTAAAAGAATTATAGAATCTAATAGTGATATAAATTATAGAACAAAATTAAAAAATGAATTGAAAGATCTTAAAAAAAGTGAATTATGGGAAGTTGGATCTATTATTCGTAATCTTAGACCAGAAGAAAATACCAAAAAATAATTAGTAATTTTTATAAATAATTGAAAAATAAATTCAAAGGATATTTTCCTTCTTACGAAGAAATAATTAAAGCAAAAAATATACTAAAGGACATAATTTATGAAACTCCATTACAAAAAAATTCTCTATTATCAGAAAAATATGAATCTAATATCTTTTTAAAAAGAGAAGATTTACAAATTATACGTTCATACAAAATTAGAGGAGCTTATAATAAAATTAAAAGTTTATCTAAAACAGAATTAAAAAAAGGAATTGTATGTGCTAGTGCTGGAAATCATGCGCAAGGAGTAGCTTATTCTTGTCATATATTGAAAATACCAGGAAAAATTTATATGCCTAGTACTACTCCTAAACAAAAAGTAGAAAGAGTGAAGATGTTTGGAAAAGGATACATTGAAATTATTCTTATGGGAGATACTTTTGATGCAGTTAGTTATGAAGCAATAAAAGATTGCAATAAAAATTCAAAAATTTTTATACATCCTTTTGATGATATTAAAATTATTGAAGGACAAGCTACCGTAGGAGTTGAAATTTTACAGCAATCTGTTTTCAACATAGATTATGTTTTTATTCCTATTGGAGGAGTAGGTTTAGCTTCTGGGGTTGGAAGTCATTTTCAAGAATTTAGTCCAAATACTAAAATTGTAGGAGTAGAACCTAAAGGAGCTCCGTCTATGAGTCATTCTTTAAAAAAAGGAAAAATTGTAGAATTAGAAACTATAGATAGATTTATTGATGGAGCTTCAGTAAAAAAAGTAGGAAAATTAAATTTTAATATATGTAATCAAATATTATATGATGTTAAAACAGTTCCAGAAGGAAAAGTTTGCACGACAATTTTAGATTTATATAATTTAGAGGCTATTGTAGCAGAGCCTGCTGGAGCTCTTTCTATAGCTGCTTTAGATTTTTATTCTAAAAAAATAAAAGGAAAAACCATCGTTTGTATTTTAAGTGGAGGAAATAATGACATTACTAGAACTGAAGAGATAAGAGAAAGATCTCTCTTATATGAAGAAAAAAAACATTATTTTATCGTAAAATTTCCACAAAGAGCTGGAGCTTTAAAAGAATTTGTGAATAATATTTTAGGACCAAAAGATGATATTACTTATTTTGAATATTCTAAAAAAACTTCTAAAGAGGAAGGTCCTGCTATAATAGGAATAGAATTAGCAGATAAAAACGAATTTTCAGGATTCTTAGGAAGAATGAAAAAACATAAAGTTCATTTTCAATATTTAAACCAAAATCCTGATTTATTTCGTATGCTAATATAATATTTGTTTTGTACCCACGACTGGACTTGAACCAGCACATCCTTATCGGATACCACCCCCTCAAAGTGGCGTGTCTACCATTTTCACCACGTGGGCTTTTTTTTACAATTATTATTAATTGGGTATCTATTTATTTTAAATTATAATAATTTATTGAAATTTAATCAAAAAAAATATAATCAATTTTTGAATTATACAATAAAAAAAATGATATAATATTATGAATATAGCAATAATAGGATATGGAAAAATGGGAAAAACCATAGAAAAAATAGCTAAAATTAGAAATCATAAAATTTCATTATGTTATGATGCAACACCTTCTCCATTTTTATTAAAAAATTCAGATGTAGCTATAGAATTTAGTCAACCTAATTCTGCGTTTAATAATATAAAAATTTGTATAGAAAATGAACTACCAGTAGTGTGTGGAACTACAGGTTGGTTAGAAAAATTAGAGATGATTAAAAAAATATGTATTAAAAAAAATGGATCTTTTTTATATTCTTCTAATTTTAGTATTGGAATGAATCTATTCTTTGAGATTAATAAAAAATTATCAAAATTATTATTTCCATATTCTGAAAATTATGAAGTACAAATAGAAGAAATTCATCACAAAGAAAAAATAGATAAACCTAGTGGAACTGCTATTTCTTTAGCTCAAGATATTATAAATAATAACATAAAAAAAACATGGACTTTAGATAATAAAAAAACAAAAAATAATATTTCAATTATATCGAAAAGATGTCAAAATGATGTATCAGGAATTCATACTGTTTTATATGAATCCAAAATAGAAAATATAGAAATAAAACATAAAGCTCATAACCGAGATGGATTTGCTTTCGGAGCTGTTATTGCTTCAGAATGGATAAAAAATAAAAAAGGTTTCTTTTCTATGAAAGACGTATTAAAAATATCATAAATTTTATGATGTATCAATACATTATCCATAGCATTATTTTTTTATTTGTAGAATATATCATTCATGTTTTAGGAACATATAGACTTTATAAAAAAATTGGAATAACTTCATGGAAAATATATATTCCTGTATATAATATTTTTGTCCTATTAATAAAAATATACAAAAAACCTATATGGATATGGGGAGCTCTTTTTCTATTGTTTATTCCTTTAATAAGTATAATTATACTTTTTATTTTGTGGATGGATTTAATCCGTTCTTTTGGAAAGAGAACAAAAAAAGATATGATTTTATTTTTTTTATCTTCTGGTACTTATATTTTTTACATAAACTTTTTTGATAAAAATCTATTATTTCATCCTATAGAAAATAAAAAAAAAGAAAATAATACAGGTATATTATTAGCTTTTATTTTATCTTTTCTTATACATACTTATATAATACAACCTTTTGTAATTCCAACTTCTTCAATGGAACGTAGTTTATTAGTAGGAGATTTTATTTTAGTCAGTAAAATTCATTATGGATTACGTATGCCTATGGCTCCTATTTCTATTCCTTTTACACATAATAATATTATTAATTCTATTAAATCTTATATTTCTGTTTTTACATGGCCTTATTTTCGTTTTCCACCTATACAATCCATACAAAGGAATGATATGGTTGTTTTTAATTTTCCAAAAGACGTTAATCATAAGGTTATAGATAAAAAAGATAATTATATTAAACGTTGTGTAGGATTACCAGGAGATTTAATTTTTATTAAAAAAGGGATTTTATTTGTAAACCACAAAAAAGAAAAATTAATTTCAAATAAGGAACAAGCTTATTTAATTAAAACAGAAAACGTTCCTTTAAACGTAGAATATCTAGAAAAAGAAATGGATATTGAGGATATTCAATTTATAATGGAAAAAAATGATGAATATTTTTACCAGATTATGTTAACCGAAAAAGAGGCAATTCAAATAAAAAACTTATTCGATAATATAATTTTTGTGAAAAAGCATATACTTCCAATGTCTTTCCGAGAAAATTATATATTTCCAAATAATTATGGTTGGAACAGAGATTTTTTTGGGCCACTACATATTCCTAAAAAAGGAGAATTAATCAAATTAGATTTAAAAAATATTCATATTTATAATGATATTATAACTTATGAAAAGGGAAAAAAAATAAATTATCCATCAAAAAAATATTACGAAGTAAAAAATAATTATTATTTCATGATGGGAGATAATAGACATAATTCATACGATTCCCGTTACTGGGGTTTGGTCCCAGAAGATCATATAGTAGGAAAACCTGTATTTATATGGATGAGTATTGATTGGAATCGAAAGAATCCTTTAAATTTTATTCATTGGAAATTACGTTGGAATCGTATCATGACAACAATAGACGGAAAATATTCTTATTTATATGTATTTCTTTTATTTTCATTTATATATTTTTTAGTCGATTTTTATTTTCGAAAAAAATTTCCTATCAAATAACCAGATAAAATTCCACCAATATGAGCAAAATGAGCAACTCCAGGAGATAAATTAAAAATAGAAGAAATAAAACTTCCCAAAATAAAAATGAGAATAGCTTTTCTTACAGCAATCGGAAAAGGGAAAGGTAATATGAAAATTTTATGTTCTGGAAAAAATTTAGCAAAAGCTCCTACTATTCCACTTACAGCTCCAGAAGATCCCATCATAGGAGAATACATCGAACTATAAAGACTAATTTTTTGTTCTTCATTCAACAAATTTAATATTTTTATAGCTTTCGTAAAATCTAAACTTTTAACAAAATAATACATGACTCCAGTATTGAAAATAATTTGAAAAAATGCGGCCAAAATACCTGATAAAAAATATATTATCATAAATTTTTTAACTCCTAATCTATTTTCTATCTGACCTCCAAACATAAATAAAGCTATCATGTTAAAGATTATATGCAAAAAAAGACGTTTGGAGTGAACAAACATATGAGTTATAATTTGATATAATTGGAATTGATCGTCCAAAGGGTGATATAAAGAAAGTAGACTTTCTATTTTATATTGTGAAAAAACAAAAGTTGCTGTATATACAAGTATATTAATACTAATTAAATGTTTTACAGCATATGAATTAAAGTTTATATAAACATTCACTTTCTAAAAAAAATTTTTGTTTATAACAAAAAATATAGGGGAACCTGAATACGTACAATTTGGATTATGACAAGAAAATAAATCTCTAATTAAACACTCCATTTTGTTAGCATGCAACTCTTCTCCATATTTTATGGATGCATATTTAGAGATAGATTCAATAAGTTTTTTTTTGTTATTTTTTTCTCCTCTAATAAAATTAGATTTTAAAATATTATGAAAAACTTCATCTAATAAATTAAAATGGATCATGTTTTCAGGAATCGAATATAAGTAAGCTAATTCATGATCAAAATATAAATGAAATCCAAAATCGATTAGATCATCTTGAATATTTTTTAATGAAAAAAACTCTTTTTTCAAAAGTTTTATTTTTATAGGAAAAATAAATTTTTGACTTATCAAATTTTTTGTTTTTAAAAAAAATTCAAATAATACATTTTGATGAGCTCTATGTTGATCTACTAATATCATGGAATCTTTATTCGATATAAAAATTATGTATTTTTTATTAATTTGAAATGTTTCTATTTTTTTTTCATTAAAAACATAATGAGATAATTCACTTATAAAATGATTATTTATAATAGAAGAATAAGATTCATTAAGTTTTTTTCGAAATAAATTTTCTAATTGTAAAATCTTTTCTTTGTCAGAAAAATCGTAAAAACAAGAAAAAGAATTCGTTTTTTTAAACGAATTCAGTGTATCCAAGTTTTTGACTCTTTTTACTTTATATTGACAAAATAAAACATTTTTTATTTCTTGTTCAATCAAACTACCAATAATTTCTTCTCCTTCCAATTCAACTTCTTTTTTTGAAGGATGAATATTCCAATTTACTAAACTAGTATCTATATAAATAAAAATGAAATAGGAAATTGTTTTTAAATCTTTTAAAAAACCATCATAGGAATGAATAATTTTTTTATGTAATAAGGGATGTGTAATACAACGTTTATTTACCAATATAAATTGATCTCCTTTTTGGACATAAGTATCTGGTACACTAATAAATCCTTTAATAATAATTTTATTTCTTTTTATTAAAATAGATTTTAAAATTTTATTTTTGTTTTTCGCTATTTCTTTAATCCTTTCTATTAAGGAAACTTTATTAAAATGAAAAAAAATTTTATTATTATGATAAAAACGATATAAAATATTTCTATGTGCTAAAACTATTTTATAAAATTCATGAATAATATGTTGAAATTCGATTCGATACGATTTTAAAAATTGTCTTCTAGCAGGAATTTTATAAAAAATATTTTTAACTGATACTCTTGTCCCTTTAAGCATACTTATAGGGATTTCTTCTTTTATTTTACCATCTTCTACCAATAATTGTATTCCTACTGAATTATTTTCATTTCTAGTTTGTATTTCAAGTTGAGAAATCTGTGCGATAGAAGCTAAAGCTTCTCCTCTAAATCCTTTTGTATTAATTTTAAAAATATCATCAATTTTTTTGATTTTTGAAGTGGTATATCTTTGAATACACATTTTTGCATCATTTATACTCATTCCATTTCCATTGTCTATTAGTTGAATTAATGTTTTTCCTGAATCTTTGATGAAAATATCAATCATTGTTGCATTTGCATCTATTGCATTTTCTAAAAGTTCTCTTAAAACAGAAGAAGGACGTTGTATAACTTCTCCTGCAGCTATATGATGAATTATATTGTCAGGTAAAAATTGAATAATATCTTCTTTCATTTAATCGATTTTCTAAATAAAGACATATATATAGCTGTTTTAGCACATTCTACACCCTTGTTTCCATTTTTACCACCTGATCTATCAAAAGATTGTTGTTGATTTTTATCAGTAAGAACACAAAATATAATAGGAATATCATATTTTATATTAATATCTTTAATTCCTTGAGAAACGGCTTGACTTAAATATTCGAAGTGAAAAGTTTCTCCTTGTATAAGAGATCCAATTGTAATAATTGAATCAAAATTATAGTTTTTAGCTATTTTATTTGCAGAATAAATTAATTCATAACTTCCAGGAACTTCCCAAGTTTGTACATCTTCTATCCCCAATTGAATTAAAGTTTCATAAGCTCCTCTATATAATCTACTAGTGATTTCTTTATTCCATAAAGAAACAATAATTGCCAATTTTAAATTGGAATCTTTTATTTTATTTTTATCTAATAAGTAAGTAGGATTTTCTTTCATACAAGATAATTAATTTAATTCTTCTTTTCAAGAAAGACAATATATTTTTCTACGTTTTTTTTATATAAAAAAAAAGGATATCTTTCTTCTATTTTTTTAAAAAAATATTTAGAGTTTTTATACTTTTTCATGTAAAAACTTAGTAACGCGGCTTTGTAATAATAAAGAGGAGTTGTAATTTCATTATTTCTAACATTAGCTGCTATAATATAGTTTTCTAAAGCTTTTTCTTTATTTTTCATTTGTACATAAGCATCTCCAATTATCCCGTATTTTAAAGAAGATAAAATTTCATCTTTTGCAGAAAACTGATCCATCATTTTTATGGATTCTTTATAAAAACCTAATTTATAATAGCAAATTCCAGCATAAAATTTAGAAATATTACTTGCTTTAGTAAAAGGATATTTGGAAGGAATCCCAGAAAAACCTAAATAATTTATTTTAATCTTTTTTCTATTTAATGCTTTATCAATAAAACCTTTATAAAGATATTGCTTAGCATAATTTAATTCTTTCATGGCTTTTTCTTCTGAAGAAACCAAAAAAATTTTTGTAAAAAAAAAATATATTCCACTAACTATAATTAAAAATATGAAAAAAAGAAAAATTATCTTTTTTTTTATTAAACATTTTTTGATAATATAACTCAATTTTTTATAAATTCTATAAATATAATTGATTTTAATCAACTATTTAGTTTTTTTTTCTAATTACTTCTATAGTTTTTATTCTTTTATTATCTATACTTTTTATAATAAAGGAATAATTTAAAAAATTTATTTTTTGTTTTCTTTTTGGAAATTCTTTGTTTATTTCCATAATAAATCCACCTAAAGTATCTGCATCTCCTTTTTTTTGTTCAAAAAATATTTCTTCTTTTATTTCCATAATACGGTAAAAATTAATTAAAGAAGTTTTTCCATCAAATAAATAATTATTTTGGTTGAGTTTAGAAAAAGACATATCTTCTTCATCAAATTCATCAATAATATCTCCTACAATTTCTTCAATTACATCTTCAAGAGTCACTAAACCACAAGTCCCCCCATATTCATCAACCACGATAGCTAAATGAATTTTTCTCCTTTTAAAATCACTTAAAAGATCATCTATATTTTTTTTTTCTGGAACAAAAAAAGGTGGATGAATTAATTGAGTCCATTTAAAATTTTTTTCATAAATAGATGGAATAAGATCTTTAGCAAAAAGGACTCCTTCTATGTCATCAATATTATCTTTATAAATAGGAATTCTAGAGTAACCTTGATCACGAACTAATTCTAAAACATCAGAAAAAATTGTATTTCTATTTAAAGCAAACATATCTATTCTTGGAGTCATAATTTGATGAGTTTCTGTATTTCCAAAATCAACAATTCTTTGTAGAAATTGACATTCTGTAACATTTTTTTGATTTGAAGATGTAATTTTTAAAGCTTTTGAAAGCTCTTCTAAAGAAATGATATTCTTTTTCTTTATGATTTTATTTTCTATAAATTTTGAAATAAAAATGATTGTCCTACTAATAGGGGTTAGAATATTACTGAGAAAGAATAAAGTTTCTGACATGAAAATAGCAAAACGTAAATTATTTTTACTAGCATATATTTTAGGAATAATTTCTCCAAAAACTAATAAAATAAAAGTCAAAAAAACAACTTCTAAAAGAAAATTAATAGATAGATAAAATTGATTATAAATAACAAAATATTTTTTTTCGATAAATTCTGTTATTAAATAAGAACTTAATATTACAATTCCAATATTGGAAAAATTGTTAGATATTAATATTGTTGCTAATAATTTTTTTTTATCTCTAAGAATTTTTAATACTATATTTTCTTTATAAGAATTTTTTTTTCTCTCTTTATCAATAGTTTTTTTTTCTAGACAAAAAAAAGCAGTTTCGGATCCGGATATTAGTGCAGAAAATAATAATAATATTATTATTAATGCAAAATAAAAAATAAAATATAAAGTGCTTTCTAAAAAAATATTCGTCGAAGATTCTTTTTTCAATAGATTAAATTTTGATAATAGTTTTTAGAAAAAAAATTTTTTATGATAAAAATTGTATAATTAATTAATACAAAAACTAAATCATTTTTTTATGTTTAAAAAATAAGGTAATAGGACGAGGAAAAGGATATTTTCCTATTTTATTAGATGATATAAAAAAGAAATTATTAAGTAATATATTTTTTGAATTTTGTAAAATTTTACAATTTAAAAACTGAATAGATAAGATTTGATGAGTTAATTTATATTTCATGGTAAAAGAAATCATGGAATTTAAAACGATTATTCTAAATTTATTCCAAATTTCACCTATTATTTCGGAAATAGTAAGATTATTTTTTGATTCTATCAAAGGAAAATCGTATAGACCTTTCCATATATCATTTTTTAATCGTTTATTAATACATATATTATTATGATGATCATATATTATAATATAATAAAAGAATCTATGTTTTATAGATTTCTTTGTTTTTTTTATAACAGGTAATTTATATATAGTTCCATTTTCAATTGAAAAACAAGAATTTTTTACTGGACATAAGTCACACTTAGTGTTTGTTGGAGTGCATAAAATAGAACCTATATCCATAATCGCTTGATTAAAAATTCCTGGATTGTTAGAATCCATCATTTTTGAAATAACAGTTCTAAATATATTTCTTGTTATAATAGATCTTATATTATTATAAATACCCAAATATCTAGAAAAAAATCGGTAAGCATTTCCGTCAATAGCAGGAACAACTTCATTAAAACAGATAGATGCTATAGCCCCAGCTATATACGGTCCTATCCCTCTATATTTTATTAACTCTTCATATTTTGTTGGAAAAACATTATTTTTTTTTTTACTATTTCTTTAGCGAAAGAATGTAAATTTATTGCTCTAGAATAATAACCTAAACCTTCCCATTCTTTTAATACATTTTTTTCCTTTGCTTGAGCTAATTTATTTAAATTTGGAAATTTGATTATGAAATTGTAATAATATTTTAAAATTTGTGAGACTCTTGTCTGTTGTAACATAAATTCTGAAACTAATATATAATATGGATTATTAGTTTCTCTCCAAGGAAGTTCTCTATGATTTTTGTTATACCAATTTATTATTTTTTTAGAAAAATCCATATCTATTTAATTTTAGAGCAATTTTATAAAAAATTGGTATATTTAAGAAACCGAATTTTGTGATTCGATATAATGATTAAACATGACAAAAGCAGATATAATAACAGAAATCATATCAGAAACTGGATCTGAAAGAATGGATACGCAAAAGGTGATAGAAACATTTATGAAAAAAATAAAACAAAGTTTAACATCAGGAGAAAATGTTTATTTAAGAGGATTCGGATCATTTATTATTAAATATAGAGCGAAAAAACTTGGACGTCATATCTCCAAAGACGAATCTATTGTAATTCCTGCACATAATATCCCAGCATTTAAACCTGCAAAATCTTTCACAGAATTAGTTAAAAAAAATGTTCCTATAAATAATATAAATAAGAAATAAATAGGAAGATGAATCAATAAAGATTATTTATTATGCCAAACGGAAAAAAAAGAAAAAGACGTAAGATCGCAACCCATAAAAGAAAAAAAAGAAATAGAAAAAATAGGCATAAAAAGAAATAAGAATAATTTATAAAACTTTTTTCCTTGTTTTTGTGTATTAAATATAAGATGAGTAAGGAATTGATTATAAATGCAGAAGAACAAGAAGTAAAAATAGCTCTTTTAGGAAACGGAAAGTTATTGGAGCTTCATAAGGAGATTCTCAATAAAAAATTTTCTGTAGGAGATTTATATTTAGGTATAGTGAAAAAAATTCTATATGGATTAAATGCAGCTATCATCGATATAGGACACTATAAAGGTGCATTTTTACATTACAATGATATTGACATACAACAAATAGGAAAAATGTTAGATTTGATTCCTATGAATCCTATAAAGGAAGATTTTTTTTCTAAAAAAAACGAAAATTCCATAAACGATATTTTGTATCCTGGACAAAAAATTTTGGTTCAAATTTCTAAAGAACCTATTTCCAATAAAGGGCCAAAACTCACTACAAAGATTTTCCTTCCAGGAAGAAACTTGATTCTTCTTCCTTTTTCAAAAAATATTTTTATTTCTCACAAAATAAATAATATAGAAGAAAAAAAAAGGTTATTTTCTTGCATAAATAAAATTAAACCTAATGAATTTGGTATTATTATTAGAACAGCAGCTTTTAACAAAGAAGAAAAAATCTTAAATGAAGAACTTCTATTTTTAATAAAAAAATGGAATAAAACATTAAATAACTTAATAAAAGTAGCTCCTGTTCGTGTGTTGAGTGAAAGTAGAAAAGCTTTTTGTTTATTAAGAGATTCATTTAATGAAGATTTGAAATACATTTATTGTAATAATTATTTTCTTTGTAAAAAAATTCATTCATATTTATCTTTCATTGCCCCTGAAAAAACGGATATAATCAAATATTATAAAGGAAATATTCCCATATTTGAAAAATATGGAATAGAAAAACAAATACAAATTTTTTTAGGTAAAAATGTTCCATTAGAAAATGGAGCATATATTGTTATAGAACATACTGAAGCTTTACATGTTATAGATGTAAACAGTGGAATGAACAACCATATGAAAAAAAATTGTACAGAATCAGACAGATTGAATAATATTTTAAAAATAAATCTATTAGCTGCAACAGAAATAGCAAGACAATTAAGATTAAGAGATATGGGAGGTATTATTGTAGTAGATTTCATAGACATGTTTGATCCAATTCAGAAAAAACAGCTTTATGAACATTTAAAAGAAAAAATGAAAGATGATAGAGCGAAGCACAAAATTTTACCCCCTAATAAATTTGGTTTAGTTCAATTTACTCGTCATAGAGTAAGACCTGAATTAAAAAAAGTAAATTATAAAAAATCTAAAGATTATTCTATAGACTATATCCATTA
The DNA here is from genome assembly GCF_014251655.1 of Blattabacterium cuenoti. Lineage (NCBI taxonomy): Bacteria > Pseudomonadati > Bacteroidota > Flavobacteriia > Flavobacteriales > Blattabacteriaceae > Blattabacterium > Blattabacterium cuenoti. The sequence goes on from NZ_CP059225.1 coordinate 112,706, forward strand.
TTTAGAATTTATTATAGAAACTACCATAAAAAATAAAAATCATAAAGGAATACAATTACACATACATTCTTTTGTTTCTGCTTATTTAAAAAAAGGATTTCCTTCTATTCAACAGAAATGGTTTTTTAAATACAGAAAATGGATTAAAATAATTCCAATAGATTCTTTTCAATATACAGAATATAAAATTATAAATAACAATCATGAAATAATATCATCTTCTTAAATTAAATAAAAAATAGTGGGCGTGGTGAAATTGGTATACACGTCAGACTTAGAATCTGATGCTACTTATACAGCGTAAGGGTTCGAATCCCTTCGCCCACACAAACACATTATAATATTATTTTTTGTTAAATTAAAAAATCATTTTGTCAAACGAAATAAGTGTGTAAAACCCTTTATTGTAAAAATAATTTTTCATTCCTTCTCTAAAACTTATCAAAACGAAATCTCCTCCCCAAGCTCCTAAACTCTTAACCAATCCTAAATAATCGGGAAAATACCTTTCTTTAATGGTAGGAATATCCAATATTTTGGATATAATACTCTCATGTTCTAGTAATAATTCTTCAAATTCTTGTAACGTTTTACAAAAAGATATTTTTAGAGTTATAGAAGAAATAGATTCTATATTCAAAGTAGAAATATTGTTTATTTTATTATAATGAAAAGAACGTACTTCTTCACAAGTATTTTGTTTTTTGTTGAGATGCAGAAAGAAAAGTTTATTTTTAAATGGAGGATTAAAATCTATAGGAATAATATGAGGTTCTTTATTAGAAGGAATATTATTATAAATTATTGGCTTTGATACAGAAACGCAAGCTATATCATATCCACTTCCATAAAATCCATTTCCTAATAACATATATGGATCTACTTTTGCCCATTTTGCTATATTATTAATTAAAGTAGAACTACTGCCTATTCCCCAAATTCTAGGAAATTCTAATTGTGCTTTTACATGTATTTCTAATTTATTTTTATTACATAGAAAGTTTTTTTGAATTTTTTTAGTTTTTAATAATAAATTTCTCAATTTTATGGCTATTTTCTTTTCTGTTTCATAACAAATATCTAAATAAGGAAGGTTAAATATTCCCTCAAACCATGGTTTATTATTAGTATTATCATAACTCTTCCAATGTAAAATGGAAGATCCATTTTTCTTTAATATACTTAGTGATTGTCCTTTAATTGTAGGTAATGCTAAACCAAAGGCCCCACATAAAATGAGATATTCTCCCGTTAATAATAGTTTTCCATGACTATAAAAAAAACGTTTATACATGATTATTAGTTTATCGATATTTTTTTCATTAGATTTTGTAAAATGTTTCCTGGTCCTACTTCTGTAAATGAAATTGCTCCATCAAGAATCATATTTTTAATGGATTGTTTCCACTTTACTGGAGATGTAAGTTGTTCTATAAGATTTTTTTTGATATCATTACATTTTTTAATAGGAGTAGATGTTACATTATGATATATTGAGCATTTAGAATCTTTAAAAGAAAATTTTTCTACAAATATTTTTAGTTTTTTCTTAGCTGGTTCCATAATAGGAGAATGAAAAGCTCCATGAACAGGAAGAGTTAATATTTTAGCTCCTATTTTTTTTAGAGAAAAACAAACTCTTTTCAAAGCAGCCATTTCTCCAGAAATAACTAATTGTCCGGGACTATTGTAGTTAGATGGAACTATGATTCCTTTATCTCTTTTACAAAAGTCCTCTATAATATGATCCTCTAATCCAAATACTACGGCCATTCCTCCATGAACAGATTCACAAATTTTTTGCATCATTGATGCTCTTTCATTAACTAATATTAATCCATCTTCAAAAGAAAAAACATCAATTGCAGCTAAAGCAGAAAATTCTCCAAGAGAATGTCCAGCAACCATATCAGGATTAAAATTCATCAATATTTTCGCTTTTATCACTGAATATATATAAACAGCTAATTGTGTATATTTTGTTTTTTTTAACTGATCCATGGGGCCTTCAAACATTATAGATGTCATTTTAAATCCCAAAATTTCTTCAGATAATCGAAATAATTTTTTTGCAAAATCAGAGTTTTTATATAAATTTTTTCCCATTCCTACGAATTGAGATCCTTGACCAGGAAATAGATAAGCTTTCATAAAATATTTTTTATTATTAAAAATTAATCATGATATGAAAATAACTGATACCCATACTCATCTTTATATGAAAGAATTTGATAAAGATATTCATATTGTAATACAAAATGCTTTAAATAAAGGAATACATAGGTTTTTATTACCATCTATAGATACTTCCACAATTCCCAGTATATTAAAATTAGAAAAAAAATACCCTAATATATGTTTTCCTATGATAGGAATTCATCCCAACAAAGTTTCTACAAATAATTTAGAAGAAGAATTAAATCGCGTTGAAAAATGGTTACCTAAACATTCTTTTATTTCTATGGGAGAAATTGGTATGGATTTTTTTTCATCAAGAAAATTCATTTCAGAACAAGAATATGTTTTTAAAACTCAAATAAAATGGGCTAAAAAAAGAAAATTACCCATAGTAATCCATTGTAGAAAAGCTTTTGATCAAGTCTTTCACATTCTATCAAAAGAGATGAATTCTAATGTTAAAGGAGTTTTTCATTGTTTTTCTGGAACCTTAGAACAAGCTAAAAAAATTATTGATATGGGAATGAAACTAGGAATAGGAGGAATCATTACTTTCAAAAATAATCATATTAGTCAATTTTTACATCATATAAGTTTGAATCATCTTATATTAGAAACTGATTCCCCTTACCTTTCTCCACATCCTTTTAGAGGAAAAAGAAATGAACCAATGAATTTAAGAATAATTTTAAAAAAAATTTCTAAAATTTATTCTACATCAGAAAATGAAATTGCCGATATCATTCAAAAAAATGTAGAAAATCTATTTTTTAAATAGATTTTTATACCATTTTAGATGGATCTACCCATTTTTCAAATTGATCAGCAGTTAAATATCCCAATTTAATTGCTTCTTCTTTTAAAGTACTATTATTTCGATAAGCAGATTTTGCGATTTCTGCCGATTTTTCGTATCCAATATGAGTATTAAGTGCTGTTACTAACATTAAAGAATTATCCAAAAGATCTTTAATTCTATCATAGTTGGGTTTTATCCCCTCTATGCAAAAAGAAGAAAAAGAGTTACAAGCGTCTGCAATGAGTTGACAAGATCGTAAAAAATTATATACCATTAAAGGTTTAGCTACATTCAATTCATAATTTCCTGATGATCCTGATATAGATATGGTTACATCATTTCCTATAACTTGTGTACAAACCATAATCATAGCTTCACATTGAGTAGGATTTATCTTACCAGGCATAATAGAAGATCCAGGTTCATTTTCAGGAATAAAAATTTCCCCAATTCCAGAACGGGGTCCAGAAGCTAAAAAACGAATATCATTTGATATTTTTATTAGTGATACGGCTATTTGTTTAATAGATCCGTGACATTCTACTATTGCATCATGAGATGATAGAGCTTCAAATTTATTTTTTGCTACTTTAAAAGGAAACCCCGTATATTTACATATATATTTAGTGACTTTTATATCGTATCCTTTAGGAGCATTTAATCCTGTTCCAACCGCAGTACCGCCTATAGCTAATTCAGAAATATGATCCAAAGTTTTTTTTAGAGAATTTAATCCATGATCTATTTGAGAAACATAACCAGAAAATTCTTGTCCTAAAGTAATAGGGATCGCATCCATAAGATGAGTTCTTCCTATTTTAATTACGTTTTTAAAACTTTTAGATTTTTTTTCAAAAATGTTTCTTAAATTTTGAATAGAGGGAATAGTTATATCCACTAATTTTTTATAAGAAGCAATATGCATAGCTGTAGAAAAAGTATCATTAGATGATTGAGACATATTTACGTCATCATTAGGATGAATAAAAGGGTTCCCCTTTCCAAGGGTTTCTCCTATTAATACATGTCCTCTGTTAGAAATAACTTCATTGACATTCATATTAGTATGAGTTCCAGAACCTGTTTGCCATACAACTAAAGGAAATTGATCATTTAATTTTCCTTCTATAATTTCATCACAAACTAAGGAAATTATATCTCTTTTCTTTTTAGATAAAATTCCAAATTCAAAATTTGCATGAGCAGAAGCTTTCTTTAAAAAACCAAAAGAATGAATTATTTCTATCGGCATAATAGATACTTCTGAATCTATTTTAAAATTTTTTCTAGATCTTTCTGTTTGCGATCCCCAATATTTGTTAGCAGGTACTTTTACCCTTCCCAAAATATCTTTTTCTATTCTATAAATCATTATCCTATTTTTTTTTGCGAAATTATAATAGAAAAATTATAAAATATAATTATGATAATTAAATTCATAGGTTTTCTACTTTTTTTATTTGTATTTATATCTGGTTTTTGGTGTATTATTTTTTTATTTTTTTTCAGTTTTTACTGGGGGATAAGTATATTCATTGATATGTTTACTAATTTTATAATAAAACTAAAAAATGGAAAAAAAATATAGAAGATTTATTAACAATAAATATTTTTGGATAAGTTTTCTTTTTTTGATATGGATGTTTTTTTTTGATTCTAATTCTTTAATATTACATTATAAATTTAATAATAGTATTCAAGAGATGATATTAGATAGGGATTCCTTAAAAAATAAAATTTCATTAGAAGAAAATTATTTAAAAAAATTAACTACAGATCCTTTTTATCTTGAAAAATTAGCAAGAGAAAAATTTTATATGAAAAAAGAAGATGAAGATTTGTTTGTTATATCTAATAAAAAATAGAATAAATTATTAACTAACGACCCATATAAAGTAGAATAATACTTAAATCTGAAGGAGAAACTCCACTAATTCTTGATGCTTGCTCCAACGATGATGGACGATAATAATCAAGTTTTTCTCTTGCCTCTAAGGAAATAGATTTGATTTTTTTATAATTAAAACTATTTGGAATTTTTAAACTTTCTAACTTTAATAGTTTTTTAACATTTTCTTTTTCTCTATTTATATATCCTTTATATTTTATTCTAATAGAAACTTGTTCTAATATTTCTTGATTAAAATTGTTTTTTTTAATTTCTTCCATTACAAACGGAATGTTCATAATATCTTGAATATCAATTTCAGACCTAGATAAAATAGTTTCAATTTTCATATATTGATATATGATTGGAGATTTTTTATTTTGTAGAATAGGATTTATAACTTTTGGATCTAAATTTTTTTTTTTAAAAAAAAACATACATTTTTCTATCTTAGACCTTTTTCTATTTAGAAGTATCATTTTTTCTTCTGAAATTAAACCTATTTTATATCCTAAAGGGGTCAATCTTTCATCTGCATTATCTTGTCGTAATAACATTCTATATTCTGCTCTTGAAGTAAACATTCTATAAGGTTCTTCTGTTCCTTTTGTAATCAGATCATCTATTAAAACACCAATATAAGCTTGATTTCTTTTTATAATAAAAGGTTTTTCTTGATAAATTTTTAAATGAGCATTAATTCCGGCAATCAATCCTTGAGCCGCGGCTTCTTCATATCCAGTAGTTCCATTAATTTGTCCAGCAAAAAATAAATTTTCTATAATTTTACTTTCCAAAGTAAGTTTTAATTGTTCTGGAGGAAAATAATCATACTCAATAGCATATCCAGGTTTTAATATCTTTACTTTTTCAAATCCAGAAATTTTTTTTAAAGATTGATATTGTATTTCTTCTGGAAAAGAAGTAGAGAACCCATTTATATATACTTCTACAGTATTCCATCCTTCTGGTTCCACAAAAATAGGATGAGCTTCTTTATCAGGAAATTTAAAAATCTTTTCTTCTATAGAAGGACAATACCTAGGGCTTATACCTTGAATATTTCCCGTATAAACTGGAGAATAATTAAAATTATTTTGTATAAAATTATGTACTTTTTGATTTGTATAAGTTATATAACATTTTTGTTGTTTTTTTAATTTTTTTGTGTTCTTATAAAAAGAAAATTTTTGGGGGGGAACATCTCCATTTTGAGATTGCATTTTTTTATAATTTAAAGAACGACCATCTACTCTTGGAGATGTTCCTGTTTTCATCCTTCCATATCTCAATCCAAAAGATTGAGTTAACTGTTCCGTAATCCCTTTAACTTCTTTTTCGGCTAATCTTCCTCCATTTATTTTTTTTTCCCCAATATGTATTTTTCCATTCAAAAAAGTTCCGTTAGTAAGTATCACTGATTTTCCATGAATTTTTGATCCTAAATAAGTTTTTACTCCCTTTACTTGATTTTTTTTTACGATTAAAGATGTTACTGTATCTTGATATAGATCCAGTTTTATATTTTTTTCTAAATAAAATCTCCAATAACTAGAAAATAATTTTCTATCACATTGAGCTCTAGGACTCCACATAGCAGGTCCTTTGGATTTATTTAGCATTCTAAATTGAATCATGCTATAATCAGTAATAATCCCTGAAAAGCCACCTAAAGCATCTATTTCTCTGATCATTTGTCCTTTAGCAATTCCTCCTATAGCTGGATTGCAGGACATTTTTCCTATAGTTTGCAAATTAGTAGTAATAAGCAATGTTTTGGACCCCATACGAGAGGAAGCAGAAGCAGCTTCTGCTCCAGCATGTCCTCCTCCAACTACAATGACATCATACATATATAAAAACATGATTTTAAAATTGAAATAAATTTAAATAAAACTCTTCTTTTTTTTTCATAATTTTTTTATCTGGTTTATTTTTATCATTATACCCTAAAAAATGTAATACAGCATGGATCATCACACGTTTTAATTCAACCATGAAAAATTGATTCCATCGTTTAGAATTATATAAAACACGATTGATACTAATAAAGATATCTCCGGATATCCATTTATTTATAGAATAGTTAAATGCAAGTACATCTGTATACGAATTATTTTTTAAATATTTTATATTCATATTTAAAAGTACATCATCATTACAAAAAATATAATTGATATTCCCAACTAACATTCCTTCATTATTTAATAAAATACCAATTTCTTCAATAAATAAAGATTCATTTTTAATATGAAAATTAGAAATTTCATAAAATAATTTAATCATCAAAATAATATTTATTAAATTAGTTTATATGTATATTTTTACAAAAATCATAAGAATAATTCCAAATATTCTTACTTTTTTAAATCTTTTTTTTGGATGTATATCTGTAATTTTTTTACAATCTAAAAATTTTGATAAATCTGCTGTTTTTACTTTATTTTCAATAATTTTTGATTCTTTAGATGGTTTTTTTTCTAGACTCATAAAAAACGAAAATAAATTTGGAAAAGAATTAGATTCTCTTGCTGATATGGTTTCTTTTGGAATAGTTCCATCCATAATAGTTTTTCTTTTATTAAAATCTATGAAAAAAAAAATTCCTTTTATAGAATGGTCTTCTCTATTTATCTCTATTTTTTCTGCATATCGTCTAGCTAAATTCAATATAAATACTTCTTACAATGGATTAACTACTCCTGTTAATACTTTATTTTTTTCTTCTTTATCTATAGCTATAACTCCTTCTTCAATTCCTATTTTTTTTGTAAAAAAAAATATCGTAAATATGTTTATTACGCCTACTTCTATTCTTTTTATGATATTTTTTTCTTGTTATTTATTAATTTCTAAAATACCAATGATTTCCTTTAATTTCAAAGGTTTTTCTTGGAAAAAAAACAAAATACGTTATGTTTTTTTATTGATTAGTACATTTCTTTTATTAACTTTACGTACAATCGCTTTACCATGCATTATTATCTTTTATATAATAATTTCAATATTAATGTATTTTCATAGATTAAAAAAATCATATTAAAAAAATGAAATTAAAACTTCATCGTCCTATTTGTTTTTTCGATGTAGAAGCAACAGGAATAAATATTGGGAAAGATAGAATTATAGAAATTTCTATACTAAAAATATTTCCTAATGGAAATCAAGAAGATAAGACTTGGTTAATTTATCCTGGAATACCTATTCCTCCACAATCTATAGCTATTCATGGAATTAAAGATGAAGATGTATTAGGAAAACCTAAGTTTAAAGAAGTCGCATTTTCTATATTCAGAATGATTGAAAATACAGATTTAGCAGGATATAATTCTAATAGATTTGATATCCCAATTTTAGCAGAAGAAATGCTTAGATCTGGGATCTCTTTTGATATTAAAAAACATAAAACTATAGATGTTCAAGTAATTTTTCATAAAATGGAACCTAGGACCCTATCTGCTGCTTATAAGTATTATTGTAATAAAAATTTGATGAAAGCTCATAATTCTAAAGCAGATACATTTGCTACATATGAAATATTACTAGCCCAACTGGAAAAATATGATATCAAAAAAGATGTAAAAAGCCTCAATCAATTTTCTCACCAAAAAAACATAGCAGATCTTGCTGGATTTATAAAAATAGATGAAGAAGGAAACGAAATATTTAATTTTGGAAAATATAAAGGAAAAAAAGTTTTTGAAATTTTCGAAAAAGATCCGAATTATTATGGATGGATTCAAAATTCAGATTTTCCACTATACACAAAGAAAATATTCACAGGAGTAAAGTTAAAAACATTTAATAAATAACATAATCATTTAATAAGATCTTCTAACTTTTCTGAAATAAATAAAACAAGATTTTTTCCATGTAATAAATTATTCAGTATTAGAGTTAAATTCAAAGCATCTCGAATCATTTTTTTTCTTTTTTCATCCTTTTTTTCCTGTAAGATATTCTTCATCAAAAGATGATTTGTATTTACTATCAATTGATAATATTTATCCTCTTCTATCGTTTTTTGTCCTATAGAACTCATTTCTTTCATTCTTCTTAAATATTCTGGTACTACAATTAAAAATGGATAATCGTCTTTGTTTAAATTTTCTAATTGTATAGAAAATTTATAATTTTTTACTAAATTATTATTAATCAGGTGTTTAAGATCCTGTTTTTCTTTATCAGAAAGTTCGTAATCCCATTTATCCTTATTTCCATTATTAATTAATCTATCAATATGATTTGAATCTACTCTAACAAAACAAATATCTTTATAAGAAAATTCTAATTTTTGTATTAGATGAATAGAAATAGGACTATCTAAAATTAAAACTTCAAAAGTTCTATTTTTTGCTTTTTGAATAAAACTATATTGTTTTTCTTTGTCTGAAGTATAAAGAAAAACAATTTTTCCTTCTTTATTTTTTTGAGTTTCTCTTATTTTCTCTTTGAGTTCTTCTAATGTAAAATAAACATCATCAACAGAACAAAAAAGAAAAAAATTAATAGCTTTATCAAAAAAGTTAATCGTACTGATCATCCCATATTCTACAATAATTTTTATATCATCCCATTTTTCCTGAAAATCTTTCCTATTATTTTTGAACATAGAATCCAATTTATCTGCTACTTTCCTTGTTATATATTTAGATATATTATTCACAGATGGATCAGACTGTAAATGAGAACGTGATACATTAAGAGGAATATCAGGAGAATCTATAACTCCTCTTAACAAACTAAGAAAATCTGCAACAATTCCTTCTAAATTATCCGTAATATAAACTTGATTCTGATACAAATGAATTTTATCTTTTTGTATATCAATTCTTTTCTCTATTTTAGGAAAAAATAAAACTCCCGTTAAATGAAAAGGATGATCTATATTCAAATGTACCCAAAATAAAGGGGCATCTAATTGATGAGGATATAATTCATGATAAAAATCTAAATAGTCTTTATTCTTCAATTGAAGTGTATTTTTCTTCCAGATAGGATCTACATTATTGATTAATGTCTCTTTTTCTACTTCATTATCTGAGGATAAATAAATTTCCACAGGCATAAATTTGCAATACTTTTTCAATAATTTTAAAATACGATCATATTCCAAAAATTCCTTACTATCTTCATTAATAAATAATACAATTTCTGTTCCCCTATCTTTTTTTTCAATTTCTTTCATAATAAAATTAGGAGAACCTTCACAAGACCAAAACATAGATGAAGCTTCCTTTTGATAAGATTGAGTAACTATTTCTACTTTATATGAAATCATAAAAGAAGAATAAAAACCTAATCCAAAATGACCAATAATATTGGTTGTTGACGTTTTATATTTTTTAATAAATTCTTCTGCTCCAGAAAAAGCTATTTGATTAATATATTTTTCTACTTCTTCTTTAGTCATTCCAATGCCATTATCTATAATATGAATTGTTTTCTTTTTGATGATAATTTTTATTTTAAAATCATCAACAATATCATCCATATTTTCTAGTTTTATTATAGTTTTTAATTTTAATATAGCATCTGTAGCATTAGAAACTAGTTCACGAATAAAAATATCTTGATCAGAATAAAGAAATCTTTTAATAATAGGAAAAATATTATCTGAAGTAACACTAATTTTATTATTTTTCATTTTTTGTTAATCAAAATTATACCATACCATGATATAAGATAAGGATTCTATTTAAAAAAAAATATATCAGTTTTAAGTTAAGGAAGGTTCATGTTCATGATTTTTTTTTTCAAATAAACAATCAATAAATTCTTTTCCATCAAACTTTTTTAAATCTTGTATCTTTTCACCTATTCCGATATACTGTATAGGAATCTTGAACTGATCCATGATTCCTATCACGACTCCTCCTTTAGCTGTTCCTTCAATTTTGGTTAAAATAATAGAAGAAACTTTAACAAAAGAAGTAAATTTTTTTACTTGTTCAAAAGCGTTTTGTCCCGTAGTTGCATCTAAAATAAGAATAACCTCATGAGGAGATTCATGGATGACTTTTTTCATTACTCTACTTATTTTAGATAGTTCTTCCATAAGTCCTATCCTATTTTGTAATCTACCTGCTGTATCAATAAGTACCACATCTTTTTTTTTAGATTTAGCAGATTGTAAAGTATCATATACTACAGATGCTGGATCCGCATGTATATGTTGTTTTACTATAGGAACTCGAGCTTTTTTTGCCCATATTTCTAACTGATCGATTGCTGCTTCTCTAAATGTATCTGCAGCTCCTATAATAGAATTAAAACCTTTTTTTTTTAAAAGAAAAGCTAATTTTCCAATTGTAGTTGTTTTTCCAACTCCATTTACTCCTACTACCATGATAACGTATGGCTTTTTTTTATAACATTTTATTTTATCTTCTAAACATTCGTTTTTAATGTTTTTGAAAATATATTCTATTTCTTGATTTAGAAAATCATATAAATCTTGTGTTTTTTTATATTTTTCTTTTTTAATTTTATTCTCTAAATTTTGAATAATCTTTGTGGTAGTTTCTCTTCCTATATCGGAAGATAATAATATTTCTTCTATAGAATCAATAATAATGTTTGGATCTATTTTTGATTTTTTCAGGAAGATATTTTTTATTTTATAAAAAAAAGATTTTTTAGTTTTATTTAATTCATTATCGAATACTTTCTTTTTTTTTATTAAGAACATTATTAAAAAATTATTTTTTAAAAAAATATTTTACTTTTTCATTGGAAATCATTCTATTTACAAAAGTATAAAAACCAGTTTTTTTAGACTTTACTATTTTTATGGCTAAAGTCATTTTTTTTAAAACTTTTTTATTTTTATTATTTTTTTCTTCTATTTTTTTAGACATAGTTTATTTTATTTCCTTATGAATAGTATATTTTCTTAGTACTGGATTAAATTTTCTCAATTCCATTCTATTTGGAGTGTTTTTCCTATTTTTTGTTGTAATATATCTGGAACAACCGGAAACTCCACTTTTTCTTTGTTCAGTACATTCTAATATAACTTGAATTCTATTTCCTTTTTTTCCTTTTCCCATTTTTTTTATTTAATTCAAATTATTTACTTTTTTTTTTATATTTAAAACGTTTTAATGTATTTTCAATTCCTATCTTATTAATGAGTCTAATAGTAGAAATGCAAACTTTTAAAGTAATCCATTTTTTTTCTTTTATTATAAAAAAACGTTTTCTACATAAATTTATATTAAAACGACGTTTATTTTTATTGTTAGCATGAGAAACTTTATTACCTACCATTGCTTTTTTTCCTGTCAATTCACAAATTTTTGCCATAATAGTTTTTTTTGCTAAATTGTTGACAAAATAAGCAATACAAATATAATTAAAAAGAAGTAATTTTCATGTCAGGACATAGTAAATGGGCAAATATACAACATAGAAAATCGAATCAGGATTTTAGAAAATCCAAAAAATTTTCCAAAATCATCAAAGAAATTACTATAATTGTTAAAGAATCAGGAATAAATAATTTCCGATTCAAAAATGCGATTTTGAATGCAAAATCTATTAATGTTCCTAAAAATACTATAGAAAAAGCTATAAAAAAAGCTTTACAAATAAAAACAGATCATTATAAAAGTTTAAATGTAGAAGGACAAAATTACGGAATTAGTATGATAATAGAATGTATGACGAACAATACTATTAGAACGACATCCAATATTAGAACCTTTTTTAATAAAAGTGGAGGAAGATTATGTCATAATGGAGAACTAAATCATTTGTTTCGAAGAATCGGTCTTTTTTTTATAAATAAAAAAGATATTCACTATTCTATGGAGGATTTCGAACTTATGACAATAGATTTTGGAGCTAAAGATTTCATAATAGATAATAATATGATTTCTGTATATACAGATTTTGAATTCTTCGGATCTATGAAAAACAATTTAGAAAAATTAAATATCCTCCATAAATACCAAGTCAAACGGATTCCTAAACAAATCAAAGATATTTCAGATGAAAATAAAAATAAAGTATTAAATTTTATTGAAAAACTGAAAAAAGATGAAGATGTAAAAAATATTTTTTCCAATTTTAAATTATAAAAAAAAAGTAGAATGTCCTATCGCATTTCTTTTTGGAAATGAGGAAAGTCCGGACACCGTAGAGCAACACAATGGGTAACGCCCTTCCATCGTAAGATGAGGAATAGTGCAACAGAAAGAATGTATAGGGTTAGATTAAAAAATCTAAACTACTGTAGTGAAATCATGTAAACTCTGTGTGGTGAAATGCCATGTAAACCGGAAAATTGGCTCGATCGATACCGGTGGGTAGGCAGATAGAGATTATGGGTAACCTAAATCCTAGATAAATGATAGGTATAAATATACAGAATCCGGCTTATAGTTCTACTTTTTAGGAGAGATGGCCGAGAGGATTAAGGCGCACGTCTGGAAAGCGTGTTCACAAAATTAGTGTCAAGGGTTCGAATCCCTTTCTCTCCGCTAAACCTAATAATTTCCTATATCTTTTAATTTTCTTTCAATGACATTGGTTCGAACTCCTAATAATTTATCTATATCCTTAGAAGCTCCTTGTAATTTATCTTGTGCTTGATGAAGCAAAAATCCAAATTTCGAAAATTCCTGTTTAACAGTTTCTAATATTTTCCATACTTCAGAACTTCTTTTTTGAATAGCTAAGGTTCTAAACCCTATTTGTAAACTATTTAATACGGCTGCTAACGTTGATGGTCCTGTTATAACAGTTCTATATTTCCTTAATAATTCTTCTAATAAACTAGAATTCTTCACTATTTCAGCATATATTCCTTCAAAAGGCAAGAATAAAATAGCAAAATCAGTAGTATGTGGAGGATCTATATATTTATCTCTAATATCTTTAGACATTTTTTTAAGTACAGATTCCATATTTTTTATAGCCATTTCTATATTCTTTTTTTCTCCTTCACGATAAGCAATCTGTATTTTTTCATAAGTTTCTTTTGGAAATTTAACATCAATAGGTAACCATATAATATTTCCATCTTCAAGTCCTGGAAGTTTAATTGCAAATTCTACTACAAAATTTGTACTAGATTTAGTAATAACATTAGTCGCATATTGTTCTGGAGATAAAATTTGTTGTAAAAGCATTGAAAGTTGCATTTCACTAAAACTTCCACATATTTTTACATGATTTAAAGTTCTTTTCAAAGAACTAACATCTTTTGATAAAACTTTCATTTCTCCTAAACCTTTTTGCAAAAAAGATAACTGATTTCCGATAATTTCAAATGATTTTCCAAGGTGGAAATTTAAAGATTTTTGAAGTTTTTCACGAATATGTTCTTGAATTTCTTCAAGTTTTCCTTCTACAACCTGTACAAACTTTTCTTGCTCCGTATGGAAAAAATACAGTTTCTTAGCTTGTTGATCAATATAAAATTCAATTTTTTTATCAATATTGTTTTGAAAATCTATTATATTTTGAATTAATCCATTTTTTGATTCTGTTAGAGAATTCCCCATTTCTATTTTTCCATATTGGAATAACTTTTTTATTTCATGTTGTTGAATTTTAAATTCATTTCTAAAAAATAATTCCAATTTTCTCAGTAAGAATAAACATATGAGAATAATAAAAAAACAAAAAAATATCAAAAAATAATACATGAATAAATAGAAAAAATCGTTTTTTTTATGAGTAAAAAAATAGCGGGAATAGGACTCGAACCTATGACCTTCGGGTTATGAGCCCGACGAGCTACCAACTGCTCCATCCCGCGATGTTTTTTCAAAACAAAATATAATGTTTTTCCTACAAAAAATCAAATATTGATAAAAATTTATCATCCATTCATAGATATTAGAAATTCTTCATTATTCTTAGTTCTAGACATTCTAGATCTTAAAAATTCCATAGCTTCCACGGGATTCATATCAGAAAGATGTTTTCGCAAAATCCACATCCTTTGCAAGGTATTTGTATCTAATAAAAGATCATCTTTTCTAGTACTAGAAGATACTAAATCAATAGCTGGATAAATACGCTTATTAGCAATCCTCCTATCTAATTGAAGTTCTTTATTCCCTGTTCCTTTAAATTCTTCAAAAATTACCTCATCCATTTTTGAACCTGTATCAATCATAGCTGTAGCGATAATAGATAAAGATCCTCCTTTTTCTATATTTCTAGCAGCTCCAAAAAATCGTTTAGGTCTATGTAATGCATTTGCATCCACTCCTCCTGACAAAACTTTTCCAGATGCAGGAGCAACAGTATTATATGCACGTGCCAAACGTGTAATAGAATCTAATAATATAACTACATCATGAGAACATTCTACCATTCTTTTTGCTTTTTGTAAAACAATATTAGCTACCTTTACATGTCTATCTGCTGGTTCATCAAAAGTAGATGCAATAACTTCTCCTTTGACATTTCTTTGCATATCTGTTACTTCTTCCGGACGTTCATCGATTAACAATATAATCAAGTATACTTCAGGATGATTAGCTGCAATAGCGTTAGCAATTTCTTTCAGTAAAGTAGTTTTTCCTGTTTTTGGAGGAGCCACAATCATTCCTCTTTGTCCTTTTCCTATAGGAGTGAAAAGATCCACTATTCTAGTAGAAAGGGTTGCTTTTTTTTCTGCTAACTTAAATTTTTCATTTGGAAACAATGGAGTTAAATGTTCAAAAGAATTTCTTCCTCTTACAAAAGAAGGAGTTCTACCATTAATCTCTAGAATTTTAGTTAAAGGAAAATATTTTTCTCCATCTTTAGGTGGACGAACTTCTCCTCTTATTGTATCTCCTGTTTTCATTCCAAATAATCTAATTTGAGATTGAGAAACATAAATATCATCAGGAGATGATAAATAATTAAAATCAGAAGATCTTAAAAATCCATAATTTTCCGGCATCATCTCTAAAACTCCTTCGCTAATTATAATACCTTCAAATTCATATTGGTTACGATATCTTTTAGAAGAAACTTTTTGTGATGTTGTTCCTTCTATAATAGATGAGGATACATGAGAATCAATTCTCTCATTTTTTTTCCAAATAGGAAAATGATGATGTTTTTTATGATATTTTACAGAATTTTCTGAAAATTTAGATATTTTTAAACGATCCTTAACCTGATATTTTTTTTTACCATTTATACTTTTTTTTTCCGAAAATGAATTATTTTCAGATTCTATATTATTTTTTCTCACTTTAAATCCTTTTTTTAAAGAATTATCTATTTTTTTTAATGAAGAATTTCTATTATTAAAAATAGAAAGGATTTTTTCTAGGAGTTCGTTTTTTCGTAATTGTGTACATTTTTTTAAACCGGAAGAACGAGCAATCTCCTGTAATTCAAAAAGTTTTTTACTTTTTAATTCAGTAATATCAAACATAAAATGATTGGGTTATTAATATATTATGATTACTCAGTAATATACTTTTTTAGTATAAAAAAACGATCGATATAATTAAAAAAAATAATTTTGTATAAAAAAATTTAATTTTCATGTTATGTTATATAGAAAACAAACATTATATTCTTTGATCTCTATTTTTATTTATTCTTTTTCTTTATATTTTTATCCTCATATTTTTATTCATTCAAAAAAAATAGTTTTTATTATTTTATGTTTAATTCTATCTTTTTTAAGTTTTTTTTCTTTTAAAAATAGAAAATATCAAATACTAATGAATAAAATCAATATTTTTTTAAATAGTACTCATTTTATACTGATTATTTTTTTTTCATATAAACAATTCATAAAAGAATTTTTATTTCTTTTTATTGTTTTATCATGTTTTTGCAATACATGGATTTTATTTTTAGCTAATAAAGCTATCAAAAAAGATTTGGAATTTATTCAATCCATAAATAGAATACGATAAATGATCGTTCAATTTTTTATTATTAAAATTTTATAAAAAAATTGAATATAATAAATACAAAATGAAAAAAATTTCATTAATTGAAAAATTAGAAAAATTCAAAAAAGAATTTTATGAAATTTCAAAAACTATAACACAATCCGATGTTATATCGGATCCAAAAAAATACAAAATTTTATTGAAAAAATATTTAAAATTAGAAAAAATAGTTTTCCTATATGAAAAATATAAAAAAAAATGGAATTTACTTCAAGAAGCAAATTCCATTTTAATAGAGGATTCAGATTCAGATCTAAAACAATTAGCCTATATAGAAAAAAAAGAAATTTTGGAAAATCTGTATTTTATCGAAAAAAAAGCCTATAAGCTACTTTACCAAGAAGAAAAATCAGAAGAAGATAATCTAGAAGAAGATCATAAAAATGCAATCGTAGAATTACGTTCTGGAACTGGTGGATATGAAGCATGTCTTTTTGTAGAAGATATGTTAAGAATGTATACTATGTATTTTAAAAAATCAGGTTGGAAATACAAAATTATAAATATTCAAAAAGGAGGAATAAAAGGATACAAAGAAATCATTTTAGATGTAAATGGAAAAAAAGGTGTTTATGGAAATTTAAAATTCGAATCTGGAGTACATAGAGTTCAAAGAATACCAAAATCGGAATCACAAGGAAGAGTACATACATCGGCTATAACAGTAGCTGTACTACCAAAAGTACAGGAAATAGAAGTGAATATTAATTTATCTGATATAAAAAAAGAAACGTTCAGATCCAGTGGTTCTGGAGGACAACACGTAAATAAAACAGAATCTGCAGTACGGATAACTCATATTCCAAGTAAAATTACAGTAGAATGTCAAGAAGGACGTTCTCAACACAAAAATTTTGAAAAAGCGATAAGTGTTCTTAGATCACGTCTTTATCAAAATGAAAAAGAAAAAAGATTAAAAAAAATATCTATACAAAGAAAATCTTTAATTTCTACAGGAGACCGTTCCGTAAAAATACGGACCTATAACTATCCAAAAAGTAGAATAACAGATCATAGGATTCAAAAATCTTTTTATGATCTTACAGGATTTATGAATGGAAACATTCAAAAAATGATTAATTTTCTAAAAATAGAAGAAAAAAATAAAAATATATCAATCCTCCGATAGAAAAAAATTTAAACTTATTTGATCTAAAAAATTAGTATTATAATTTCCTTTCATAAAATCATCATTTTTCATAAGCTTTCTATGAAAGGGAATAGTCGTATGGACGCCTTCTATAACAAATTCTTCTAAAGAACGACGCATTTTTTCAATACTTTCTTTTCTTGTTTTTGCTGTAGTAATAATTTTAGCAATCATGGAGTCATAATAATGTGTAATAAAATATCCTGCATAAATATGTGTATCTACACGTACTCCTTTTCCACCTGGTAAATGCATTTGAGTAATTTTTCCAGGTGCAGGAATAAAATTTTTATATGGTTCTTCTGCATTAATTCTGCATTCTATTGAATACATTTTTGGATAAAAATTTTTTTTTATAGAAAGTTCTTTTCCATAAGCCAGAAATATTTGTTCTTGAATCAAATCCAATCCTGTTATTTCTTCAGTAATAGGATGTTCTACTTGTATTCTTGGATTCATTTCCATGAAATAAAAATTTTTGTTTGTATCTACAAGAAATTCTATTGTACCAACTCCTTCATAATGAATAAATTCCGATGCTTTTATTGCTTCTTCTCCCATTTTTTTTCTAATAGATTGAGTAATAAATGGAGAAGGAGCTTCTTCTACTAATTTTTGATTTCTCCTTTGAATAGAACAATCTCTTTCGGATAAATGACAAGCTTTTCCATATTGATCTCCTAGAATTTGAATTTCTATATGTCTTGGATTTACAATTAATTTTTCTATATACATATCTTTTGTTCCAAAACAAGTCCAAGATTCTTTTTTCGCTTCCTCCAAAGATTTCTTTAAACGATTTTTATTAAAAACAGACCGAATTCCTTTTCCTCCCCCTCCAGAAACAGCTTTTATAATAATAGGATATCCTATTTTATCTGCAATATATTCTATTTCCTGATAAGAGGATTCAGAAAAACAATCAGATCCTGGTAAACAAGAAATTCCAGCTTTTTCCATGGTTTTTTTTGCGGATATTTTATTTCCTATTTGAATCATATGATTAGGATTAGCTCCTATAAATTTTATTCCATGTTTTTTGCACATAGACGAAAAATATGCATTTTCAGACAAAAAACCGTATCCAGGATGAATAGCATCTGCATTTGTAATTTCAGCAGCTGAAATTAAATTTGGAATATTTAAATAAGATTGGTAAGAAGGAGGAGGGCCAATACATACAGCTTCATCTGCAAAAGAAACATGAAGACTATATTTATCGGCCGTTGAATAAACAGCAACGGTTTTTATTCCCATTTCTTTAGCTGTTCGTATAATTCTTAAAGCAATTTCTCCACGATTAGCTATTAATATTTTTTTAAACATAAGAAATTTAATAGTTAGACAAATTTAACTATTAGATATTAGAATCTAAAAGAAATAAAGGTTGATCATAATCCACTGGAGTAGCATCTTCCACAAGAATTTTAATTAATTTTCCATTAACTTCAGATTCAATATCATTAAATAATTTCATAGCTTCTATTACTCCAACTTTTGTTCCTATTTTTATCTTATCTCCTACTTTGACCAAAGGTTCTTGATCTGGATGAGTTCTTCGATAAAATGTTCCTATCATAGGAGATTTTATAGTGATATATTTATTTTCTTTTTCTATTTTTGTAAATCTATCATAAGGAGGAATAGTCGAAGATATTTTAGGATAAATAGGATTCCATGAATTATTTTTTCTAAATATTCTATTTTTTTTCTTTATATGAATTTTAGTTTCCCCTATTTTAATTCTTATTTCACTAATGTTAGACTCCGAAATAAATTGGATAAGTGATTTAATTTGTTTTAAATCCATAACTAACTATTTATAAAATAAGAATTTTTATTTTTCTTTACTACTACTATATACAATTTTTCCTCTATAATAAAGTTTTTTTTCATACCAATAAGCATGATGATATAAATGTTCTCTTTTTGTTAAAACACATTTCATCAATAAAGGTTCTTTTATTTTTAGATGAGTTCTTCTTTTGTCTCTTCTAGATTTAGATTGTCTTCTTTTAGGATGTGCCATGAAACATATTAATTAAATTAATTTAACAAAGGACTAATTTAGAATTAAATGTATTAATAAAAATAATTTATCTATCTTTATTTGTAATTTATTTTTTTCTTATCATATTGTATATGAATCAATTAACTAAACGTAGTGAAAATTATTCAAAATGGTATAATGAAATAGTCGTTAAATCTGGATTAGCAGAATTTTCTGGAATACGCGGTTTTATGATTATAAAACCATATGGATATTCCCTTTGGGAAAGAATTAAACAAGAATTAGACCAAATGCTAAAAAAAACAGGACATAAAAACGTTTATTTTCCTTTACTAATTCCTAAATCTCTCTTTTTAAAAGAGAAAGAACATAGTGAAATATTTTCTGAAGGATGTGCGATTGTTACACATTCTAATTTAAGTAAATATATGGAAAAATTGATTATTGATTCAAAATCTAAATTACAAGAAGAATTAGTAATTAGACCTACTTCTGAAAGTATTATATGGAAAACTTATAAACGTTGGATTCAATCTTATAGAGACTTACCTATTCTGTTAAATCAATGGGGAAATGCATTAAGATGGGAAATGCGAACTCGTTTCTTTCTAAGAACTACTGAATTTTTGTGGCAAGAAGGACATACGGCTCATTCAACGGAAACAGAAGCCATAGAAGAAGCTAAAAAAATACTAAATATTTATACATATTTCTCTGAAAAAATTATGGCTATTCCAGTATTACAAGGAGTAAAACCATATATGGATAAGTTTTCTGGTTCAGACATAACATATTGTATAGAAGCACTTATGCAAGACGGAAAAGCTTTACAAATTGGGACTTCCCATTTTTTAGGACAAAATTTTTCAAAAGCTTTTGGAGTGCAATTTACTAATTATAATGGAGAAAAAGAATATGCATGGGGAACTTCTTGGGGAATATCTACTAGATTAATAGGTGGATTAATTATGTCTCATTCAGATGATAAAGGTTTAATTCTTCCTCCGAAAATAGCTCCTATACAAATTGTGATTATCCCCATATATCAAAAAAATAATAAAAACGACATTAACAAGATAGCAGAAAAAATTTTAAATATCTTAGAAAAAGAAGGGGTACGAGTTAAATATGATAATCGAGTTGTATACACTCCTGGATGGAAATATCATGAATATGAAATGAAAGGGATTCCTATACGAATTAGTATAGGTCCAAATGAAATCAAAAATGAAAAAGTGGAAATATTCAGAAGAGATACATATGAAAAAACATATATATCCTGGATTCATTTAAAAGATTTGATTTTTAAATTACTTGAAGATATACAGAAAAACATTTATCAAAAAGCTTTTAGAAGAACTGAAAAAATGATTTTAAAATCAGATAATTACGATGATTTTAAAAGAAAAATAAAAAATTTGGAAGGTTTTGTTTTTGCTCATTGGGATGGAACAAAAAATACAGGAAAAAAAATTCAAGAAGAAACAGAAGCTACTATACGTTGTATCCCTTTTCCTTATAAAAAAGAAAAAGGAAAATGCATTTATTCTGGAAATACTTCTTTACAAAGAGTCGTTTTTTCTAAATCTTATTGAAAATTTTTTAAATTTCCTTTAAAACTATCTATTGATGAATAATTTTTTTTTCTCAAAAAGAAAGAAAATTCTTTTTCTAATCTTTCAAATACGAAAACCCCTTCTTTCATCAACTGTGTTCCAATTTGAACAGCTGAAGCTCCACATAATATATGTTCAAAAATATCTTTTCCAGTAGAAATTCCCCCACATCCTATTATAGAGATATCTTTACGAAGATAAGTATAAAATTTACGAATATTAGCTAAAGCAAATGGTTTTATAATGGATCCTCCTATTCCTCCAAATCCTTTTTTTGGTTGTATAACAACTGATTCCGTTTTTGTATCCACAACCATTCCATTAGGTAAACTATTAATGCAAGTAACAAAATCAATTGGAAACTGATTTAAAATAAGAGCCATTTTTTGAATAGACAAATCCTCAAAATAAGGAGGAAGTTTAATTCCTAAAGGCTTTTTATTAAACTTAAATATGTTTTCTAATAAATAAGAAATTCTGGAAAAATTATAACTTATAAGATCTTCTTCCTCAATAAGATTAGGACAAGATAAATTTAATTCCAAAGCTGTAATTTTTGAATAATGATTAGCTTTTTTAATTAAAAAATAATTTTCTTCTGCAGATAATCCAGATATAGAAAGAAAAATAGGTTTTTTTGTTTCTTTTTTTTCTAAAAAATTTAAATAAAAATCTATTCCAAGATTGGGTAATCCCATAGAATTTATACTTCCCATGTTCCATTCAAAATATCTTGGTTCAAAATTTCCTTTTCTCGGTTTTCTTGTGCAACTTTTTGTGACAACTGCTCCAGAAAAACTATCCAAAAGATTGGATAATTCTTTATCCGTAGAACAAAGTACTCCTGAAGCATTCATGATACATGATGAAAGTTTAATTTTATTTATGCTAACACTCAAATCTATTTGTTTCATCAATTGTAATAATATTCAAAATTTTTAACTTTACCAAAACAGTTTTTTTATGTATGGAAGAAAAAGAACAGTTTTTTTTAAAAATTTATAATCTAGGGATCATAAAATTTGGAAATTTTACTTTGAAAAGCGGAATGAATTCTACTCTATATATAGATTTTCGTCCTATAGCTTCAAGACCAGACTTATTAATAAAATTATCCGATTTAATTCTACATGAAGTTCCTTCTTCTAATTTTGAACTAATTTGTGGAGTTCCATACGCAGCTTTGCCTATAGCTACAACTTTATCTTTAAGATCCAATATCCCACTCATTATTAAAAGAAAAGAAAATAAAGGGTATGGAACCAAAAGAATGATCGAAGGAATTTATAAAAAAGGACAAAATTGTCTTCTAATAGAAGATGTCATTACAAGTGGAGATAGTTTATTAAGAACTGTAATAGATATTGAAAAAGAAGGATTAATCATAAAAGATATTATATCTATTCTTGATAGAGAACAAGGAGGAATAGAAAATATAAAAAAAAGAGGATATAAGATTAGAACTTTATTTCGAATAGGAGAAGTTTTAAAAATGTTAGAAAAAAAACATTTTTTAAATAAAAAAGAAATACATATGATTCAATTTTTTTTTAGAAAAAGAAATAAAAAAAATATTCAAAATAAACGTCTTTCTTATGAAGAAAAAAAAGAAATAATTTCTCATCCCATAGCAAAAAAGCTTATTGATATTACTTTAAAAAAAAAAACCAATCTAATAGTTTCTGCTGATTTAGTTCGTTCTAAAAATATTTTGAAATTAGCAAATTTAATTGGAGATAGAATTTGTGGATTAAAAATTCATGTGGATATTATTGATGATTTTTCCCTTTCATTTATAAATTATCTTAAAAATATTTCCATAGAAAAAAAATTCTTATTGTTTGAAGATAAAAAATTATGTGATGTAGGGATGACTAATTATCTTCAACTCCATTATGGAGTACATAAAATTGCTTCTTGGGCAGATATTATAACGGTTCACCTACTTGCAGGAAGTTCTAGTATAAAAAATTTAAACATACCATCCAAAATGGGTTTAATTACAATATCGGAAATGTCTTCTTTTGGAAGATTATCTGATGATAATTATATAAGAAAAGCATTGAATATTTCTCTAAAAAATCCAAAAGTTATCGGGACTGTAGCACAAAGAAAAGTGGATGATCGATTATTACTATTTACTCCTGGAATTCATTTTTATAACTATAAAAAAAATTATTTTGGAAATAATTATATCCATCCTATTAAAGCTTTCGAAAAAAATGGAAGTGATTTTATAATTGTAGGAAAAGCCATTTACCAATCCAATAATCCAAAAATAGAAGCAGAAAAATATAGAAATGCAGGATGGAAAGCATATACTAATCTTCTTTAACTTTTGAATACTAATCAACAATTTAATTCCTATAAAAGAAATTTTTTTACAAATAAAATTAATGATACTGATGATATTTTTATTTAATTTGTATGTGCTATTTATTATTATTGCATTTTTATCAAATTAATTGAAAATAAAATTTAAATATGGAATGGATAAATTCATTAATTAGTTGTTTTATGATACTTTTTAGCATTATAGATATATTGGGAAATGCTCCCATTATTATGGGTTTTAAATCGAAAGGAAACATTATAGACACTAAAAAAGTTATAATGTCTTCTCTTATAATATTTTTATCTTTTCTATTTTTAGGACAACCTATGCTAAAAATTATTGGAGTAGATGTTCACTCTTTTTCGGTAGCAGGATCCGTAGTATTATTTCTTATTGGTCTAGAAATGATATTAGGAATAGATATTCATAAAGTAACGGAAAATGCTCAAACTTCTATTGTTCCAATAGCTTTTCCTCTTATAGCTGGACCTGGATCTCTAACTACTTTAATTTCATTAAGAACAACTTATGATGTAAATATTATCCTTCTTTCTTTAATATTAAATATGATCGTTGTTTATTTTGTTATAGATAAATGTGATTTCATAGCTGAAAAAATAGGATCCAATGGATTAGATATATTAAAAAAAATATTTGGAATCGTTTTATTAGCTTTCGCGGTTAAAATTTTTGGAGCAAATGCCGTACAATTATTTCAATCATAATTATCTTTTATTTTATTAAATATTTTTTTAATAGAAATATCTATATTTATAAATTTTGGAAAAAAGTGAGAGTTATAAATAAGAATTATATAATAATTTTTACTTTTTTCATACAAAATAAATTTATTTAAAAAAAAAGAAGCCCTTAATAATCGTTTTATTTTATTCCTATGAACTGATTTTTTAAATATTTTTTTTTTACCAAAGTTCCAATTAAGTGAATAGATGAATTTTGTTCAGAATTTACTTTACTAAAAATAGAAGTAATAGGATCTATAAATAAATATTCTCCATTCTTTATGATTTTTTCTACAATTTTTTTTTTGTTCATAATAATAATAAAATTTATTTACAATTTTCCATAAACTTTTCCAACTGGGATACCATTTTTACAGGACCACAAAAAAATGGAGTTCTTTGATGCAATCTACTTGGTTCTATATCTAGAATACGTTTTTTACCATTAGAAGCCTTTCCTCCAGCTTGTTCTGCTAAAAAAGCCATAGGATTACATTCATAAAGCAATCTTAATTTTCCCTCTGGAGAAGAATCAGTTTTAGGATAAATATATATACCACCTTGTATCAAATTTCTATGAAAATCTCCAACTAAAGAACCTATATATCTTGCTGAATAAGGCCTGTTTTCTTTTTTTTCTTGACAATATCTTATAAATTTTTTAATTCCTTCAGGAAATTTAGCATAATTTCCTTCATTAATAGAATAAATTTTTTCTTCTTTAGGAAAATGAAGATTAAAATGAGATAAATAAAATGTTCCTATTGAAGGATCTAGAGTAAAACCATGAACGCCATTTCCTGTACTATATACTAATATAGTAGAAGATCCATAAATAATATAGCCTGCCAGAATTTGTTGGTTCCCTTTTTGCAAAAAATCTTCAATTGTTAAATCCATTTGAATAGAAGATTTTCTCATGTATACGGAAAATATTGTTCCTATAGATACATTTACATCGATATTAGAAGATCCATCCAATGGATCTATTAAAACAATATATTGATAAGGATTCTCTTTTATTCCTTTTTTTATAACTATGAAATCTTTGCTTTCTTCTGAAGCAATTCCACAAACAACATTTCTACTTTTAAAAGATTCTATGAAAGCTTTATGAGAAAAATCATCCAATTTCTGTTGATTTTCTCCATGAATATTAGTGATTCCAGTACTTCCTATAATTTTTTCTGTTAAACCAGCCTTATTAACTTCTTTATGAATAGCTTTAGAAGCTAACTTAATAGAACTAAACAATCGTAACAATGCTTCTATTGAATACGAAAAATGATCTTTATTTCTTAAAACAAACTCTCCTAATGTGTACATAATTAATACATAAATATCAGATTTTTTTTCAAAAGAATAATTAATTATATTGAATATACGTATGATTTTTTTGGATAAATTATTTAATATTGTTAAATGAAAATTATACAAATATCATTCACATTATTATGGCGTGTATGGTTTTTTATCATTAATATATTTTTAATTCCTTTTTGGGCAGGAATATCTATCCCATTTCTTTTTAAAGAAAAATATTATCCTATCGCATATTGGTTTCATCAAATGTGGGCAAGATGTAATCTTTTTCTTATGGGTTTTTGGTATGTTCTAGAAAAAGACAAAGAAATATTGGATAAAAAAAAACAATACGTCATTATCAGTAATCATACTTCTATTATGGATATTATGTTAATTTACTCTTTAATGAGAAATCATCCTCTAGTTTTCGTAGGAAAAGCAGAGTTAGCTAAACTTCCATTTTTTGGATTTGTTTACAAACACAGTAACATTCTTCTTGATAGAAAAAATTTGTCTAGTTGTATACAAGTATTTAAAAAAATACAGGATAAAGTAGATTCTGGAAATAGTGTTTGTATTTTTCCAGAAGGAGGAGTTCCTAAATCGTCTGTTTTTTTAGATCATTTTAAAAGTGGAGCTTTTTTTATAGCTATAATAAAAAAAATACCCATTATTCCTTTTACTATAGCTGATATTAAAAAAAAATTTCCTAGTTATTCCATTTTAAAAGGTGGACCAGGTAAAATAAGAATAAAACAACACCATTCTATCCCAACAACAGATTTGTCCTTAAAAGATAAAAATTATTTAAAAGAAAAATGTTTTCATTTAATCAAATATCAATTAGAAAAATTTGATCGTGAAAAAATAAAAAATAGATGAATTATTCGTGAATAAAAGAATTCATATTTATACCGATGGTTCTTCCAAAGGAAATCCTGGTCCCGGAGGATACGGAGTTTTCATAGAAATGCTTTTCGGAAATTACTATAATAAAAATATTATATCTGAAGGGTTTCGTTACACGACGAATAATAGAATGGAATTATTAGCAGTTATAATAGGTTTAGAAGAATCAAAAAAAATAACAAAAAAAAATAATCATAATATTGTTGTTTTTACCGATTCTAAATATATAGTGAATACTATTCAAAATAACTGGATTCAAAAATGGAAAAAAAATAATTTTTATAAAAAAAAAAATGTAGACTTATGGAAAAGATTTTTAGATATTTTTCATCAACACTTTATTATTATGTTTCAATGGATAAAAGGACATAGTAATCATTATATTAATGATTATTGCGATCGATTATCTGTAGAATCTTATAAAAGAAAAGATATGAAAATAGACTACGTATATGAGCAAGAAAATAGTATTATATAATATAATTTCTTTGTCTAAAAATCTCATATATTATGATAGACATAGCGTTACTCACATTTAATGAATCTATATTTCCAAACATAGGAATAGTTATAATTTTATTAGCTATGTTTAACCATACATTAGAAATTCCTTTATTTTCAGATCCAAAAATAATAGCTAACTTGGAATAGTTTAATTTAGTTTGGTATAAATTTATTGCTTTTCCATGTTTATGAAATCCTGTTACTACAATTTTTATTTTGTTTTTTTTCAACCAATAAATAACAGATTCTATTTTTTCTATAAAAATTTTTATTGTAAATACACTTCCTAAACTACATCTGATAACATTAGAATTATAAATATAAGTTTTTATATTACATAATATAATGAATGAAATATTAACCGATTCAGCAGTTCTTAACATAGATCCTATATTTCCCGGTTTTTCTACTCCATCTAATATAATGATAAAAAAATTGTTAGTTATTTTTATATCTTCTAATTTAGTTAAAGTATTTTCAATAAAACAAGCTATAATTCCGCCTGAGTTATCTCTATATGCTAATTTATTAAATATCTTTTTATTAATAAAATAAGTGATAGGACGAAATGATTGAATTATATTATATTCATAAAATATTTTTTCACATATGAAAATTTTTTTTGGAGAAAAATTTCCTTTTATAGCCATTTTAAATTCTTTTATTCCTTCAACAATAAATCCATTATTGGAATTTTTTTTTTACAAATTCTTATTAAATTTTTAATTTCTTTATTTTTTGTACTATATATTTTTTTCATTTTTATGTTTATATATATTCTATGATAGATACAATTTATATGAAAATAGCTATAGAATTATCAAAATTATCTTTTTGTAAAAAAAAACAAGTAGGAGCTATCATAGTTAAAAATAATAGAATTATATCTAATGGATATAACCGAACTCCAAATGGATTTGATCAAACATGTGAAGATGAAAATGGAAAAACAAAATGGGATGTAATACATGCAGAAGAAAATGCTATATTAAAAACAGCTTCTTCTTTTTTATCTTGTAAAGGATCTACTATATACGTTACACATTTTCCTTGTAAAGGATGTTGTAAATTAATTTATCAATCCAATATTAAAAGAATCATATATTTGTATACAGAAAATCAAGATCATGATAGTATCATGTTTTTGAAACAATTAAAGATAAAAATAAAAAAATTATCTTTTATTTCATGAAACCCAGGTGGCGAAATAGGTATACGCGTTGGACTCAAAATCCAATGATTTTATTTATATCATGCGGGTTCGACTCCCGCCCTGGGTATATTTTATTTATTAATTAGAATAAAAAATATCTTTGAGAAAGCGGTAAGACATTAGAAGGTTTAGATCTTATTTTCTCTCCATTTATATAAACATTATAATTTTTTGGATCTACTTCTAAATTTGGAGTTTCTCCATTTAATATCATATTTTTTTTAGATAAAAATCGACATCCTTTTATGATTTTAATTTGTTTTTTTATTTCATTTTTTTCAAAAAAACTATGATTAATAGCATGTATAGAAACAAAAATACTGCTTAATTTTGGTTCAAAAAAACCAAACATTTTACGATACATGAATGGTTGTGGCGTAGGAATAGTAGCATTAGGATCCCCCATTCCTGCATATACAATCATTCCACTTTTAATGACAATTTCTGGTTTTACTCCAAAAAAAGAGGGGGTCCATAATACTAAATCTGCCATTTTTCCAATATGAATAGATCCAACATATTCTGATATACCATGGGTAATGGCAGGATTAATCGTATATTTAGAAATATATCTTTTCACTCTAAAATTATCATTTTTTTCACTTTTTTCTTCATGAAGAGATCCTCTTTGTTTTTTCATTTTATCAGCTGTTTGCCATGTTCGTTTCACTATCTCTCCTATACGTCCCATAGCTTGGGAATCTGAACTAGTCATACTAATAGCTCCTATATCATGTAAAATTCCTTCTGCACTAATAGTTTCAGATCGAATACGTGATTTAGCAAAAGCCTTATCTTCCGGAAGATTAGAATCTAGGTGGTGGCAAATCATTAACATATCTAGATGTTCATCTATTGTGTTACAAGTATAAGGCATAGTAGGACTTGTAGATGATGGCAAAACATTAGAAAATGAAATTACTTTTAGTAAATCAGGAGCATGTCCCCCACCAGCTCCTTCTGTATGATAAGTGTGAATAGTACGTCCTTTGAATATTTTTAAAGTATCTTCTACATAACCTGATTCATTGAGTGAATCTGTATGTATATTAACTTGTACATCTAACTTTTCAGAAATATTTAAACATTGGTCTATCACATAAGGGGTACTTCCCCAATCTTCATGTATTTTTAGTCCACCAGCTCCAGCTTCTATTTGTTCAATTATCGCTTTAGGATTAGAACTATTACCATTTGCAAGAAAAATTAAGTTAATAGGAAAATGATCTGTACTTTTTAACATTCTCTGAATATTCCATACTCCTGAAGTGCAATTTGTAGCTATTGTTCCAGTAGCTGGACCCGATCCTCCACCAATAATAGTAGTGGTTCCATTTTCCAATGCTACTTCAAATAATTGTGGACATATGTAATGAACATGACTATCTATACTTCCAGATGTTACAATTTTATTTTCGGAAGAAATAACTTCTGTTCCAGCTCCAATATACATATTGGATGTTACTCCATCCATAAAATATGGATTTCCTGATTTTCCTATTCCAACAATAATTCCATTTTTAATTCCAATATCTGCTTTTACAATTCCCCAATGATCAACAATAATAGCGTTAGTTAATACTAAATCTAGAACTCCTTCATTATTTGTAGCCAATGGATGTTGTCCCATTCCATCTCTAATAACTTTTCCTCCTCCAAAAACACATTCATCTCCATAAATAGTATAATCTTTTTCAATTTCAATCCATAATGAGGTATCTCCCAGACGAATTCTATCTCCTTTGGTGGGCCCATACATACTTGCATAAGACTCTCTATTTATTTTTTTCATATCTTATTTGTATTTCCTTTTCCTGAAAACCCATAAATCTTTTTACTTCCTCCTATCTCTACTAATATAATTTCTTTCGTTTCTCCAGGTTCAAAACGAATAGACCTACCTGAAGGGATATCTAACCTATATCCTTTAGTTCCTTCTCTTTCAAAAAGAAGAGATAGATTGGTTTCATAAAAATGAAAATGGGATCCCACTTGAATAGGACGACTTCCAGTATTAGATACTATTCTTTCTATACGAGATCTACCAGGTAATAAAACAATATCTTCTTCTAAGAGGTCATATTGTCCTGGAATTATATTAGAATCTTCTTTTTTATTTTTCTTAATGGGATTGTGTATCGTTACTAATTTTGTTCCATCTGGAAAAGTAGCTTCTATTTGAACGTGATGAATTAATTCATATACTCCATCCATAACTTGTTCATTATTAAGTATATTACCTGCTTCTATCATAAGTTCTTTTACTGTTTTTCCATCACGTGCTCCTTCCATGACATAATGAGTAATTAAAGCTACAGATTCAGGATAATTTAATCTTAATCCTCTTTTCAAACGTTTCTTTGCTAATTCTCCAGCCATATATAGAAGAATTTTTTCCTTTTCATAAGAAGTTAAATGCATATTAAGTTATTTTTATTATTCATAAACATCATGGTATTGTATAACAATAAAAGTTTTATAAGTTTAAAGTTATGAAATATTATATTATTTATAATACATGATTTTAAAATGATAAAAATTCATATATAAAAACACGTCTCCATAAATTAATCATTATTTTTGTAATCATCTTTTTTATATAATGGAAAAATTGTTTTAATGTTTTAAAAAATAATTAAAAAATGCAAGTTTTAAAATTTGGAGGAAGTTCCGTAGCTCATTCTGACGCCATTAAACGTATTTGTTCTTTATTGAAACAAAAACCAAAAGGAAGGTATGCTATTGTCGTATCTGCATTAGGAAATGTTACGGATCAATTAATACAATGTGGGGAACTAGCTTCTGAAAGAAAAAATATTTATAAAAATATATTAGAAGAAATAGAAATTCGTCATTTGAATATCATCAGAGAATTATTTCCAATTACTGATCAAAGTCATTTAATTAGTTGGATTAAAAAAAATATAAATGATTTAGAAAGCTTATGTGATGGAATTTTTCAAGTAGAAGAACTTTCTAAACGTTCTCTAGACAAAATCATGAGCTTTGGAGAATTAAGTTCTTCTTTTCTCATTGCAGAAAAATTAAAACAATCTGGTTTAAACGCAATTTGTAAAGACAGTAGAGATTTAATCATGACCAATTCTCAGTTTGGATGTGCACAAGTAGACTTTATTACAAGTAATCATCATATTATTCAATTTTTTAGAGAAAAAACATATGAATATATTGTTTTACCAGGTTTTATAGGTTCTACTTTAGAAAATGAAACAACTACTCTTGGAAGAGGAGGATCTGATTATACTGCATCGATATTAGCTGCAGCTTTATCCGCAAATTTATTGGAAATATGGACAGATGTTAGCGGAATGATGACAGCTAATCCAAAAATTGTGAATCAAGCTTTTCCTATTAAGGAAATTTCTTATGAAGAAGCAATGGAATTATCACATTTCGGAGCAAAAGTAATTTACCCCCCTACGATACAACCTGCTATGAAAAAAAATATTCCTATACAAATTAAAAATACTTTTTCTCCCATAGATCCTGGTACCTTAATTTATATTAGTAAAAATACTAATATTAATCAACCTGTAACCGGAATATCTGGAATTCAGAATATGGCTTTACTCACTCTTGAAGGAAGTGGAATGGTAGGAGTTCCTGGATATTCTAAACGATTATTCGAAGCTTTATCACGTGAAAGAATCAATGTTATATTTATCACTCAAAGTTCTTCAGAGCATTCAATTACTACAGGTATTCATGAAAGGGATGTTACAAAAGCAAAAGTAATCATAGATAGTGAATTTTCCCAAGAAATACATCAAAAACGTATTGATCCATTAAGAATAGAAAAAGATCTTTGTATTATCGCAGTAGTAGGAGATAATATGAAAAATTTACATGGAACTAGTGGTAAAATGTTCTCTTCTTTGGGAAGAAATAGTATTAATGTTAGGGCTATAGCACAAGGTTCTACTGAAAAAAATATATCAGCCGTTATTAGAAAAATTGATTTTAAAAAAGCATTAAATACTTTACATGAAGCTTTTTTTGAAAGTCCACCAAAACAAATCAATCTTTTTATTTGTGGAGTTGGAAAAGTGGGAAGTAAATTATTAGAACAAATAGATCAACAAAAAAATTACTTATTGGAAGAATTAAAACTTCAAGTTAGAATTATAGGATTAGCTAATAGTAAAAAAATGTATTTTAATAATCATGGAATCCATTTAATTCATTGGAATAAACTTCTGAAACAAGAAGGAAAAAAAATGAACATATATTCTTTTATGGGAGAAGTGTGGAAATTTAATCTCCGAAATAGCTTGTTCGTTGATAATACGGCTAGTGAAGAAATGGCTATGACTTATGATAAATTTTTAAAAAATGGGATTGGTGTTATCACTTGCAATAAAATAGCTTGCTCATCTAATTATGAACATTATAAAAGATTGAAAATACTTTCTAGACATTTTAAAGCTCCTTTTTTATTTGAGACAAATGTAGGAGCTAGTCTCCCAGTTATTAGTACATTAAATGATCTCATCAACAGTGGGGATAAAATCAATAAAATAGAAGCAGTATTATCAGGTAGTTTAAATTTTATATTCAATCATTTTATAGGAAAAAAATCCTTTTTAGAAGTAGTACAAGAAGCTCAATCAAAAGGATATACAGAGCCTAATCCTTGTATTGACTTAAGTGGATTAGACGTCATGCGAAAAATACTTATTTTAGCAAGAGAATGTGGAGCTCCATTAGAACTAAGTGATATTCGTCATAAATCCTTTCTTCCTGAAACTTGTTCGAAAGCCACTTCTATAAATAATTTTTATAAAAAATTAGATGAATATAGAGATTATTTTTTTCAAATAAGAGATGAAGCAGAAAAAGAAAAAAAACGGTTACGTTTTATTGCACGTTATGAAAATGGAGAAGCTTCTGTGGGATTAGAATCTATTAAAGAAAACCATCCGTTTTTTCATTTAGAAGGAAAAGATAATATGGTTTTATATAATACATATCGTTACTCTGAACAACCTCTTATTATCAAAGGAGCGGGAGCTGGAGCAGAGGTTACTGCATCTGGAGTTTTTTCAGATATTATTAAAGCTACTAAATAAAAATCATGAACATGAAGGGGATAAAGATTTTTGCACCAGCTACTGTGGCTAATCTAGCTTGTGGGTTCGATGTAATTGGATTAGCTTTAGATTTTCCAAAAGACGAAATTTTTCTATATAAATCAAATAATCCAGGAATAAGAATCAATAGAATTGATGGGGCTTCATTGCCTAATGATCCAAAAAAAAATGTAGCTTTTGTCGCTTTACAATTTTTATTAAGTAAGTATCAACAAAAACAAAAATTTGAAAGATTTGAAAGAAAAAAAGAAATAGGATTTGAAATAGAATTAATAAAAAACATTCATCCTGGAAGTGGAATAGGATCTAGTGCCGCTAGTGCAGCTGGAGTCGTTTTTGGAGCTAATATTCTTCTAGGAAACCCTTTTAACACTAGACAACTAATACGTTTTGCCATGGAAGGAGAACGTGTAGCAAGTGGAACCGCCCATGCCGATAATGTTGCTCCTGCTATTATGGGAGGATTAACTTTGGTAAGAAGTTATAAGCCTTTAGATATTACTAGATTAAATGTACCTAATGAATTATGGATTAGTATAATCCATCCACAAATTGAAATAAGAACATCAGATGCAAGAGAAATATTAAAACAAAAGATATTAATGACCGATGCTATCCGACAATGGGGAAATATAGGAGCATTAGTAGCAGGACTATATCAAGAAGATTATGGATTGATAAGTAGGTCACTAGAAGATGTTATTGTGGAACCTATCCGAGCTATGCTTATTCCATCATTTTATGAATTAAAAATAAAATGTAAAGAAATAGGAGCTTTAGGAGGAGGAATATCTGGTTCAGGCCCTTCTGTTTTTATGTTGAGTAAAGGAAATCATACAGCTAAAAAAGTCACTGAAGTAATGAATCTCGTTTATTCTCCACTAAAAGTAGACTATAAAACTTACACTTCTCCTATTAATAGAAAAGGAGTTAAGTGGTCTAAAATTATTTAAATAAAATAAATATGTTGTATCATAGTTTAGAAAATCGTTATAAAAATCTAATATCTTTTGAAGATGCTGTATTAAAAGGGTTATCTCCAGATGGTAGTTTATATATTCCGGTATCTATTCCAAAATTAGATACAAAATTTATTCATAAACTTAAAAGTTATGATATTGATACAATTGCTATGTCGATTATAAGTCCTTATATTGGTAAATCTATTCCAGAGGAAGTCATTTATCGCATTATTCATAATACTTTAAATTTTTCTTTTCCATTGAAAAAAATTCATGATCATATTCATGTATTAGAACTTTTCCATGGCCCTACTTTAGCTTTTAAAGATCTAGGAGCTCAATTTATGGCAGAATGTTTAAGTTTTTTTTCAAGAAAAAAAGAAAAAAATGTAACCGTTTTAGTAGCGACTTCAGGAGATACTGGAGGAGCGGTAGCTAAAGGATTTCATAAAAAAACAGGAATAGAAGTTATAATTTTATATCCATATAATGGAATAAGCTGTTTGCAAAAAAAACAAATTACTTCTCTAGGAGACAACATATTAGCTTTAGAAATTCATGGAAATTTTGATGATTGTCAAAATATGGTTAAAAAAGCTTTCCTCGATAAGGAAATCCAAAAAAAATACATATTAACTACTGCTAACTCTATTAATATATCCAGATGGCTTCCACAAATGTTTTATTATTTTTTAGCTTATAGACAAATAAAAATAGAAAATCCTATAGAATTAATTTTTTCAGTTCCTAGTGGAAATTTTGGTAATATTTGTGCAGGAATGATGGCTGAAAAAATGGGATTACCAATAAAATTTTTTATTGCTTCCACAAATATTAATGATACTATCCCTAGATTTTTAAAATCTGAAAAATATCATCCTTATTCAGTAAAAAAAACTATATCAAATGCTATGGATATAGCTAATCCAAGCAATTTTTCTAGAATATGGAGTTTCTTATATAAAAAAAATATGTATCAATTAAGAAAAAAACTATGTTCTTATCAATTTACAGATGAAGAAACATTATCTATTATAAAAACGGTATGGAAAAAATATAAATATATTCTTGATCCTCATGGAGCTATCGGTTATTTAGGATTAACACAATATCTACAAGAAACTAAAAATAATTCGTCCAAAACAGCTATATTTTTAGAAACTGCTCATCCTATTAAATTTGCAGATCATATACCACCTTTTTTACGAAAAAAAATTATTATTCCTAATAAATTGAAACTTTTTTTAGAAACGAAACATAAAATAAAAAAAACATCATTATCCAATAATTTTAATATTTTTAAAAGTTGGTTACTAGAAAGAAAGTAAAATGAAAATAAATTCAATCAAATAGCCACATTACCCTTAATATGAGGATAAGGTTTATAGTTTTTCAATTGAAAATCTTCAAAAGAAAATTCAAAAATATTTTTTATCTCAGGATTAAGAATTACTTTTGGAAGTGATTTTGGAATTCTGTTCATTTGAATTTTTATTTGTTCTATATGATTATTATAAATATGAGCATCCCCTATTGTATGTATAAGTTCCTTTCCTTTTAAATGGAGTACTTGAGATAACATAGTGAGAAGTAAAGCGTAAGATGCTATATTATAAGGAAGTCCTATGAAAATATCAGCACTTCTTTGATATAAAAGTAATGATAATTTTTTTTCAAAAGCATAAAATTGAAATAGTAAATGACAAGGAGGTAATGCCATATTTTTAATCATTCCTACATTCCAAGAAGAAACTATTAATCGTCTAGAATTAGGATTCAATTTTATTTCTTCTATAAGATTTGTTATTTGATCAATAGAATGTCCATCGTAAGTAGGCCATTTTCTCCACTGTAATCCATATATAGGTCCTAGTTCTCCATTCTTATCAGACCATGCATTCCAAATATTAACTTTTTTATCTTTTAGATACTGTATATTTGTATCTCCTTTTAAAAACCATAGTAATTCATAAATAATTGATCGTATATTCAATTTTTTGGTAGTTAGAAGAGGGAATCCTTTTTCTAAATCAAATTTCATTTGATATCCAAATATACTTATTGTTCCTATTCCAGTGCGATCTTTTCTTTTTATCCCGTTTTTTAATAC
The DNA here is from genome assembly GCF_014251655.1 of Blattabacterium cuenoti. NCBI lineage: Bacteria > Pseudomonadati > Bacteroidota > Flavobacteriia > Flavobacteriales > Blattabacteriaceae > Blattabacterium > Blattabacterium cuenoti. Next base: position 149,464 of record NZ_CP059225.1, read on the forward strand.
ATGTTTTAATAAATTTAAGTATTGTTTCATAATGATAAAGTTGTTTCTTTTTTAAGTTTAAGAGTATTTTTGTACAAAAAAAAAACATAATTATGAGTCCAAAGGTTCTATTTTTTTCTACAAGAAGTGGTTTAAAATTATCGGAAAATATAGCTTATTATTATGGAACTTTCCTTGGAAAGGTACGATTTTTAGAATTTAGTGATGGAGAATATACTCCTTATTTTGAACAGTCTGTTCGTGGATCACAAGTATTTTTGATTGGTTCTACTTTTCCTCCAGTGGATAATTTAATGGAATTACTATTGATGTGCGATGCTGCACGTAGAGCTTCAGCACATAAAATTACACTTGTTATTCCATATTTTGGATGGGCGAGACAAGATCATAAAGATCAACCTAGAACTCCTATTGCTGCAAAATTAATAGCAAACTTAATGGTCGCTTCAGGGGCTAACAGAGTAATGACTATGGATTTACATGCAGATCAAATTCAAGGATTTTTTGATATCCCTGTAGATCATTTATATGCATCTAGAATATTTATTGATTACATAAAAGGGTTAAATATAGATCAATTAACCATTTCTTCTCCTGATATGGGAGGAGCAAAAAGGGCGAGAAGTTATGCTGGTTATTTAGGAACAGATGTAGTAATTTGTTATAAAGAAAGAAAAAGAGCAAACGAAATAGAATTTATGAATCTTATAGGAAATGTAAAAGGAAAAAACATCATACTTATTGATGATATGGTTGATACTGCAGGGACCTTAACAGAAGCTGCTAATTTGATAAAAGAAAAGGGGGCTAGAAGTGTACGTGCTATAGCTACTCATCCAGTTTTATCAGGAGAATCTTATGAAAAAATAAATCAATCAGAACTTGAAGAATTAGTGGTTACAGATACTATTCCTATAAATAAAATGAAATTTAATAATAATAAAATAAAAGTTTTATCTTGTGCTCCACTTTTTGCAGAAGTAATGCAATCAGTACATAACGATGAGTCTATAAGCAATAAATTTATTATATAATGAAATATGTAAATATATTCGGAGAAAAAAGAAATATTGGAAAAAAAGCAGTTCTTTCCATTCGGAATTCCGGAAATATTCCATGTATTTTATATGGAAAAAAGATAAATATTCCATTTTCTACTTCATTAGAAAATTTAAAAAAAATAGTGTATGCAACAAAAGTACATGGAGTTATTATTCAAATAAAAGGATATAAAAAAAATATAAATGCAATACAAAAAGAAATACAATTCGATTCCATTAAAGAAAAAATATTACACGCTGATTTTTGTGAAATTGAGGAACTAGAACCTATTACATTGGAAATTCCTATGAGATATTTAGGAAGACCTATCGGGTTAGCTAAAGGTGGTGAATATTATTCATCTATTAGAAAACTAAAAGTAAAAGCTTTACCTATTCATATTCCGGAATATATAAAATTAAATATTAGTTCTTTAGATATAGGAGATAGAATAACGATTAAAGATTTATATAATGATCAATATACTATATTACATCCTTCTCATACTCTGATAGCAAGAGTAAAAAGATCTCGTATAACTAAAAATACTCAAGAAGAAAATATAGAAGATCAAGAAAAAAAAGAAAAATAAATAATGAATTTTATACAAGATCTATATTTTATGAATGTAGCTTTACAGGAAGCTTTTATTGCATTTCATAAAAACGAAGTTCCTATAGGGGCGGCCATGATATATGAAAATATAGTTATAGCAAAAGCTCATAATTTAACTGAAACTTTAAATAATATTACTGCACATGCAGAAATATTAGTGATTAATTTAACTTCTAATTTCCTTAGAAAAAAATACATTAGAGAATGTACTTTATATGTAACTGTAGAACCATGTATTATGTGTGCAGGAGCTTTATTTTGGTCTCAAATAGGAAGAGTCGTTTGTGGAGCTTCCAATAAAAAAGGATTTTTGTATTCTGGGGTAAAATTACATCCAAAAACTGAATTTTTATCTGGTATTCTTAGAGATCAGTGTAAAAATTTGATACAAAAATTCTTTATCGTTAAAAGAAAAGAATTAAATTAATGCTTTCTTTTTTATTATTAGTTTTAAGATAACTGGTAATGTTGTCGTAAATATAATCAATAAAATAATCCATTCTAGATGATTTTTCAATTCTGGAAAACGTTTATCTAAATAATGTCCTGCTAACATAATAGAAAATGTCCAAGTGAGAGCTCCAATAATATTATATATCATAAATTTTTTAAAATCAATACGGATAGCTCCAGCAATGATAGGAGCAAATGATCTAAACATGGGAAGAAAACGACTCATGATCAATGCTGTTGTTTTATACTTATTATAAAATATTTTTGCCAAAATAAGATGTTTCTTTTTAAAAAAAAAGGAATCCTTTTTTTTATACAATAATTTCCCTGATTTATATCCTAGCCAATAGCCTTGTATATTCCCAAGAACCGCTACAATTGCTACAATTAGTATAATGATAAAAAAAGGAACATTATAAAAATTTTTAGATAGATCTTTTCCAAAAATTCCGGCAGTAAATAATAGAGAATCTCCTGGTAAGAAAAACCCAATGAAAAAACCTGTTTCTGCAAAAACAATTGCTAATAAAATAAACAAAGCCGTATTTCCAAAATATAGAAATATCCATCTAGGATTGAACAAATGTTGTACAATATCCCAAAAATCTGACATTTTACAAAAATGATAAAATAAAACAAATTTAAATATTTCCATTTCTTATAAAAATGTTAAAATAGATTTATTTTCATATTTTTTTTTTTAATTTTATACATGCAATATTTATTCAAATTTATTAATATTTTAGGATGGATTCCTAATATATTTTTTTTAATAGTAAGTTTTATATTTTTAATTTTTTGGTTATATCAAATATTTCATTTTATCGATTAAATAATAAAAATTGGTTAATTTTGTTGAATAAATCCGAATACATGATATGAAATGAAAATGAAAGATAATGCAAAATTCATATCTTTTAATAAAGAAGCCTATGAAGGACTGAATAATTATCTATTGAATCAAGTAGATTCTATAAAAAATACATTTATTCTAGTAGATAATAATACTTATAAATATTGTATTCCTATTCTATTTTCTCGCATAGATTCTTTTAAAGAATCTAATATCATTAATATAAATCCAGGAGAAGAAGAAAAAAATATTTATACATGTATTCATGTATGTAAAACACTGGAAAAATTAAAAGCAAATAGAAAAAGTTTAATAATAAATTTAGGAGGAGGAGTAATTACAGATATTGGAGGTTTTATAGCTTCTATATTTAAACGAGGTATTCGTTTTGTTAATATTCCTACAACTTTATTAGGGATGGTTGATGCTTCTATAGGATACAAAACAGGAGTGAATTTAGATTCTATTAAAAATGAAATAGGATCTTTTCATATTCCAGAATTTTTAATTATTGATACACATTTTTTAAAAACACTTCCTAAAAAAGAAATTTATTCTGGAATAGCTGAGATGTTAAAACATGGATTGATAGCAGATAAAAATTTTTGGGAAGATCTTAATCATATAAAAAATATCACAAATTTAGATATTATTCAATGGAATCGTTTCATTCATCAATCAATATTAATTAAACAAAAAATTGTAGATCAAGATCCTAAAGAAAATGGATTAAGAAAAATCCTGAATTTTGGACATACTATTGGACATGCATTGGAAAGTTATTTCATGAATAAAAATAAAAAAATTACACATGGGGTAGCTGTAGTCATGGGGATGGTTTGTGAATCTTGGATTTCTTATAAAAGAAATGGATTATCTATAGATGATTATACAAAAATTAAATCTATACTTACTACACTATACCCCATGCAAAAAATAATTTATGATTTATCTGGTTTAGAAATTAAAAAAATATTGATAATCATGGAACATGATAAAAAAAATGAAAAAAATAAAATTCAATTTTCTTTATTAAAAAAAATAGGAAAATGTTCCTATAATTGTCAAGTTCCATATGATTTAATAAAAGAAAGTTTTTTTAAATGAAACATTTTTCCTTAATTTATTAAATTTTAAATCTTAAACGTAATGTTTATCAAAAATGAGTGAAGAAGAAAAATTGATTTTCATTAATATTGAAGACGAAATGAAATCATCTTACATAGATTATTCTATGTCTGTTATTGTATCTAGAGCACTTCCTGATGTAAGAGATGGATTAAAACCTGTACATAGAAGGGTTCTTTATGGAATGTATAAATTAGGAATTTTTTCTAATAGTTCTTACAAAAAATCGGCTCGTATTGTAGGAGAAGTATTGGGAAAATATCATCCCCATGGAGATATTTCTGTTTACGATACTATGGTTAGAATGGCTCAAAAATGGACTCTTCGTTATCCATTAATAGATGGACAGGGTAATTTTGGTTCAATAGATGCAGATCCTCCTGCAGCCATGCGTTATACAGAAGTAAAAATGAAAAAAATATCTGAAGAGATGTTATTAGATCTAAAAAAAGAAACGGTAGATATGCAATTGAATTTTGATGATTCGTTAGACGAACCGGTAGTTTTACCAACACGGATCCCTAATCTTCTAATTAATGGATCTTCTGGAATTGCAGTAGGAATGGCTACTAATATTCCTCCTCATAATTTAAAAGAGACGATAAAAGCTATTTGTGCTTACATAGACAATAAGGATCTAACCATTGAACAGATCATGAAACATATTAAAGCTCCAGATTTTCCTACAGGTGGAATTATTTATGGATATGATGGAGTTAAAAACGCTTTTTATACCGGAAAAGGACGCATTATTTTACGTGCAAAAGTTCATTTAGAAGAAATTCAGGGAAGACAATGTATTATAGTAGATGAAATTCCTTATCAAGTCAATAAATCTGATATGATAGCTAGAACCGTAGAATTAATGAAAGAAGGAAAAATGGATGGAATATATCAAATTCGTGATGAATCGGATAGAAACGGATTACGTATAGTTTATATTTTAAAACAGAACATAAATTCTAATATATTGTTAAATAAACTATTTCAGTATACCTCTCTACAAACTTACTTTCATGTTAATACTATAGCTTTAGTAAACGGAAAACCAGTTCAGTTAAATATTAAAGATCTTATTCAGCATTTTGTAGATCATAGACATAATGTTATTATTCGTCGTACAAAATATGAATTAAAAAAATGGAAAGACCGTGTTCATATTTTAATGGGTTTTTTTAAAATATTAGATCATTTAGATCTTATGATTCAATTGATTAAACAATCTATAAATCATCATGATGCTTGTAATCGTTTAATCCAAAAATTTAATATATCAGAAATCCAATCTAAATCTATTTTAGATATGCGTTTACAAAGTCTTACTTTTTTAGAATTAGATAAACTTAAAAAGGAGTATAATGATCTAATAGAGAAAATAAAATTTTTTCAGAATATTTTAACTCAGTATTCTATAAGAACTCAAATTATAAAAGAAGAACTTTTAGAAGTCAAAAAAAAATATCAAGATTCACGTAGAACAAAGATTGATTATTCAGGTAATAATAAAGTCCATATAGAAGATTTAATTGAAAATGAACAAGTAGTTCTTACTATATCTCATGCTGGATATATTAAAAGAACCTCATTATCAGAATATAAGAGACAAGGAAGAGGAGGAATAGGAAATAGAGGAGCAACTGCTAGAGAATCAGATTTTTTTAAACATTTACTTATAGCTACTAATCATCAATATCTTCTCTTATTTACAGAAAAAGGAAAATGTTTTTGGTTAAGGGTGTATGAAGTTCCAGAAGGATCTAAAATTTCTAAAGGAAGAGCTATACAAAATATGATTCGTCTTCAACAAGACGATAAAGTCAACGCTTATATATTAACTGGAGACCTTACTAATAAAAAATATGTTAAAGATTATTACGTAATGATGGTAACTCAAAAAGGAATTATTAAAAAAACTTCTTTAGAGAATTATTCTCGTCCTAGAAAAGATGGAATTAATGCAATCGTTATTCGTAAAGGAGATTCCTTGTTAGAAGCTCTTTTAACTAAAGGAGAGAGTCATGTTTTTGTTGCTGTAAAAAGTGGAAGAATCATTCGTTTTTCAGAAAAAAAAGTTCGTTTAACTGGTAGAACATCTTCTGGGGTCATAGGAATTAATTTTACAATGAAAGGAGATATGGTAATTGGAATGATATGTGTAAAAGGAAAAGAAAAAGGCCACTTATTGGTAGTTTCTGAAAAAGGATTTGGAAAAAGATCTCGTATAGGTGATTATCGTATAACTAATCGTGGCGGAAAAGGAATAAAAACAATAAATATTACTCAAAAAACAGGAAATTTAATGGCAATCAAACATGTCACTGATCAAGATGATCTAATGATTATCAAAAAATCAGGGATCATTATCCGTATTCCTATCTCTGATATACGAGTCATGGGAAGAACTACTCAAGGGGTTAGATTAATAAATTTAAAAGAAAATGATGCTATTGCTGATGTTGCTAAAGTTTATCTATTATGAGTTTTCATGTTATGAATTTTCATTAAAATCTCGTAAAATATTGACACATTCTGATACAGAAAAATCTTTTTTCAAATTTTTTTTCCATTCTGTTTCCTCTATATTATTTGTATTAAAAATGATTTTATAAGAAGGAGAACAAACTTTTAATCCGTATGTATTTAAATAATCTTTTAGTTTATGAAATTTTTTGTTTCTTCTTTTTATTTTTAAACTGTCATAAAAGAATTTTCTCCAATTCAAATAAAATTTTTTTTCATTATAATTTTTCTTTTCTAAAGATTGTATAGTTTGATAAATTACTATGAAATCCTTGTTTTTTTTATTCATACGTTTGATACTTTTATACTTAATATTTTCTAAGTCTTTTTTTGTATTCCAATAATGAAAAGGAATAGGATCTACATGATCCCAATTCATAGAATTAGGTAGATTTTTTTCCATGAATTTTAAAAATATATAATTTATCTGATTTGGAATTACTATGTCTGAATGAACGCCCTTTAATTGAGTCGAACTTCCATTTACACGATAAAATTTATTAGTAGTAAGTTTTAAAGCCCCCAATTCTTCATTAGAAAATAAAAATCTATTTAATGGATAAACAGATTGGATCGTTCCTTTTCCATATGTTTGATGACTACCAACAATAATTCCTCTTTTATAATCTGCTATAGCTGCAGCAAGTATTTCAGAAGCAGAAGCGGATAATTCATTTACAAGAATTACAAGAGGTCCTTTCCATAATATTTTATGATCATGATTTTTTAGTATTTTTTTGTTTTTTTGAGATTTACCTATTTGTACAATAGGAACTTTTCCTAAAAAAAATCCTGTAATTTCTATTGCAGTATCTAAAGATCCCCCTCCATTGTTTCTTATGTCTATAATCAGCCCTTTTATATTTTCTTTTTTTAATTTTTGAATAATTAATTTCATATCTTTAGCCGCATTCCTTCCTTTTTTATTTTCAGGATTAAAATAAAATTCAGGTAAATAAATAAACCCATATTTATTTTGATTTTTATTATCTATAAGTAAAAAACTTTTTGCAAAAGTTTCTTTGTTTTCTATCACATCTCTAGTGAGAATAACTTCTTCTATAGATCCATTCTTTTTCTGAATGGTAAGTTTTACTTGACTTCCTTTTTTTCCTTTTATCAAACGAATAGAATGTTCTAACAACATTCCTACGATATTCTTAGATTCTGAATCTATATTTTTTGCTACTCGTATAATTTTATCTCCTATTTCTATTTTTTTGTTTTTCCATGCAGGTCCTCCAACCATTAGTTTTCTAACGGTAGCATATCCTTTATCATCTTGCAATTCAACTCCTATTCCTTCTGTTTGTCCCGATATATTTAAATCAAAAATTTCTTTATCCCTAGGAGATAAATAATTAGTATGAGGATCATATTCTGAAATAATACTGTTTACATAAATAGAAAACCAATCGGATTTTTTCCTCATTTTTAATTTTCTAAAATATTCTTTAATGGATTCTTGAACTTTTTTTCTCGATTTATTTTCTTCATTTAAAAATGCTTTTTTCCAAATTTTTTCTCTCGATAGATTTAACTTTTTTTGTTTAATGGAATCTATTATTTCTAATAATGTTAAATATTTCAAATATTTTTTCCATTTTTCAATCCATTCTCTTTTATTTTTTGGATACAACAATTTTTCTTTTCCAAGGAAATACGTTTCTTTTTTATTAAAATCAAAAGGTATTTTTAGTATTTGATAACATATCCATTCTACTTCTTTAATTCTATGATAAAAGCGTTTGATGATAATATTAAAAAAAGTAGGATCTCCATCGATCCAAAAATCATCTATTTTGTTTTTGTATACAGAAAGATATTCTATATCCTTTTGAAGGAAAAAACGTTTTTGATTATCTAATTTTTCAAAATATTTATTGTATACTTTTTGTGAAAAATCATTATTGATAGAAATAGGATTTGGATGTAAAAAATGAAGTGTCTTATATATTGTTTTTAATATTATACGATGTTTTTCTTGTTCTCTATTCTTACTATTAGTATTATGATTAGTATTAGTAGTAGGAAGACCAAAACTAAATAAAAAAATAAAACTAATTATTATGTAGTGAAGTTTTTTTATTTTAAGATTCACAATAAAATAATGATGTTTGAGTTAAAAATAATAGTAAAATTATATTATATAAATAGATTTTTCAAAAAAAAATGAATAAAAAACCAATTATTTTAGTAACAAATGATGATGGGATTCTAGCTCCAGGAATTAGAACACTAATTCATATCATGAATTCTTTAGGAGATGTCTACGTTGTAGCTCCAAATAAGTCTAAATCTGGAGTAGGACATGCAATCACTATGAATAGTATATTATATTGTGATTCTGTAAAAATTGATAATGGAAATCAAAAAGAATGGGAATGTTCCGGAACACCAGTAGATTGTGTAAAATTAGCTATTCATAATATTCTACCAAAAAAACCGGATATTTGTGTATCCGGAATAAATCATGGATCTAATTCGTCCATAAATATCATGTATTCTGGAACGGTTTCTGCTGGTATTGAAGCTGGAATAGAAGGAATTCCATCTGTTAGTTTTTCTCTATTAGATTTTGATTGGAATGCCGATTTTGAACCATCAATAAAATATGTATGTAAAATTGTGAAAAAAATTCTTTATAATACTATTTCAGATAAAATCATAACTCTAAATGTAAATATCCCAAAATTGGAAAAAGATAAAATAAAAGGAATTAAAATATGTAGACAATCAGAATCTAAATGGAAAGAAAGTTTTGATAAACGATATACTCCGAAGGGAAGAGTTTACTATTGGTTAGTAGGAGATTTTGTCAATTTTGATCAGGGAATGGATACAGACGAGTGGGCATTAAACAATGGATATATATCTATTGTTCCTATTCAATTTGATTTTACCAATTATTCTATATTAAATATTTTAAAATCCTGGAATTTGGTATTATTTTATTTATTGTGTTTAAATATATAAACTTGTGTCATTTTTTTTAGAAAAATCTTTAAATCCCAAAAAAATTCAAGATTTTGTTGGACAACAGGATATATTAGAAAATATAAAAATTTTTATTCAAGCCGCTAAAATAAGAAAAGATGCTTTAGATCATATCTTATTTCATGGACCTCCAGGGTTAGGAAAAACAACACTGGCTCATATTGTAGCTCATGAATTATGTGTAAATATCACTATCACTTCAGGATCCGTTTTAGATAAACCAGGAGATTTAGCTGGATTACTTATTCATTTAAAATTAAATGATGTAATTTTTATTGATGAAATTCATCGTTTATCTCCAATAGTTGAAGAATATTTGTATTCTGCTATGGAAAATTACAAAATAGATATTATTATAAATTCTGGATCTAACGCTAAATCAGTACAGATAGATTTATCTCCTTTTACCTTAATAGGAGCAACTACAAGATCTGGATTATTAACAGCTCCTATGCGATCTAGATTTGGTATCAATTTTCGTCTTAATTATTATGAAAAAGAATTATTAAAAAGTATTGTGAATCGAAGTGCAAAACTATTAAATATTCCAATAACGGAGGAAGCTTCTTATGAGATTGCAAATAGAAGTCGTGGGACTCCTCGTGTAGCCAATGCTTTACTTCGGAGAATTCGTGATTTTGCGCAAATAAAAGGAAATGGAATTATTGATATCGACATATGTAATTTAGGATTAAAAGCTCTAAATGTAGATAAATATGGATTAGATGAAATGGATCATAGAATTCTTTTATCTATTATAGATCACTTCAAAGGAGGACCTGTAGGAATTAATACTATAGCTACATCTGTTAATGAAAATTCAGATACGATAGAGGAAGTATATGAACCTTTTCTTATCCAAGAAGGATATTTGTTGAGAACACCTAGAGGACGAAAAGCTACGAAATTAGCTTATCAACATATGAAACGAAATTTTCAAAAAAAATAGAATGAAATATTTTTTATTATCTGTTTAATAACAATTAACTTTGTTGACAAAATGTATTAATTATATATAAAATCATGCCTTCAAATGTTATTGTAGGACTCCAATGGGGTGATGAAGGGAAAGGAAAAATTACAGATTTACTTTCTAAAAATTCAGATTATGTCATTCGTTATCAAGGAGGAAATAATTCAGGTCATTCTATTCATATTAAAAATAGGAATTTTATCCTTCATTTAATTCCTTCCGGAGTTCTTTATTCTTATGTAAAATGTATTGTGGGCCCTGGAGTTGTTGTTGATCCTAAATCTTTTATTCAAGAAATACGTGATTTAGAATCCATAGGAATTAATACTTCTAAAGTTTTTTTAGCAAAAAGAGCACACATAACCATGCCTTATCATCGATTACTAGATCTATATAAAGAAGAATATTTAGGAAATAGATCCATTGGAACTACTCATCGTGGAATAGGTCCTACTTATGAAGATAAAATAGGACGTATGGGAATACGTGCATTAGACTTTTTGGATCTAAAAGATTTTTCTAAAAAATTAAAATATAATATAGATTTTAAGAATAAAATTATTACAAAAATTTATAAAAAAAAACCAATCATTTTTGAATCTATTTATGAAGAGTATATAGAATATGCAAAAATTCTTTCTGATCGTATCATAGATGCTGTTTATGAAATTCATGATGCTTTTCGTAATGAAAAAAAAATTTTATTTGAAGGAGCTCAAGCTATGTTATTGGATATAAATTATGGAACATATCCATATGTAACTACATCCTCTACTTCTACAGGAGGAGTATGTACAGGATGCGGGATCCCTCCTAATTTTTTAAAAAATTTTATAGGAATCACGAAAGCATATTGTACACGTGTAGGGTATGGGCCTTTTCCTACAGAAATTGTAGATAGAGTCAGTGCCATTATACGAAAAAAAGGAAATGAATATGGAGCAACTACAAAACGTCCTAGACGATGTGGTTGGTTAGATTTAATCGCTCTTCAATATTCTTGTATGATAAATGGAATCAATTATTTAATTATTACAAAATTAGATGTATTAAGTGAATTAGAAGTTATTAAAGTATGTATCGAATATGAATGTAAGGGAAAAATATTAAAAAAATTTCCATTAAATCTAGATCAAAATATTATAAAGGGAGTTTATATAGATTTTCCTGGATGGAAAATAGATATATCTCATATTCATGAATACAAAAATTTACCGGATAATTGTAAAAAATATATTAAATTTATTGAAGATTATCTAAGTTTAGAAGTATTATTAATTTCTGTTGGTTCTGAAAGAAATCAAAATATCATTAAAAATAAATCTTCATTTTTTAAAATTTTTTCTTAAAAATTGTGAAAAAATATAAAAATCCTTTAATAGAACGATATGGTAGTACAGAAATGTTATATAATTTTTCTCCAGAAAAAAAGTTTATTACTTGGAGAAAATTATGGTTATTTTTAGCAGAAATCCAAAAAGAATTAGGATTAAATATTAGCAAAGAACAAATAGATGATTTAAAAAATAATTTATGTGATATCGATTGGAATCGAGTTTCTTTTTACGAAAAAAAATTTCGTCATGATGTCATGGCACATTTGTATGCTTTTGGAGAAAAAGCTACTATAGCTAAATCTATTATTCATTTAGGTGCTACAAGCGCCTTTTTAGGAGATAATACAGATCTTATTTTAATTCGTGATGGATTAGAAATATTAATGAAAAAATTAATTAATCTTATTTTTAGAATAAGAAATTTTACTTTAGAATATCATCATCTACCTACTATAGCTTATACTCATTATCAACCTGCTCAGTTAACAACTGTAGGAAAGCGTTCTGCTCTTTGGATCCAAAGTTTACTTTTAGATCTAGAAGAATTAGAGTTTAGATTAAAAAATATTCATTTTAGAGGAGTAAAAGGAACAATAGGATCAGCCGCCAGCTACAAAGAATTATTTCATGGAAATTTACAAAAAGTAAAATATTTAGAAAAAAAAATATCGAATAAATTCGGATTTAAAAATGTTTTTTCTATTACAGGACAAACTTATGATAGAAAGGTAGATTCTCAAATGTTAAATTTATTATCTAATATTTCTCAATCTTCTCATAAATTTAGTAATGATTTGCGTTTATTACAAAATTTGAAAGAAATGGAAGAACCTTTTGAAAAAGAACAAATTGGATCTAGTGCCATGGCGTATAAACGTAATCCTATACGGTGTGAACGGATGGCTTCTTTAGCAAAATATGTTATTTCCTTATCCAATAGTCCTGCTATAGTTGCATCTACTCAATGGTTAGAACGAACTTTAGATGATTCTGCCAATAGAAGACTGGTTATCGCCCAATCATTTTTGGCAACGGATGCAATATTAATGATTTGGAATCATATATTAGAAAACATAGTTGTTTATCCTAAAATAATTGAAAAACATATACAAAAAGAACTTCCATTTTTCACTACTGAATCTATTATTGTAGAATGCGTAAAAAACGGATACGATAGACAAGAAATTCATGAAAGAATACGAATTCATTCTATGGAAACGATATCAAAAATGAAATTAGAAGGAAAGGAAAATGATTTTATAAAAAGAATTTTACATGACCAGAAAATACCAATTCAAGAAGAAAAAATAAATCAAATACTAAATCCAAAAAATTTTATAGGGTTTTCTTCAGAACAAACTTTGGAATTTATTGATACTAAAGTTAATCCTATATTAAATCGGTTTCATCATTTAATTGATTCTGATATATCAAGTATGGATAAAAAAGTTTAATTCATGGATAATATCGAATAATGAATTTCAGAATTTATATACAAAAAAAAAACATTTTTTCTATTGATTCTATCAAACTATGCAGAGAGTTAAAAAATAATATGAATATTTCATTATCTGATATTGTTATTTATTATGTCTATGATATTTTCCATATACATAAAAAACTTTTTTTAGAAAGTTTATCTACAATTTTTTATGATCCTGTAACAGATATTTTACATAAAAAAAAACATTTTCATAATCCATATTTTTATTTTCCTTCAAAAAACGATAATCGTGCAAACGCAGCTATGCAATGCATTCGTGTTTTAGATAATACAAAAAAATATTCTACTAATCTAAAAATAAAAACTGGTCAATTGATTGAATTTATTGGAATCAATAAAAAACAGGATTTTGATAAAATTAAAAAATATTATTGTATGGATTTAAATTCCAATCATCCATTGAAAAAAAGAAATAATATTTTTGATCATTTTATAAATTTTTCTCATAAAAAAATGGAAAAAATTCATAAAATATATAATCTATCTATAGATATTCATGATTTATTATTTGTCCAACAATATTTTATTCAAGAAAAACGGAATCCAACAGAAGAAGAATTACGAATTTTAGATGTTTATTGGTCCGATCACTGTCGTCATACAACATTTTATACTACACTCACCAATATATCTTTTTATGGATCATTAAAAAATACATATCAAAATATTTTTAAAAAATATTTAAAAGATAGAGATTTAATAGGAAGATCAAAGCTTCCTATCAATTTCATGGAAATATCTAGTCTTCCTGCTATGATTTTATATAAAAAAAGGAAATTAAAAAATTTTTTTTTATCTAATGAACAGAATGCATGTATGATTATGATAGATGTAGATATTATAGAAAATAAAAAGAAAGAAAAATGGTTTTTATTATTTAAAAATGAGACCCATAACCATCCTACAGAAATTGATCCTTTTGGTGGAGCTTTTACTTGTATAGGAGGGGCCATTAGAGATCCATTATCTGGAAGAGGTTTTGTTTACCAAGGAATAAGGTTAAGTGGAGCTGCAGATCCTACAAATTTAAAAACTTTGAAAGGAAAAATACCACAACCTAAAATATGTTTTGAATCAGCTCATGGTTATAGTTCTTATGGAAATCAAGTAGGATTATCGACAACTCATGTACATGAAATTTATCATGAAGGATATAGAGCAAAAAGAATGGAAATCGGAATGGTTATTGGAGCAGTTCCAACTGATTTTGTAAATCATAAAAAACCAGAAAAAGGAGATATAATTCTATTAATTGGTGGATTAACAGGAAAAGAAGGAATAGGAGGTGCAACTAATTCTTCTAAGGAGTATGATCCAAAGAATAACATAGAGCAAAAACAAAAAGGAAATCCAATAATAGAAAGACAAATTCAAAGATTTTTTAGAAAAAAAGAAGTGATATCTATCATAAAAAAATGTAATGATTTTGGTGCAGGAGGAGCTGCCGTAGCTATAGGAGAATTAAGCGATAGCTTGATTCTTTATCTAGATAAAATTCCTGTTGTCAAAAATTCCAATTTAAATGCTATAGATATTGCTCTTTCCGAATCTCAAGAACGTATGGCCGTAGTATTAGATCCAAAACATTTAAAAAGATTTATTCATTTAGCTCGAAAAGAAAATTTGAAACCAATTCCTATAGCTGAAATAACTGATAATAAACGTATCATTTTCTCTTATAAAGGAAAAAAAATATTTAATGTAAAAAGTTCATTTTTGAATACAAGAGGATCTCATAAAGAAAAATATGCTTGTGTGAATTCCCCTACTTTTATTTCTCCTTTTAAAAAATCAAAAAAATTTTTATTTAGCAAAATAACATTTTTAGAAACACTTACTAAATTAAATATAGCTTCTCAAAAAAGTTTAGTAGAAATGTTTGATAGTACCGTAGGTGGGACTACAGTTTTGATGCCTTTTGGGGGTCAGTATCAAATAACTCCATCTGAAGGAAGTGTACAAAAAATTCCTGTATTAAAAGGAACTACGAATACGGTTAGCTTAGCTTGTTGGGGGTTTCATCCTGAAGTATCCACATGGAGCCCTTTTCATGGAGGAGCTTATGCTATTGTAGAATGTATTTCTAAAATTGTTTCTATGGGGGGTAATTATAAAAATATCTATTTTAGTTTTCAAGAATATTACCAAAAATTAGGTAATGATCCAGAAAATTGGGGAATCCCTTTCTCTGCTTTATTAGGAGCTTATCATGCTCAGATGTCCTTAGGTTTAGTTTCTATCGGAGGAAAAGATTCTATGTCTGGAACATATAAAAATATACATGTTCCTCCAACATTTGTTTCATTTGGAGTATCTATAGGTTCATGTTCAAATATTATTTCTCCTGAATTTAAAAAAGTAGGAAATAAAATATATTTATATTATCATCGTTCGTTAAAAAATGAAATGCCAAATTTTGATTCTATAAAAAAAGCTTACGGTCAAATTTATAAATGGATTTGTTCCAAAAAAATTATTTCCGCAAAAACCATCAAAGACGGAGGAATTTCTGTTGCTATTGCCCAAATGTCATTTGGAAATGGGTTAGGAGCAGTGATTAATTGTAAAGAGCATTTACTTGAAACTAACATAGGTTCAATCATTATAGAATCTTCATCTTATCTATCCGCAGATAATTTCATTCTAATAGGAGAAATAGTTTCTTCTAATAATTTAAATTTTAATGGAATATCTATTAATATTAATCAATGTATAAAAAATTGGGAAAAAACTTTTAATCCTATTTTTTCTTATAATGAAATTAGTGAAAAAGAAAATGTTCAAATAATAAAAACCAAAAAACAAACAGTACAAAAAGAAAAAAATTCAAAAATATGGAAATGTAAATATACATATAAGAAAAACGTCCTACCACGTGTTTTTATTCCTATATTTCCTGGAACAAATAGTGAATTTGAATCCATTCGTGCATTTGAAAAAGAAGGTTCGATAGTGAATTCTTTTGTATTTAAAAATTTGAATAATAAGGATATTATAGATTCTATATTTCATATTAAAACGTATATAGAATCTTCACAAATATTTATGCTTTGTGGAGGATTTAGTGCTGGAGATGAACCAGATGGATCAGCTAAATTTATTGTATCTATATTGCATAATTCATATATTAAGGATGCTATTCAACATTTTCTTGATAAAGATGGATTAATATTAGGAATTTGTAACGGATTTCAAGGATTGATAAAATCTGGTTTATTACCTTATGGTAAAATTTGTTTTAGGAATCATGAATCTCCTACATTAACTTATAATAAAATAAAAAAACACATATCTCAATGTGTTCATATAAAAGTGATCTCCGATCAATCTCCGTGGTTACAAGGAATGAAAAACAAAGTATATACTCTTCCCATATCTCATAGTGAAGGTCGATTTTATGCTAACCAAAAAATAATAAATAATTTATTCAATAAAAATCAAATAGCGACACAGTATGTAGATTTAGAAGGAAATCCTAGTTTAAAAAGATTATATAATCCGAATGGTTCGATTGGATCTGTTGAGGGGTTATTAAGTGAAAATGGAAAAATTTATGGAAGGATGACTCATCCAGAACGTTATGATCATGGATTACTCAAAAATATACCTAATGTTCACGAACATTCTATTTTTAAAAACGCAGTACAATATTTTTTATAAAAAATTAAAATAACTTATGAAAGTAGCTATATTTTTCGGAAGTATTTCCGATAAATCAACTATGAAAAATGCAGCGGATATGCTAAAAAAGTTTGATATAAGTTATAAATCTTATGTCATTTCTGCACATAGACTACCAGATATTTTATCAAATACTATAAAAAAAATAGAATCTGAAGGTACAGATTTAATTATTGCAGGAGCTGGTTTATCTGCTCATTTACCTGGATTTATATCTTCAAAAACTATACTTCCTGTAATTGGAGTTCCAATTCATCATTGTAATAATTCTTATGGTTCATTAGGAGGAATAGACGCATTATTTTCTATAGTACAAATGCCTAAAAACGTTCCTGTTGCTACAGTAGGAATTAATAATTCCTATAATGCAGCTTTATTGGCTATTCATATTTTGTCTATAAAATATAAAAATATCAGAAAATCATTGCTAAAATTTAGAATGGAAACAACAGATAAATTAAAAACAAAAATAGAGCAATATTTATGATAATAAATAATATTATTAAAAAAAATCTTTTATCAGAGGGAAAAACAAAAAAAATATATGAGACTAATCATCCATTAAAAGTATTAATTCAATATAAAGATCATATTACAGCTTTTAATGGATTAAAAAATAAATTTTTACAAAAAAAAGGTCATTTAACCAATGAAATTTCTTCATTAATATTTGAATTTATAAATTCTTGCAAAATAAAGACTCACTTTATACGAAAATTCAATAAAATAGAGCAATTATGTTATAAAGTCAATATGATTCCTTTAGAATTTGTTGTTAGAAACATTGTTTCTGGAAGTCTATCTAGACGGTTAGGAATCAAAGAAGGGGAGCATATATCAAATGCTATTTTTGAAATTTTTTATAAAAATGACGAATTAAAAGATCCGTTGATTAATGATCATCATGTTGTATTCTTGAAAATAATTTCCTATGAAGAATTAAATACAATTTTTCGCATTATATCACATTTAAATTGTATTCTGAAAAGTTTTTTTTTGGATAAAAATATTATATTAGTGGATTTTAAAATAGAATTTGGAAAAAATCATAACAACGAAATTTTACTTTCTGATGAAATAAGTCCTGATACTTGTCGTCTTTGGGATAAAAAAACAATGAAAAAACTAGATAAAGATATTTTTAGGATTGGATTTGATGAAAATATGCTTGATATTTATATGGAAATCTTAAAAAGATTAAATGTTGGATAACCAAAAGTAATGGAGGAAATATTTTTTTTACAAAAATTTCCAAAAAGATGATATCTCAATTATTCCCTTTTTTTATGAAAAATAATAATGATTATGATAAATTTCATGATGAATGTGGTATTTTTGGAATTTATTCTCCTAAAAAAGTAGATACTTTTTCTTTAATTCAATTTGGATTATTTGCATTACAACACAGAGGTCAAGAAGCTTGCGGTTTTTCTGTTTTACGAGATGGTTTTATTATATCTCATAAAAGCGAAGGTCTAGTTTTAGATTTTTTTAAAAAAATTTCAAATTCTGAATGTTATCATGGAAATGCGGTCATTGGACATACACGTTATTCAACAGAAGGAGGACAAAGTAAAAAAAATATACAACCATTTTTTGGAGAAAACTCTTATGGAAAAAGTACTATATCTATAGTACACAATGGTAATTTAGTAAATGCTCAATCTATTCGTCAAAAATTAGAATCTAAAGGAGTCCATTTTATATCAGAATACTCTGATTCTGAAGTAATATTGCGTTTAATACAAAAGTATTTATTGGAATCTAATAATAGTTTAGAAAAAGCTATTAAAAAGACTACTCTTGAAATTAGAGGAGCTTATTCTGTCATAGTGCTAATGGATAATCAAATAGCAGCTTTTAGAGATCCAAACGGAATTCGTCCTTTATGTTATGGAATGCTGAATGAAAAAACTTATATATTTAGTTCTGAAACTTGTGGAATAGATTCTGTTGGAGGTTTTTATGTCAGAGATTTATTTCCAGGAGAAATAGTGATAGTGGATCAAAAATCTATTCAATTTTATCTAATGAAAAATAGAGAACATATAAAAAAAAGAATATGTTCTTTTGAGTATATTTACTTTTCTCGTCCAGATTCCTTGATTGAAAATATAAACGTTTATGAAATTCGTGAAAAAAGTGGAGAAAAACTTTATGAACAACATCCAGTAAAAGCAGATGTAGTCATTGGAGTACCAGATTCTGGAGTACCTGCATCTATTGGATATTCTAAAGCTTCTGGAATTCCTTTTAAACCAATTTTAGTGAAAAATAAATATATTGGTAGATCTTTTATTTTACCTAAACAAGAAATGCGAGAAAAAATGGTAAACTTAAAACTGAATCCTATTTTAGATGAAATAAAAGGAAAACGGATTATTATAATTGATGATTCTATAGTTCGTGGAACTACTAGTCGTAGATTGGTTTATATTTTGAGAAAAGCAGGTGCAAAAGAAATCCATTTTAGAAGTGCTTCCCCTCCTATTATAGCTCCATGTTATTTAGGAGTAGATACTCCAAGTAAAAAAGATCTCATATCATACAATCATATAAAAAAAAATATAGAAAAAATGCTAGATGTAGATAGTTTAGAGTTCTTAAGTATGGATAATCTAGTAGATATTCTTGGTAGCAAAAATTATTGTTTTGGTTGTTTTACGGAAACTTATCCTGTTCAAAAAAAATAGCAGCATAACATATAATAAACATATTTAATCAATTAATAATCCCCCATGAAAAAAAGTAATAATATCTCTAGAATGAGTCAAATTTTAGAGAGAACTTATACCAACAAGGTTATTAGTAATTTAGATCACTTCGCTGGTTTTTATAAAATCTATAAAAGTGGATATAAAGAACCTATTTTAGTATCTGGAGTAGATGGTGTAGGAACAAAATTACGTTTAGCTATCGATTACAAAAGATATAACTTAATTGGAGTAGATTGTTTTGCAATGTGTGCAAATGATATATTATGTCACGGAGCCCTTCCTTTATTTTTTTTGGATTATTTAGCTTGTGGAAAATTAAATTCTTCTATTATAGAAAAAATAATAGAAGGAATAGCTATTTCTTGCCAAAAAACTCATACCTGTCTCATAGGTGGAGAAACTGCGGAAATGTCTATAATATATAAAGAACAAGATTATGATATTGCTGGATTTTGTGTAGGTATTGTAGAAAAAGAAAATATGATAGATGGAAAAAAATGTATTCAGGAAAAAGATATTTTAATAGGACTTCCTTCATCAGGAATCCATAGCAATGGATTTTCTTTAATTCAAAACATTTTTACATCAAAAGATTTGATAAAAAAATTTGAAGGAGTCCCTCTTTATGAAATTCTTTTAGTTCCAACTAAAATTTATCATTATCCTATTCATATTTTATTGAGAGAATTTATGATACATGGATTAGCTCATATTACTGGAGGTGGAATACAAGATAATTTATCTAGAATTATTCCAGACAATTTATCAGCTATAGTAGAAAAAAAAAGAATTCCTACTCCTCCTATTTTCAATTATATTAAAAAAAAAGGAAATCTATTAGATATAGACATGTGGAAAACTTTCAATATGGGAGTAGGAATGATTATAATAGTATCTTTTAAAGAAAAATATTCTGTTTTGGATCGACTATATAATTTAGGAGAAAAACCTTTTATTTTTGGGAATATTGTGAAAGGAAATAAAAGAGTACTTTTGAAATAGTTTGTTTCTATATATATATGTACCTACCATGAAAAAAATAGCTATTTTAGTTTCTGGAAAAGGAACCAATATGAAGCATATTTTACAAGCAATCAAATATGGGATTCTTTCTAATTTCAGAGTAAATTTTGTTATTTCTGATAGAAGATGCGAGGCCTTTCAATATGCATTAAAAAAAAATATAAAATCGGTTTCTTTAGAAAAAATTGAAAAAAAATCCCTTTCTAAAGAAATAGATAAAATACTTATGAAAGATATTCCTAATATTATAGTTCTTGCTGGATTTCTTTCTATACTTGATGCAAAATTTTGTGAAAAATGGGTTGGTAAAATTATCAATATTCATCCTTCTCTTTTACCTAAATATGGAGGAAAAGGAATGTATGGAATGAAAGTACATCAATCCGTTATAGAAAATAAGGAAAGTATATCAGGGGCTACTACTCATTATGTTACAAAAAATATAGATGCAGGAGATATAATTTTGAAGAAAACATGTAATATAGTTTTAAAGGAAACTATTCATTCTTTATCAAAAAAAGTATCTCTTATAGAAAGAGAAATATTAATTCAATCTATACAAAATTTTTTTTGACAATACTTTTCAATATAAAATTAAATTAATAGTATGTCTTTTATGAAAAGAGCTTTAATTAGTGTTTACGAAAAAAATAAAAAATTATTTAATTTTGTTAATTTTTTATATAAAAAAGGATATCAAATAGTTTCTACAGGAGGGACTTATCAATACTTAATCAAAAACGGATTATCTAACGTTATAGAAGTATCTGATATTACTTCTTTTCCTGAAATTTTAGATGGAAGAATAAAAACTATTCATCCTAATATTTATGGAGGAGTTTTAGCTAATCGTTCCATTGATAGACATATTAAATCTATTCGTCTTCACAAGATTCATTTTATTGATATTGTATTGGTAAATTTTTATCCATTTATTGAAGAAATGAAAAAAAAATCTATCAATTCTTTAATTGAATTTATTGATATAGGAGGTCCTTCTATACTTCGTGCAGCTGCTAAAAATTTTTTGTATGTAACTCCTATTATAGATGATAATGATTATGAATTAGTACAAAATGAAATTGTTGATTATGGATCTCCTTCATTGATATTGAGGAAAAAATTAGCAGGAAAGGTTTTTAATTTTACTTCTGCTTACGATTCTGCTATTTCTCAATATTTTTTAATGGATGATAAGTTTCCTATTTACTTACAGTCTTCTTATAAAAAAAAAATGAAACTCCGTTATGGAGAAAATCCTCATCAAGAAGCCGCTTATTATGTAAATGAGATGCATCAAGGAGCCATGAAAAATTTTCATCAATTACATGGTAAGACATTATCATTTAATAATTTACGAGATATGGATATAGCTTGGAAAGTCGTTTCTCAATTTTCAGAACCAGCTTGTTGTACGGTAAAACATTCTACTCCTTGTGGAGTAGCATTAGGTAAGGATATTATTGAAGCATTTAAAAAAACTTATTATTCTGATACTATTTCTTCTTTTGGAGGAATCATGGCTTTCAATATTCCAATTACAAAAAAATTGGCTAAAGAAATCAATCATATTTTTATAGAAGTAATTCTTTCTCCAAATTATGATACAGATGTATTGACTATTTTAAAAATAAAAAAAAATATTAGAATTATTAAGATTAATGAATCTATTTCTGACAGACTAGAATATGTTCAAATAGATGGAGGAATCTTAGTTCAAGAATCTGATTATTTTTTTAATCATGAAGAAAATTATCAAATAGTAACCAAAAAAAAATTTACAGATCAAGAACTACAATCTCTATTTTTTGCCCAAAAAGTAGTGAAATATGTGAAATCTAATGCCATTGTTATTGCTAAAGGAACACAAACCTTGGGGATTTCAGGCGGTCAAACCAATAGAATTTGGGCGGCTCGTCAAGCGATAGAAAGAGCTTTAGAAAAAAGTAAAAAAGGATTAGTTCTTGTATCTGATGCTTTTTTTCCTTTTCGTGATGTTATAGATGAAGCTGCTCGTTCTGGTGGAATAGGTGCTATTCTTCAACCAGGAGGATCAATACGAGACAAAGAATCTATAAAAGCTTGTGATGATTATGGAATAGCTATGGCTATTACTGGAAAGAGACATTTTAAACATTAAAAAATAATGAAAATTTTAATTATTGGTGGAGGTGGACGTGAACATGCCATTGGTAAAAAGTTATTAGAAGATTATAATCCTATTCATCTTTATTTTTATCCTGGAAATGGAGGAACAGGTTTAATAGGAAATAATATTAATAATCACTATTCTATATTGGAATTAGGTATGTTTTCTAAAAAAAATGACATAGATATAACGATTGTCGGATCCGAAATTTTCCTATTAGAAGGAATTGTTGATGTTTTTAAAAATTTTGGATTAAAAATAATAGGACCACATTATTCAGCTGCTAAACTTGAAGGAGATCGTATTTTTTCTAAATCCTTTATGAAAAAATATGGGATTCGAACTCCAAAATACGAAATTTTTTCTTGTTATCAAACAGCTATGAGTTTCTTGAAAAAAAAAAAGTATTTTCTTCCTATAGCTATTAAATCTAATGGATTAGCAGAAGGAAAAGGAGTTATTTTAGCTCATAATATAGATGAAGCTAAAAAAGCTTTAAAAACTATTATGATAGAAAAAAAATTTGGAAAATCTGGTAATAAAATAATTATAGAAGAATTTTTACAAGGAAAGGAAGCTTCTATTATATCTCTTTTCAATGGAAAAGACATTATCCCTTTCTTATCTGCTATGGATTATAAAAAAATAGGAGAAAATGAAAAAGGAATGAATACAGGAGGAATGGGGGCTATTGTTCCTAATCCATATATGACCAATTCTGTTTGGATAGATTTCAAAAAAAATATATTGGAACCGACTTTAGAAGGTTTGATTTTAGAAAAATTGAATTTTTTTGGATTTTTATACTTTGGATTAATGATTACTCCAAATAAAATTTACTTATTAGAATATAACACTCGTATTGGAGATCCAGAAGCTCAAACTTTGTTTCCTTTAATGAAAAGTAACTTTTTGAATATTATTCAATCTTCTTTTCTTCATAAAGAAGAAATAAATATTATTTGGGAAAAATCGTGTTCTTGTTGCATAGTTTTATCTTCTAAAGGATATCCTGAAAAATATGAAACTGGAAAACTCATAGTAGGATTAGATTCTTTACAAGAACCTTTTTATATTGCCGGAGCAAAAAAAGAAAAAGAAGATTGGATTACGTCAAGTGGACGTGTTCTCAATATAATAGGAATAGGAAATACTATTCAAGAGGCTAGAAAAAAAGCGTATGATAAGGTTAAAAAAATAAAATTTGAAAATTTATATTTTAGAAGAGATATTGGTTTATAAGTAAATTATGTTGTTTTTTTTTCGTATTCGTAAAAAAGAAATATAAAAAAAATGAAAAAAGATTTCATACTTATATTAGATTTTGGATCTCAATATAGTCATATGATAGCAAGAAGAATTCGATATATGGGAGTATATACTTTGTTATATCGTTATGATATTTCCATATCCTACATTTTTTCAAAAAATCCAAAAGGAATTATTTTATCAGGGGGTCCTTTTTCTGTTTATGAAAATGGATCTCCATCAATATCTCAAGATCTATTTCAATTAAATATTCCCATATTTGGAATTTGTTACGGAATGCAAATGATTTCTTTTCTATTTGGTGGAAAGATAGAAAAATCCAAACATAAAGAATATGGAAAATCTTGTTTTATTATAGAAGATGATAATAATTTATTATTCAATGGAATTCCTAGAAAATCTATTGTTTGGATGAGTCATTTCGATGAAGTGAAAAAAATTTCAAAAGAATTTAAAGTTCTTGGACATACTTCATCTTGTCCTGTAGCAGCTTTAAGACATAAAAATAAAGAAATTTATGCTGTACAATTTCATCCAGAAGTAGAAAATACAGAATTTGGAATATCTATATTGAAAAATTTTATTTTTCATATTTGCCAATGCAAAAGTTCAAATTGGAATATTGATAATTTTGTACAAAATGCAATAAATAAAATCAAAAAACGTGTAGAAAAAAAAAAAGTGATACTAGGTTTTTCTGGAGGAATAGATTCTTTTGTAACTGCTTATATCATTTATAAAGCGATTGAAAATTCTTTAATTTGTATTTTTGTGGATACAGGATTTCTTTTAGAACAAGAAAAAGAAAATATACTTTTTTTGTGTAAAAAAATGAATTTTCCTCTTCAAATAATAGATGCTAAAAATCGTTTTTTATCTAAATTAACTGGAATTGTTGATCCTGAAATGAAAAGAAAAATTATAGGTAAAGAATTTCTTTCTATATTTCAAAAAGTATCAGTAACAATTAAAAATGTTGAATTTTTAGCACAAGGTACTATTTATTCAGATATTATTGAATCTTCTATTTTTTCAAATTCCAATCAAAATCAATTAAATTATTCTATCAAATCTCATCATAATGTAGGAGGATTACCGAAAAAACTGATGAAATTGAAACTTATTGAACCATTAAAAAATTTATTTAAAGATGAAGTAAGACAAATAGGAAAAAAACTAGGATTTCCCATGGAAATCTTGTATCGACATCCATTTCCTGGACCAGGATTAAGTATTAGAATTATTGGAGAAGTCAGTGAAAAAAAGATTTCTATTTTAAAAAAAGCAGAAAATATTCTTTTGCAAGAATTAAAAAAAAACGATATAT
The DNA here is from genome assembly GCF_014251655.1 of Blattabacterium cuenoti. NCBI lineage: Bacteria > Pseudomonadati > Bacteroidota > Flavobacteriia > Flavobacteriales > Blattabacteriaceae > Blattabacterium > Blattabacterium cuenoti. Next base: position 175,051 of record NZ_CP059225.1, read on the forward strand.
ATCATAATGTAAATCAAGCTTTTATAATCTTATTACCTATTAAATCTGTAGGAGTCATGGGAGATAAACGAACATATGAATATGTAGCTGTATTACGTGTTATTAATACAGAGGATTTTATGACTGCTACTTTTTCACATTTATCTTATGATTTTTTAGAGAGAATTTCAAATAGAATTATTAATGAAGTTGATGGAATTAATAGAATGGTATACGACATAACTTCTAAACCTCCATCCACTATCGAATGGGAATAATTTTTTACATCATCATAGATACTAAATTGAGTATATTTTTTTTTAATTCATTTCTTGGAGAAATTATATCTATAAACCCTTTATCCATAAGAAATTCTGATGTTTGAAATCCTTCTGGAAGATCTTTTCCAATTGTTTCTCTTATAACTCTAGGTCCAGCAAATCCAATAAGAGCTCCTGGTTCTGCTATATTTATATCTCCAAGTAAAGCGTAAGAAGCTGTAACTCCTCCAGTTGTTGGATCTGTAAGAACAGATATATAGGGTATTTTAGCATCTCTTAATTGAGTTAATCTTGCAATTGTTTTAGCCATTTGCATTAGAGAAAAAGAAGATTCCATTATTCTTGCTCCTCCTGATTTAGATATTAATATATATGGATATTTTTTTTCTATACAATATTTTATTGCTCTAGATATTTTTTCTCCTACTACAGATCCCATAGATCCTCCTATAAATGAAAAATCCATGCATGATATGACCATGTTCATTCCTTTTATTTTCCCTATTCCTGTTCTAATAGAATCATATAAATTTGTTTTTTTTCTTGCTTCTTGAATTCTATCTGTATATTTTTTATTATCTTCCCATTTTATAGGATCTTTACTTATCATTTTCATATTTATTTCTAAAAATTTTCCATGATCGAAAAGAATTTCGAAATATTCTTTACTATGAATTCTAACATGATATCCATCTTCTGGACTTACATAAGCATTTTTTTTTAACTCTTCCGTATCTATAATTTTTCCGCTAGGAGTTCTATACCATATTCCTTTTGGAAAATCTTTTCTATTGTCTATAGACGTTAGAATATTCTTTTTTTTTCTTAAAAACCAAGACATGGTTTTTTTTATTTTGTTATAAAGTATTAATATTATTCATGAGTTCAAAATATTTCTTGAGAAGTATTTTGAAAGACTTTTCTCCTTCCCTTAACCAAACTCTAGGATCATAATATTTTTTATTTGGAATATCCTTTCCTTTAGGATTTCCTATTTGTGTTTTTAAATATTCTTCATTTTTTTTCATATAATCGCGAATTCCACAAGTAAAAGCATATTGCAAATCGGTATCTACATTCATTTTAACTACTCCATAATCAATAGCTTTTTGTATTTCTTCTTTAGAAGATCCAGATCCTCCATGAAAAACTAAAGAAACTGGTTTTGTTTTAGTTTTAAATTTTTTTTGTATATACTCTTGTGTTTTTTTCAATATTTCAGGACGAAGAATAACATTTCCAGGTTTATACACTCCATGTACATTTCCAAATGATGCTGCTATAATAAATTTTTTGCTTATTCGTCTTAATTTATCGTAAGCATAACTAACTTCTTCTGGTTGAGTATAAAGTTTATTGTTTTCTATATTCGAATGATCTATTCCATCTTCTTCCCCACCAGTAACTCCAAGTTCTATCTCAATAGTCATATTGCTTTTATTCATTCTGTAGAAATATTTTTCACAAATACTAATATTTTCTTCTAAAGTTTCATTAGATAGATCTAACATATGCGAGCTAAATAATGTTTTTCCAAAATTTTTGTAATATTCTTCATTAGCATCTATTAATCCATCTATCCATGATAAAAAAGATTTAGGACAATGATCTGTATGAAGAATAACTGTTGTTTTATATAAAGAAGATAATTCATGTATATGCATAGCACATGCTATAGAACCTTTAATTGCAGCTTTTTGTTCTCTATTATTTAACCCTTTTCCTGCATTAAAAGTAGCCCCTCCATTAGATAATTGAATAATAACAGGAGCATTAACTTCTGCTGCGGTTTCCATAACTGCGTTCATGGTATTAGAACTAATTACGTTAACAGCAGGTATAGCAAAAACGTTTTCCTTAGCATATTCAAATATTTCTTCAACCAGATCACCGGTAGCTACTCCGAAAGGGAATTTTTTATACATAAAATTATATTTAAAAGAATAAACAAATGTAAAAAAGTATTTTTTTTATTTTTATAGAAAAATATATAAAAATTTTTCGTATTTAAGATAAATAAAATTTATTATGCTTCTTCCAGCTACATTAAAAATATATAATTCTTCAGCAGGGTCAGGAAAAACTTTCTTTTTGGTTAAAAATTATCTTTACGTTTTATTAAAAAGTACTTGTCCTGATGAATTTAAAAGAGTATTAGTTTTGACTTTTACTAAAAAAGCTTCTGAAGAAATGAAAAAACGTATTTTACAATACCTAAAAGTATTTTCAATTACAACTGTTACTCAAAAAGTAAATATAGAATACGATTCGTTATTTTATTATCTTTCTAAAAATTTAGAATTATCTGAAAATCAAATATATGAACGTTCTAAAAAAATATTATTTGCAATTTTTCATGATTTTTCTTCTTTTTCTAAAAATATAAGTACTATAGATAAATTTACTTATTCTATTATTAGATCCTTTTTTTCCAATAAAGAAGAAGTATTTTCTTTAGAAATGAATACTGATCAATTTTTATTGAAAATTGTAGATAATATATTATATAAATTAAAAAATTCAGAAGAATGGTCAAATATTTTAGTTCAATTATCTCTGGATAAATTAAATACAGGAAGAAGCTGGAATCTTAGTAAAGAATTATTAAAAATAGCTCGTCTAATGGTAGGAGAAAATAATTTTTTTTTTATAAAAAAGATAAAAAATTATTCTTTTGAAGATTTTATAAAATTGAAAAATGATTTAATAAAAAGAACTAAAAATTTTGAAAAAAAATGCAAAAAACAGGGAAAAAATTTTTTTCAATTGTTAAAACAAACTTCTATTCAAAAACATTCATTTATTCATTCAGATATACCAAGACTTTTTCAAAAATTGCAGAAGGGAAATATTTTTTTTAATCCTTTCAATCAACGTCTTGAAAAATATATTCAAAAAAAAATATTGTATCCTTCTACTTCAATTTCAATAGATCAAAAAATATTGATAGAAAAAAATAAAAAAAAAATATTTGATCTATATCAAAAAACAAAACATATATATAAAAAAAACATATCCAATTATATTTTAGACAAACTTTTTTTGAAAAATATCAGTACATTGTCAATGATTCATGAAATAGAAAAAGAATTTCATTTTTTAAAAAATGAAAATAAAATTCTTTTAAATATAGAATTAAATCAAATTCTTTATGAAAAAATTATTAAAGAACCACTTCCTAAAATATATGAAAAAATAGGAATACAGTATAAATATTATTTTATAGATGAATTTCAAGATATTTCATTTTTACAATGGAGAAATATTAGAATGTTAGTTGAAAATGCTTTATCAGAAAATGGATCAGCTATGATTGTAGGAGACCCTAAACAATCTATATATAGATGGCGGGGTGGTGATTCTAAACAGTTTATTAATTTAATTTATTCTTATACAAATTTTTATAATAAACAATTAGAAACTATAGAAACAAATTATAGGAGTTATAAAGAAATTGTAAAATTTAATAATTCACTTTATCAATCCATATCTAAAATTTTTAATTCTCCTATTTATAAAGATATATACAAAAATTCAAAACAAAAAATATTAAAAAACACAGGAGGATATGTAGAAATAAACTTTTTTAGTACTAATGATAATAACAAAAACTATAAAGAATACATATATTCAAAAATAAAAAATAGAATAAAAAAGTTATTGAAACAAAAATATATGTTATCAGATATTGCTATATTAGTTAGGAAAAATGAAGAAGGTTTCTTTTTATCTGAAAAACTTATTCAAGATGGGTTTAGTGTAAATACTTCTGTTTCTTTACTCATAAAGAATCATTTAGAAATACAAATCATCATAAATTTTTTTTATATACTTGTATATCCTCATTGTTATCAAAAAAGAGCTTCTTTTATTTTATTATTGTTAAAAAACAAATTTATTTATACTAAAAAAGAGGATCATAATTTTATTATGGAAATTCTTTTTTTACCATTGAATCTATTTTTAAAAAAAATTCTATTAAAAAATTCATTAACATTAAACAAATTATATAATAAATCTATATACGATATATCAGAAAATGTAATTGAAGCTTTTGAATTATTAAATGAAAAAAATACTGCATCTATTTATTCTTTTTTAGATTTTGTTTATAGGTCTATGAGTCGTGTAGGAAATTCTATTGTAGATTTTTTAGATTACTGGGAATCTAAAAAAGAAAAAGAAAGTATAATTATTTCTGATCATACAAATGCTATTCATCTTATGACTATTCATAAATCTAAAGGATTGCAATTTTCTGTAGTACTTCTTCCTTTCACTGATTGGAATGTGATTTCTACAAGTAAAGAAGGAGTATGGATGAATGTAAATCCTAATTTATATCATGGATTAAATTCTATTTATTTTGAAATAGAACCATATTTTAAATATATAAAACATGATATATCTATACAAAATATTTATGAAAATTACTTATCAAATATAATATTTGATAATATTAATTTATTATACGTAGCTACTACTCGTTCGATAGAACAATTAATTTTGTTTTCAAAATTTGAAAATGATAATAATAAATATATCTCATTTTATATTATAAATTTTTTACGTGAAATAAAAATGTGGAACGATAAAAAATACAAGTATTCTTTTGGAAAAAAGACAAAAAATTATTGATTTATTATTTTACATGTCTTTCTGCATGATAAGAAGAACGGACCAACGGGCCACTCTCTACGTATTTAAATCCCATTTTTAATCCTATTTTTTCCAATTCTACAAATTGTTCAGGAAAAACAAAAAAATGAACAGGATAGTGATTTAAAGAAGGTTGTAAATATTGACCGATTGTAAGTATGTTTACTTTAGCTTTTCTTATATCTTTCATCGTTTCTATGATTTCTTGTTTGGTTTCTCCTAATCCTAACATGAGGCCTGTTTTTGTACGAATATTCTTATTTTTTTCTTTTATATATTGAAGGACTTTAAGACTACGATCATATTTAGCTTGAATACGTATTTTTTTTGTTAACCTAGATACAGTTTCCATATTATGAGAAATAACTTCTGGTTTTATATTAATGATCTCATCTATTATATTTTTATTTCCTTTAAAATCAGGAATTAATGTTTCTATTGTTATAGATGGATTTAAATATCGTATTTCTCGTATAGTTTCTACCCATAAAGAGACTCCCATATCTTTTAAATCATCTCTATTAACAGAAGTTAATACGGCATGTTTTATTTTCAATATTTTTATAGATTCTGCTACTTTTTTTGGTTCTTCTCTATCTACTTTTTCAGGACGTCCTGTTTTTACTCCACAAAATCTACAAGATCTCGTGCAAATGTTTCCCAATATCATAAAAGTAGCGACTCCTTTACCCCAACATTCCCCTATATTTGGACAACTAGCACTTTGACAAATGGTATTCAACTTATGCAAATAAACTAATTTTTGTAATTCATGATAATTTTTACCTATGGGTAGTTTAACTTTTATCCAATTTGGTTTTCTTTGAATTTTTCTCATAGTTATTTTTTTTATTTTATGCAATAATAAAAAAATCAATTTTTTTTATAAATTTGTTCGTGAGGTTTTTTTTTTAATATGGAAATTATCGTAAAAGATATAACTGCTAAATTAGAAAATTTAGCCCCTATAGAATATGCAGAGTCCTATGATAATGTTGGATTGATAGTTGGATCTCTACATCAAAAAGTAAAAAATATATTGATAACTTTAGATCTTACGGAAGATGTTTTTTATGAATCCATCAACAAAAAATGTAATCTTATAATATCTTTTCATCCCATTATTTTTCAATCCATAAAAAAAATAACTGGAAAAACATTTTCAGAAAGAGTTATCATTTCTGCTTTAAAACATAATGTCTCTATTTATATTATTCATACAAATTTAGATTTTATATGGGATGGAGGAACATCTTCAGTTATATCCAAATTATTGAGAATAAAAAGAGAGAGAGTTCTTATTCCAAAAAAGGGAACTATAAAAAAAATGATTACTTATGTTCCAATTAGTTATGCAGATAAAGTTAGGAATTCTTTATTTGATGCAGGAGCTGGAAATATTTCTAATTACAGTCATTGTAGCTATAATGTTGACGGATTTGGAAGTTTTATGGGAAATAAAGGAACTAAACCTTTTTGTGGAAAAAAAGAAGTTTTTCATATGGAAAAAGAAACTTGTATTAGTGTTCTTTTTCCTTATGATAAATTAAATATTATAAAAAAAGCTCTTTTTGAAAATCATCCTTATGAAGAAGTAGCTTATGAAATATTTAATATTGAAAATATAAATCCTCACCTAGGAATAGGTTTTATAGGATACATAGAAGAAGAAATGAATGAATATGATTTTCTTGTTTTTTTAAAAAGAAAAATGAATTTTCCTTGTATCCGGTATTCTCCTTTTACAGAAAAAAAAATAAAAAAAGTAGCTATGATAACAGGATCAGGACGTTTGGGAATAGAGGCCGCTATAAGAGAAAAAGTTGACGTTTTTATATCTTCTGATTTAAAATACCATGATTTTTTTAAATCTGAAAAAAAAATATTGATTGTGGATGTTGGACATTATGAATGTGAAAAATATTCTAAAAATTTATTAAAATCCTTTTTGGAAAAAGATTTTCCTTTTATTTATATTTATGAATCAGAAATTTATACGAATCCAGTGAAATATTTTTATTAATTAATTGAATTTTATTATGAAAATACAAAAATCGGTCACTGTAATAGACAAATTAAGGGCCTTATATAATCTACAATTAATAGATTCTCGTATAGATGAAATACGAACATTTCGTGGAAATGTTCCCATGGAAATAAAAAATTTGGAAGAAGAATTAGATAAAATGAAAAAAAAATTACAAGATGTTCATGAAGAAATTTCTTTTATCAAAGATAATATAGAAAAAAAAAATAAAAACATTAAATCTTCAGAAAAATTAATCAAAAAATACGAAAAACAAAAAAATAGTGTAAAAAATAGTAAAGAATTATATTCTATTGATAAAGAAATTGATTATAAAAAATTGGAGATTCAACTATTTAAAAAAAAAATCAAGGAATTAAATATTAAAATTCATAAAAAAGAAGAAATTGTAGAAAAACAAAAAAATTTATTAAAAAATAAAGAAATACATCTTGTTCACAAAAAAAAAGAACTAAATAAAATTCTTTTAGAAAATGATAAAGAGGAAAAAATTCTTTTAGAACAATCTTTATGTTTTTCTAAAAAAGTTGATTATAGTTTATTGAAAACTTATAAAAAAATAAGAAATAGAGTAAAAAATGGAGTAGCTGTTGCTCCAGTACAACGAGGAGCTCCATTAGGTTCTTATCTAGCAATAACTCCTCAAAAATATTCCGAATTAATTCAACGTAATCAACTTTTAATAGATGAACATAGTGGTAGGATATTAATAGATGATGAATTGGCTGAGGAAGAAAAGAAAAAATCTTTTGTTTTTTCTAAAAAAAAATAAATCAATTATGGTACGTACTTATTCTTCTAATGAAATTAAAAAAATTGAAATAAAAAACTTTAACTTATTAGAAGTTTCTTCAGGAAAAAAGAAATTTTTAAAATATTTTTTTTCGAATATAGCAACTGTAATTATGTTTATTTGCAATCATTGTCCGTATGTAAAACACATTAATATGGAATTAGTTCATTTAGCTAATGATTTTATCCCAAAAGGGATCTCTTTTTTAGCTATCAATTCTAATGATACAGAAAAATATCCCGAAGATTCTCCAAAAAACATGAAAAAAGTATTTCATCAATTCGGTTATCCTTTTCCTTATTTTTTTGATGAAACACAAGAAGTTGCAAAATATTATTCCGCAAAATGTACTCCTGAATTTTTCATTTTTTCCGGAAAAGGAAGTTTATATTATCACGGACAACTAGACGATTCTAGACCTGGAAACTTAATCCCAGTTACAGGAAACGATGTTAGAAACATATTAAAAAATGTTTTGAAAGGAATAAACATTCATCCGATAGTAAAACCTAGTTATGGATGTAATATCAAATGGAAAGATTCTTATAAATAAAAAGGAATAATATTTAAAAAATACTGAATAGTTTCAGACAAACTTTTTTCTAATATTCCACCTGATGCATTTTTGTGTCCACCACCTCTAAAATGTTTTCTTGCAAATAAGTTGACATCAAAATTTCCTTTTGAACGAAAAGAAATTTTAATTGGATATTTTTCTTTTTCTTCAAAAAAGAAAACAGAAAGAATAATATTTTTAATACCTAATCCATAGGTAATAATTCCTTCTGTATCTCCCTGTTTATAGGAATAAAAATTTATATCCGAAGCATTAATACTTGTATAAACTGTACGATATTTTTTTATTACTTTTAATTTTTTCAATGCTTTAGATAAAAGTTTTAATCTATTTTCATTATATTTTTCTTGTAAATGATCATGGATATGATTTATGTCAATTCCTTTTTCTATTAACTTTCCAGCAATAAAATGAGTTTCAGAAGTAACAGAAGGAAAACGAAAAAAACCTGTATCAGTTATTAATCCAACATATAAACATGTTGCTATTTTTATATCTATTTTAGATAAATTATTCATATCAGATATGAACCTGAATACCAAAACACTTGTAGCTGATACTGATGGATCTGAAAACATAAAATCAAAAAAAAATGGAAAAGGATGATGATCTATTAGTATTTTTTTTGCTTTTGAATGTGACAAAAAATTTTTTATATCTTTTATTCTTGATAAATTATTAAAATCTACAAAAAAAATATAATCAGAATTTATAATTTTATTTTTCACTAAAGACTGAGTTTTTTCCGATAAAACAAGAATATCTTTTGATCCTGGTAGCCATTGAAATGATTCAGAATATTCTGTTGGAGATATTAAATCAACATCATGTTTTAGTTTTCTAAAATAAAATAAAAGAGCCAAAGAAGATCCTAATGCATCCCCATCTGGATTATTATGTGGTAATAATACGATTTTTCTTTTTTTTATTCCGTTAATATCAGAAAACAACATATTTATTTTTTTTTCAATCCTAATTCTTCTCCTTTTTTTAACATAATAAAATAAGCAGAACTAAATTCATTGGAAATTTTTCCTTCCAAAATAGAATCTTTAATAAACTTTTTTATAATTCCTATTTTTTTACATGGATCTATATGAAAAGCCTTCATGATATCATTCCCTGATATAGGGGATTTCCAATTCTGAATACAATCTATTTCTTCTAATTTCTTCATTCTTTCCATAAGAAGATAAATGTTTTTTTTATACTCATTTTTTTTATCCATGTCATGAGTAGTAATATCTGCAATACACAATTTCATTAAATCTTCTAAATCTTTTCCTATATCAAATAATAATCTACGGATCGCAGAATTACTAATATCATTTCCTATTAAAGCAACAGGTCTATAACTATGTCTAATCATTTTTTTTACATATTTCATAATAACTCCTTTTGGGAGTTTTAAACGTTGAAAAATATTTGTAACCATTTTAGATCCTACAAATTCATGAGCATGGAAAGACCATCCAATTTTTGGATAAAATTTCTTAGTAAGTGGTTTTCCTATATCATGAAGTAAAGCGGCCCATCTTAACCAAAGAGAATTTTTTGTTTCTTTACTGATATTATCGACTACTTCTAAAGTATGATAAAAATTATCTTTATGTTTATATCCATTTTTCTCTTCAATTCCTATTAAACAAGTTAGTTCCGGTAATATGATTGATAATAATCCGGATTTATATAATAACAATAATCCTAAAGATGGTTTTTTATCCAATAAAATTTTATTGAATTCTTCTATAATTCTTTCCGTAGAAACAATATTTATTCTATTTTTATTTTTTTGAATAGACTTGAATGATTTTTCTTCAATGAAAAATCTAAGTTTAGTAGAAAATCGTATGGCTCTCATCATTCGTAATGGATCATCAGAATAAGTTATATCTGAATTTAATGGAGTCCTTAATATTTTTTTTTTCAAATCTAATAATCCTCCAAATGGATCTATTAATTCTCCATAATTTTCACGATTCAAACTAATAGCTAAAGTATTAATTGTAAAATCTCTTCTATTTTGATCATCTTGTAATGATCCTGATTCTATGATAGGCTTTCTACTATAAAAATGATAAGATTCTTTTCTTGATCCAACAAATTCTATTTTTTGGTTATCATAGACTAACATAGCAGTTCCAAAACGTTTAAATATTTTTATTTTTTTGGGAGAAGATGTCCTTATATAGTTTAAAACTTCCTTAGCTAATTTTATACCGTCTCCTATAGTTAAAATATCTAAATCTTTTGATTCCTCCATGTTTCCTATCAAAAAATCCCTGACGTAACCTCCTATTACATAACTTTCCTGTTTTATTTTTTTAGAAGATAAACTAACAATTTCAAATATTTTTTTATGAAGAGCAGATGATAAATTCATGTAACTACATGCGTAATATTTTTACCTTATTTGAAACTATTTTTATAATAGAAGAGTTTCTATAATGAGCTTTTTCTTTTCTTCGTAAATTTACAGCATAGTCTACTTGACTTAAAATAGAAGGACTTATTTCAGAAAAATATTGAGGAGAGGAAAATCCTGATAAATTAGCAGAAGTAGAAATAATAGGTTTATCTAAATTTTGGATCAAACAAGAGCAAAATGAATCATTCGTTAAACGAATAGCTAAAGTATTCTCTTTGTTCAATATACTAGATGCTATTTGACGAATATGATCGTACACTATAGTAATAGGTTTTTTATTTTTTTCAAAATTATCAATAAGAATCTTTATGGTAAAATCAGAAACATATTCGACTAATTGATGCAAACGATCTATACTTTCTACTAAAATAATCATAGACTTAGAACAATTTCTATTCTTAATTCGATATATTTTATTGATTGCATGTATATTAAAAGCCTCACAGCCTATTCCCCATACTGTATCGGTAGGATATAATAAGTTTTTTCCTTTTTTTAATATATCTACACTTTTTTCTATTTCTTCGTCAAAAGACATACATTATTTATTAAATAATATCTAAATTACTAAATTATGCGTTCTTAAAGCATCATTTAAAGATGTTTTTTTATCTGTACTTTCTTTTCTTTTTCCTATGATTATAGCACATGGAACATAATATGTTCCTGATGGAAATTTTTTTGGATAAGACCCCGGTATTACTACAGAATATTTAGGAATAATCCCTTTCATCTCGATGGATTTATCATGAGTAACATCAAAAATTTTAGTAGAAGCGGTTAAAACAACATTTGCTCCTAACACAGATCCTTTTTCTATAAGAATCCCTTCAACTAAAATACATCTAGATCCAATAAAAACATCATTTTCAATAATAACTGGGGTAGCTTGTATAGGTTCAAGAACTCCACCTATTCCAACTCCACCGCTAATATGTACACGATCCCCTATTTGAGCACAACTACCAACAGTGGCCCAAGTATCTATCATAGTCCCTTTTCCTATGAATGCACCTATATTTACGTAAGAAGGCATAAGAACAACCCCAGATGATATATAAGCCCCATAACGTGCTATAGCATGAGGAACTACACGAATTCCCTTTTCTCTGAATTTATTTTTTATAGGTATTTTATCATAGAATTCTAATGGTCCTAATTCTATTGTATTCATTTTTTTTATAAAAAAAAACATAATAATAGCTCTTTTTATCCATTCATTTACCACCCACTTTCCATTTAAACAATCAGATACTCTAATATATCCATTTTCTAAATGATCAACAACTTTAATAATTGTATCACTTTTTTTTATCCACGTATTTTTTTTATCCCAAATTTTATCAATTTCTAATTTCAGTACATTTACTTTCATATTTCTATTCATATTTATAAGAAAAAAACAAAAAAGTTAATAAAGAACAAAAATAATTAAATAAAATAAAATAACAAATATTAATAATAATATATATTTGTTGATTAATAATTTTAACAGTGAGAAAGATATTAGGAATAGATTATGGAAAAATAATAACAGGTTTATCTATAACAGATGAAAAACAAATATTTGCATTTGGATTAAAAGCTATTCCAACTAAAAAATTGATGAATTTTTTAGAATCATTCTTCTATCAGGAACAGATAGATATAATAGTTATTGGGCTCCCAATAAAATTAAATAATCAAAAAATTTCCTTTATAGAAACAGATATTCAAAAATTCATAAATGAATTTCACATAAAATATCCAAAAATGATAATAGAAAGATTAGACGAACGTTTTACATCCAAAATAGCATCTCATACTATGAAAGAATTAGGATTGAAAAAAAAAAGAAATAAAAAAATTTTAAACAAAATTAGCGCCACAATTATATTACAGTCTTATCTTAAAAGAAAAGAAAACATTGATTTATGATATTACCTATAATTATTTATGGAAATCCTATTTTAAGAAAAAAATGTATAGATATAGATTTTTTATCTTGTAAAAAAAAAATTAATCTTTTGATAGAAGATATGTTTGAAACAATACATAAAGAAAAAGGAATAGGATTAGCTGCCCCTCAAATAGGAAAAAACATACGACTCTTTATAATTGAACCTCCTGATTTCAATGATGGAAAAAAAGGAAGAAATTATAAAGAAGTTTTTATTAATGCCAAAATATTAAAAGTACATGGAGAAAAATCTATTCTTAACGAAGGGTGTCTTAGCATTCCCGGAGTGATGGGAGATGTAGAAAGAAAATCTCATGTATCGATTGAATATTATAACCATAATTGGAAAAAACAAAAAAAAATATTCACTGGTATATGCTCTAGAATTATTCAACATGAATATGATCATATTGAAGGAAAACTTTTTATAGATTATTTTTCTTCCATAAAAAGAAAAATGATCAAAAAAAAATTGATAAGTTTATACGAAAAAATTACTTATAAATAAACAGAATCTACTATTTTTTTAAAAGCATTAGGGTCACTTGTAGAAAGATATGAAAGAATTTTTCTATTCATTTTAATTTTCTTATTGGATAATTTGTTCATAAATACGGAATAGGATTTTCCATAGGTCCTAACTCCAGCATTAATACGTTGGATCCAAATAGATCTAAAATCTCTTTTTTTTCTTTTTCTTCCTGAAAAAGCATAAACAAAAGACTTTTCTACTGCATTTTTAGCAACTGTATAAACTTTACTTCTGGATCCATAAAAACCTTTTGCTAATTTTAATATTTTTTTTCTTCTTTTTCTAGAAGAAACGGAATTAGTAGATCTTGGCATAGCTTTTATATTTGTTTGCTTATATTTTTTTTATCTGATTTATGTAGTTTAGTAAATTTAGAAAGATAACGCTTTCTTCTTTTCGATTTTTTAGTTAAAAGATGATTTTTAAATGCATGTTTTCTTTTTATATATCCATTAGATGTTTTTTTAAATCTTTTTTTAGATCCAGATTTTGTTTTTAATTTTTGCATAAGTTAAAATTTTTTCGGGGCTAAAATCATATACATCCTCTTTCCTTCCATAACAGGCATTTGTTCCACTTTTCCATATTCTTCAATTTCTTCTGCAAATTTTAATAATTTTATTTTTCCTTGATCTTTGTATACGATAGAACGACCTTTAAAAAAAACAAATACTTTTACTTTATCTCCACGCATTAAAAACCTTTCAGCACTTTTTATCTTTACTTTTCCATCATGATCTCCTATTTGTGGCCCAAATCTTATTTCTTTAGTATTTACTTTAACTTGTTTTGCTTTAAATTGTTTTTTTCTTTTTTTTTGTTCATACAAAAATTTTTTATAATCCAATATTTTACATACTGGAGGATCCAGTTTAGGATTTATTTCTACCAAATCTAATTCTCTTTTTTTAGAGAATAAAAGAGCTTCTTGTATAGAATATATTCCATTTTCAATAGAATAATCCCCAACTAAACGAACTCTATGAGAATTAATATTCTCATTAATACGATGTCTTTCTTTTTTCTGGGGCAATGGACGGTAAATTCTTTTTTTCTTATTTCCTCTTGAAAATTTCTTTTTTATAATAGTTTTATGATTTTAGTTTTATTTTAATTTCTTTTTCCTGAAAAATAATTTCTATTCCTTTAGAAATAGTAAATGTTCCTATATTTCCAACCCCATGACGTCGTAATGAAATCATTTCATTATTTTCCTCTTTTTTTCCTAAAATAATCATGAAAGGAATTTTATTATTTTCAGAATCTCGAATTTTTTTATTAATTTTTTCATTTCTTTCATCAATAAATACACGAATATCACAGTTTTGCATTAAATTTAAAATTTTTTTTGCATAAACTATATATTTTTCACTTATAGGAAGTATAACTGCTTGATTAGGAGCTAACCATAATGGAAAATCTCCTTTCGTATGTTCGATCATAATAGCTATTAAACGTTCCAATGAACCAAAAGGAGCTCTATGTATCATAACTGGACGACATTTTTCATTATTTTTTCCTTTATAATATAAATCAAATCTTTCAGGTAAATTATAATCAATTTGAATTGTTCCAAGTTGCCAATTTCTTTCTAAGGAATCTTTAATAAGAAAATCCAATTTAGGCCCATAAAAAGCAGCTTCTCCATAATTAATAGACGCCTTTATTTTTTCTTTTTCTACCACTTTCAATATAGCTTTTTCTGCTTGTTCCCAATTTTTTTCTGATCCTATATAATCTTTTTTTGGATCTCTAAGAGATATCCTAATCGTATATTTCATGAAACCTAAGCTACGAAATACATAAAAAACTAAATCAATTACTTTTTTAAATTCTTCTAATAACTGATCTTTTGTACAAAAAATATGAGCATCATCTTGAGTAAAACATCTTACTCTAGTTAATCCATGAAGTTCTCCACTTTGTTCATATCGATAAACTGTTCCAAACTCTGCAAAACGTTTAGGTAAATCACGATAAGACCATTCTTGAGAACGATAAACTTCACAATGATGAGGACAATTCATAGATTTTAACATAAATTCTTCTCCTTTACGAGGAGTAGAAATAGATTTAAAATTATCTTTTCCATATTTACTCCAGTGACCACTCTGAACATATAAGGTTTTACTTCCAATATGTGGAGTTACTACCATTTCATATCCTGATTTTTCCTGAATATTAGTTAAAAAATTTTCTAAATTTTTTCTAAAAATAGCCCCTCTTGGTAACCATAAAGGCAGACCAGTGCCTACTTTATCAGAAAAAATAAACAATTTTAATTTTTTACCAATCTTTCTATGATCGACTGATTGATCTTTTAAAAACATAAAAAAAAGTTATAAGTTATTTGATAAGAATAAATAGAACATTGCTGCTAGTACACTTCCAAAAATAGGACCTATAACAGGGATAAAAGCATAATCCCAATTATTTTTTCCTTTTCCACAAATTAAAATAATAATAGAATAAATAATTCTTGGACCCATATCACGTACAGGATTTATAGCAGCTCCAGTAGCTCCCCCTAAAGATAAAATAATTCCTAAAACAACTAAAGAAGCAGGTAATGCTTCTAAAGAACCTATCCCTACAGGATGTTTTTGTCCTTGTAACAAAATAGTTCCTTTTGTAAGATATAAAGAAATAAATATGAAAAAAAAAGTAGCCAATACTTCACTTAAAAAATTCCAAAAAAAATTTTTAATAGAAGGAACAGTAACAAAAACAGATAGTTTTTCTTGTTCGTTTTCGGTTGCTAAAAAATGATCTTTATATAATAACCATACCAATAAAGATCCTAACATAGCCCCAATTAATTGTGAAACAATATAATAAGGAACCATTTCCCAATCAAATTTTCCAATTATAGCAAAACTTATTGTTACACATGGATTCATATGGGCTCCACTATAAGGAGCGGATACTATTATTCCCATAAAAACAGCTAAAGCCCATCCCAAAGCAATAATAATCCATTCTGCACTTTTACTACTATGGCCTTTAGTTTTTGATAAAACAACGTTTGCTACTACTCCATTTCCTAGAAATATCAAAATCATAGTTCCTATGATTTCTGCATATATTTTTGTCATTTTATTTTTTATTGATTATTTATTATTATTTTTTGATGACCATGAACGAGTTGTTTGTATTGCTCTTTTCCAACCTCTAATTCTTTCTAAACGACTAGACATTTTTTTTGGTTCAAATACTTGTTCTAATTGCCACTTATTTTGAATATCTTCAAGACTAGTCCAATAATTAACGGCTAATCCAGCTAAATAAGCTGCTCCAGCTGCTGTAAGTTCAGATATTTTAGATTTAACAACTTTTACATTTAGAATATCAGATTGAAATTGCATTAATAACTTATTAACCGTTGCTCCTCCATCTACACGAAGTTCTTTGATAGAAATTCCAGAATCTGCTTCCATAGCTTTTAAAACATCCATATTTTGAAAAGCAATACTTTCTAAAGCTGCTCTTACAAAATGAGCGGAAGAAGTTCCTCTTGTAATACCAACAATAGTCCCTCTAGCTTTTTGATCCCAATAAGGAGCTCCTAATCCTGAAAAAGCTGGAACCATATATAAACCTTCCGTATTTTCTACAGAAGAAGCTAATGTTTCTGCTTCACTTGAAGATAAAAGTAGTCCTAATCCATCCCTAAGCCACTGTACTACAGCTCCTGCAATAAAAACACTACCTTCTAATGCATATTGAACTTTATCTCTAATCTTCCAAGCAACAGTCGTTATTAAATTATTTTTAGAAAAAACAGGAATATTTCCTACATTCATTAACATAAAACACCCTGTTCCATAAGTATTTTTTACCATCCCTATTTTTGTGCACATTTGTCCAAAAAGAGCCGCTTGTTGATCTCCAGCAATTCCAGATATAGGTATTTTATGAGAAAGAATATGACCTGTGGTATAACCAAAAATTTCACTAGAAGACTTAATTTCCGGAAGCATTGTTATTGGAATTCCAAATAAGTCAATTAACTCTTTATCCCAACTTAGAGTATGAATATTAAAAAGCATAGTACGAGAAGCATTAGTCACATCTGTCACATGAATGTCTTTTCCAGTCAAATTCCATATTAACCATGAATCTATAGTTCCAAAAGCCAAAGATCCAGAATATGCTTTTTTCCTAGATCCTGGAATATGATCTAATATCCATTTAATTTTTGTAGCAGAAAAATAAGGATCAATAATTAGACCTGTTTTTTTTCTAATCATTTCAGTTAATCCTTCTTTTTTTATTTGATCACAATATTCATATGTACGACGGTCTTGCCAAACTATGGCATTATAAATAGGCTCTCCTGTTTTTTTATCCCATACTACAGTAGTTTCTCTTTGATTTGTAATTCCTATTGAAATAATATTTTCTCCTTCTAAATTTGCTTTTAAAATAGCTTCCAATGCAACTGAAGCTTGTGTAGACCATATTTCTTCTGCATTATGTTCTACCCATCCAGGGTAAGGATAAATTTGTGTAAATTCTCTTTGAGCTACGGAAATAATATTTCCTACTATATCAAATATAATAGCTCTAGAACTAGTAGTTCCCTGATCTAACGATAGCACATATTTTTTCATATTCATAAAACATTCTGATGATATATATTACAACATTTTTTGGATCAAACTGTTGGGTAATAATATCGCATAGCTAATTCTTTAAAAGAATCTACTTGTGATTTTTCCCATTTCTCATCTAGAGAAAGTTCTTTGGCCATCAATGCTGCTACTTTAGGTGCTATATCTATAGCTCTTCTAGCATTTAGAAATAATATACGGAATCTTCTTGCCAAAACATCTTCCACCGTTCTAGCCATTTCATAACGAACCATCCATATAACTTCTGCCTCGGAATAAAAAAAGGAATCTTTGGAAATTAAAGAAACATCTAATAACGGATTTTTATCAATGAATTTTTTTATATAATATTCATTTCCTTCAGAATATTTATTCTGAAAATTATTACTTTTATAAGTATTTTTATTAAACCCATCAATTCTAAGAGTTTTTGTTATGGAAGGTTTTTTATTAAATTTTCCTATTTCAATAGCTTTATTGACAGTTTCTTCTGCCATTTTTCTATATGTAGTCCATTTTCCTCCTATAATACTTATCAATCCTGAAGAACTAATTATGAGTTTATGAGATCTAGAAATATCTTTAGTTTTCAATGAAGAATTATGAGGAACAAAAAGAGGACGTAATCCAGAAAAAGCACTTAATATATCATTTTTTTTTGGACTAAAAAGAAAATATTTATTAAAAGTTTGTAAAATAAAATCTATTTCCTTTTCTAAAGGGGTAGGTTCAAGTATACTTTTTTTTAAAAAAGTATCTGTAGTCCCTACCAAAACATGATCATACCATGGAACACAAAATAAAATCCTTCCATCCGAAGTTTTTGGAATTACTATGGCATTTTTACTACTAAAAAAAGATTTATTTAACACAATATGAGTTCCTTGACTTGGTTTTATCAAAATGGGACATTTAGATTCATCCATTTTTAAAATGGAATCAGAAAAAACTCCAGTAGCATTGATAACTATTTTTGAAAAAATAGAATATTTTTTTTTAGTTTCAATATCATAAGCTACTACTCCAGATATTCTATTTCCAATTTGTTTTATAAGATTTTTAACTTGAAAATAGTTAAGTAAAATACCCCCATTTTGAACACAAGTCTGAGCTAAACTTATGGCTAAACGTGCATCATCAAATTGTCCATCATAATATAAAACACCTCCTTTCAATTTATTAGTGTTAATTTCAGGAAATTTTTTAATTATTTCATCCTTGGATAAAAATTTGGAAGGACCAAAACTTAAAGATCCAGATAACCATTCATATAATTTTAAACCCGTCCAATACAAAATACCCATTTTCCAACTAAAAATAGGAATAACAAATTTTTGTTTTTTTACTAAATGAGGAGCGTTTTTTAATAAGAAACCTCTTTCTTGTAAAGCTTCATAAACCAATTTTATATTTCCTTGAGACAAATATCGGATTCCTCCATGAACTAATTTTGTACTACGACTAGAAGTCCCTTTAGAAAAATCAGATTGCTCTAAAAGAAGAGTTCTATATCCTCTAGAAGCTGAATCTAGAGCAATTCCCAATCCTGTAGCTCCCCCTCCAATAATGATAATATCCCAAATTGTTACATTTTTTAAAATGTTTAAAAACCTATCTCTATTTAAAAAACCTTTCATCATGTTTTACTCATTTTAAATTTAAAACGGAATATTATGTATTTTGAAAATATTTGGAGAACAAAATTAAAAATATTTTCAACAAAAATTAAATTAATTCAAATTTATACACTATTTTCCTTATTCATCATTTTATATATAAAATCTTTTACAATGTTTTTCCCAGAATTTGTATTAATTTTTTTCATAATTTTATTAATATCATCAAATTGTTTTAAAAACAAATCTATATGACTCAATGTAATACCTGATCCTTTAGAAATTCTTTTTTTCCTTTTTATATCAGAAAGTATTTTTGGATTTTCTCTTTCTTCATATGTCATAGAATGAATAATCGCTTCCATTTTTTTGAAAGAATGTTTTTGATCTACAGGAAAAAAATATTTTTCAACTCCAGGAATCATAGAAATAATATTTTTTATATTTCCTATTTTTTTAATATGTTGAATCTGTCCTAACAAATCATTAAAATTAAAACGATTTTTTGAAATTTTATGGTAAATTTTTTTCGTTTTCTTTTCGTCAAATTGTTCTTGTATTTTTTCTACTAAAGAAACTATATCTCCCATTCCTAAAATTCTATTAGCGAATCTATCTGGATAAAAAATCTCCATATCTTCTATTTTTTCCCCATTACTAATAAATTTGATAGGTTTTTTTACCACACTAGATATAGTTATCGCAGCTCCTCCTTTACTATCTCCATCTAATTTGGTCATCACTATTCCATCAAAATTCAATATTTTTGAAAAAGATTGAGCTGTATTTATAGCATCTTGTCCGGTCATAGCATCTACAACAAATAAAGTTTCATGTGGATGTACATGTTGATTTATTTTTATAATTTCATCCATCATAAATTGATCAATAGCTAATCGACCAGCTGTATCAATAATTATTACATTTCTATTCTCTTTATAAGAATAAAGAATAGATTTATCTAATATAGATAGAACATTTTTATTTTCTTTCAAATAAAATACAGGAATATCTACTTTATCTGCAATACGTTTTAATTGATCTATAGCTGCAGGACGATGAATATCTGCAGCAACTAATAAAGGAGTTTTATTTTTTTTTTTTAAAAAAAAAGCAAGTTTAGAAGCAAAAGTCGTCTTCCCACTTCCTTGTAATCCACAAATCAAAATAATAGAAGGATTTTTAGGATTTTTAGAAAAATTTATTTCTATATTTGGATTTTTTCCTCCCATAAGTAAAACTAACTCATCATACACTATTTTTATAATCAACTGTTTTGGATTTAAGGAAGTAAGTACTTTTTTTCCGATAGATTTATCTTTTATTTTCCGAATAAAGTTTTTAGCTATTTTATAATTTACATCCGCATCAATAAGAGCTCTTCCAATTTCTTTTAGAGAAGAAACAATATTGATTTCCGTAATTCTATTCTGTTCCTTTAAAAGATGAAGAGCTTTATCTAATTTATTCCGTAAATATTCAAACATAAAATTTCATATTTTTTTTTACTTAATTATTATACTTAATAAATAAAATATTACATACGATCAAGCATTCTTATGCCTAATAAATTCATTCCAGATTTTATTACATTTCCTGTAATATGAATAATATTCATAGACATATTACTATACATCATATTTAAAGGATCTATCAATTTTTTGTTTTGATAAAAATGATTAAAAATTTTGGATACGTCATAAATGTAATTCGCAACTAAAGAAGGGTTAAAATCTTTAGCTGATTTTTTCAATATGAATGGATATTTTTGAAGAATTTTGATCATATTTTTTTCATATATATCAAATTTCATTTCTTTCCAAGAAAGATTCAATAAAGAACATAATTTAAAAAACTTTCGTTCTAAAGAACGAATTCTAGAATAAGTATATTGAATATATATTCCAGTTTTTCCTTTAAAATCTATAGATTTTTCAGGATAAAAAATAATTTTCTTTTTTGGATCTATCTTTAAAAAATGAAACTTTAGAGCTGATAACCCTAAAATTTTAGAATATTGTTCTTGTTCTTTTCCTTTTAAATTTAAAAAATTATTTTTTGTAACCGAACCCATTTCTGAAATAAGACTATCCGCATCTATCACATTTCCATCTCTAGATTTCATGACCCCACTCGGTAAATATACCATTTCATATGATAAATGAAATAATTTATTTATCCACATAAATCCTAAACGTTTCAATATACTGAAAAGAACTTGAAAATGATAATCTTGTTCTTTCCCTACAATGTAAATTAACTGATCTATTCTATATTTTTTAAAACGATTTATAGCAGTTCCAATATCTTGAGTCATGTAAACGGAAGTTTCATCAGATCTTAATAACAATTTTTCATCAAAACCTTCTTTAATTAAATTAATCCAAATTGATCCATCTTTTTTTTTAAAAAAAATACCTTTTAATAAACCTTCCTTAATAATTTTTTTTCCAATTTCATAAACATCGCTTTCATATTCTGTTTGATCAAAAGTAATACCTAATTTTTTATAGGTTTTTTCAAATCCATCATAAACCCATTTATTCATTTTTTTCCAAATCGTTCTTGTTAAAGGATCTTTACTTTCCCATTTCTTCAGTAATTCTCTAGCTTGATTAAAAATTGAAATTTTATTTCTATCGGAATATTTTTTAAATTCTTCATGAAAAATTTTATCGAACAAACTATAATATTTTCCCACAAAATGATCTCCTTTCATTTTAACTTGATCAGGAGTTTTTTGTTTTCCAAATTTTTTCCAAGCTATCATAGATTTACATATATGTATTCCTCTATCATTAATTATCTGAATTTTTATAATCTTATGACCTACCATTTTTAATATTTCAGCTATAGATGATCCAATAAGACTATTTCTAAGATGGCCTAAATGCAAAGGTTTATTTGCGTTAGGAGAAGAATATTCTATCATAATTCTTTTAGAAGGAAATTTTAAATCATAAAAATTTGTATTTAACATTTCCTTAAGAAGATAAATATAATATTTATCTTTATAAATAAAATTCAAGAATCCTCCAACAATAGAAAACTGAATCAATCCTTTTAATTTATTTTGTACATAATTTCCTATATTTTTTCCTATTTCTTTTACGGGTCTATCTAATTTTTTAGATAAAGAAAATAAAATTAAAGTAATATCCCCTATATATTTTTTTTTCGTATATTGAAAATCCAATTCAGTACTATTAAGTTCGATATCGTACAAAATAAACATAGATTCTCTTGTGATTTTCTCTATAGATGGAAAATGATCATTCATATGATGATTTTTTTACTTACGAATTCTTTTTTAATTGGAGTCTCCATCCAAAAATATCTTCTGATAAATTATGTTGTATATCTAATAATCTTTTTTTTAGACGAATAGATATTTTTTCTTTCTTTGAAACAGATGGTAATAAAAAATTATTTTTTTGATAACTAATCATTTCAAAATCATTTATAACTACAGCGGTCCCACAACCAAATGCTTCTTTTAATTCTCCTTTTTTTAATCCTTCTATGATTTCTAAAACACTTAAATTTCGTTCCTCTACAGTAATTCCTTCTTCTTTAGCTAAAGAAAGAATACTTTTGCAAGTTATTCCACTTAATATATTATCATTAGCTTTTGGAGTTACAAGTTTATCTTTTAACCAAAAAAAAACATTCATTGTTCCGGATTCTTCTATTATTGTATGACTAGAAGAGTCGGTCCACAAAATTTGATCAAATCCTTCTTCATTTGCTAATCTAGTCGGATAAAAAGAAGAAGCATAGTTTCCAGCCGCTTTAGTAAAACCGACCCCTCCTGATGCAGAACGACTATATTTTTCTTCTATTTTAATTTTTAAAGGATGTTTATAATAAATATCAGCAGGGGTAGATACTATCATAAACATATAATTTTTAGAAGGTTTAGCAGATAAAACTCCATTAGTTGCAATTAAAAAAGGACGTATATATAAAGATTGTCCATAATTTTTTGGAATCCAATCTCTATCTATATCTATTAATTTTTTTAATCCATTCATGAATATATATTTTGGAATATAAGGCATTTCCAATCGAATAGAGGATCTATTTATTCTTTTAAAATTTTCTTCTGGTCGAAATAAAAAAACTTCTTCATTTTTATCTTTATAAGCTTTCATTCCTTCAAATACAGCTTGTCCATAATGAAAAACAAGAGATACAGGAGATATACCTATGTTTCCAAAAGGTTTTATCATAGAATTTTTCCACTTCCCATCTATATACTCAGAACAAAACATATGATCTGAATACTGGCTTCCAAAAGAAATATTATCAAAATCGATTTCCCTAATTCTTGATTGTAAAGTTTTCTCTATCTTCATAGTAAAAAATTATTAAAAACAAAGATAATAATAAATAATTATTATTTTTTTAATAAAAAAGTTAATTTTCTAATTATCATTCATCATTTTTAATACTTTTTCCACAATATTTTCAACGGAAGGTTTTGAAAAATAATCTCCATCGGATCCATAAGGAGGACGATGTTCTTTAGCCGTAATTGTAACAGGTGAACAATCTAAATAATAATAACCATTTTGTTCTTCTAATATTTTTTGTAAAATAAAAGCAGAAGCCCCTCCTGGGACATCCTCATCTATAATTAATAGTCTATTAGTTTTTTGTAAACTTTTAGCAATATCCTTTTGTAAATCAAAAGGTAAAAGAGATTGAATATCTATTATTTCAGTATCTATATTTATTTTATACAATTCTTCTGCGGCTTTATTTACAATTCTCCATGTAGAACCATAAGTAACCATCGTGATATCTTTTCCCTTTCTTGTTATTTCCACTATTCCAATAGGAGTTCTAAAAAAACCTAAATTTTCCGGTAACTTTTCTTTTATTCTATATCCATTTAGACATTCAATAACCAAAGCAGGATCATCTCCAGATAACAAAGTATTATAAAATCCAGCCGCCTTTACCATATTTCTTGGAACAAGAACTAAAACGCCTCTTAAATAATTAATGATCCCTCCCATAGGAGAACCGGAATGCCATATTCCTTCTAGACGATGTCCTCTTGTTCTAATAATAACAGGAGATTTTTGTCCTCCTCTTGTTCTATACTGTAAGCAAGCAATATCATCACTCATAATTTGTAAAGCATATAGAATGTAATCTATATATTGAATTTCAACTATAGGACGTAACCCACGCATAGATAAACCTATACCTTGTCCAAGAATTGTAGATTCCCGTATTCCAGTATCAAAAATCCTTGTTTTTCCATATTTTTTTTGTAACCCTTCTAATCCTTGATTGACATCTCCTATTTTTCCTACATCTTCACCAAATATTAGAAGATCAGGATACATTTTTAACAATTTATCAAAATTTTCTCTTAATACGATTCTACCATCTACTTCCAAAGTTTTATTATTATATACAGGAAAAACTTCTGTTATTTTTACGGAAGATTTTTTGGAAATACTATATAGATGGGACGAATAATTTTCTTCTTCTTTCCGAAATTTATTATTAAACCATTTTATAAGACAATATTTTTCATCTAATTCCACCTCATACAAAAGATATAAAATTTTTCTAACGATACGAAATATTGATTTCTTTGTAGATAAATTTTTATTGAAATTGTTTAATTTATCTATATATTTATTCACATATTTATTAATCCATTTTTTCTTCAAACAAGAAGAACTATCTTGTACTTTTTGTAAAATACTTATAGCTTCATTTTTAAGTTTATGAATAGGTTTTTGGAAAGCATTCCATGCTTTTATTTGCTCATTTTTAACGTATTCTTTAGCTTCTATATCTATTTTATCTAAAAAGCAAACATTTGCTATAGTTTGAACAACTTCTTTTTTTTTATTAGTATTAAAAAAATTAAATCTAAAATTTAAAATCCAATCTCTAAATTTTTTGATTCCATCATTCTCCATTTCCCATTTTAACCGTTCTTTTGATTTATATCTTTCATGTGAAGAAGAAGTAGAATGACCTTGCGGTTGAGTCAAATTAGTAACATGAATAATCACTGGAACATGTTCATAACGAGCAATTTTATTTGCTTTATCATAAGTTATGGTAAGATCCATATAATTATATCCATTAACACGAATAATTTCAATTCCTTTTTCCTTTTTATTTCTATGAAACCCATATAAAAGATCACTAATATTTTTTTTAGAAAATTGGTATTTATTGGGAACAGATATTCCATATCCATCATCCCAAATAGAAAGAATTATAGGAACTTGTAAAACCGAAGCCGCATTTAAAGTTTCCCAAAATAACCCTTCTGAAATACTAGCGTTTCCAATAGTTCCAAATGCAACTTCATTTCCATTATTAGAAAATTTTTTATGTGTTTTTTTTAAATTTTTCAATTTTTTATAAATTTTAGAAGCTTGAGCTAAGCCTAATAGTTTAGGCATCTGAGCGGCTGTAGCAGATATATCAGCAGTAGAATTTTTTTGTTGAACAAGA
Organism: Blattabacterium cuenoti; assembly: GCF_014251655.1. Classification (NCBI taxonomy): domain Bacteria; kingdom Pseudomonadati; phylum Bacteroidota; class Flavobacteriia; order Flavobacteriales; family Blattabacteriaceae; genus Blattabacterium; species Blattabacterium cuenoti. The sequence goes on from NZ_CP059225.1 coordinate 201,010, forward strand.
TTTTTCCAATCCCCATCCTGATTCAAAAAACGTGTTCCAAAATGGGAAGTCATCATTCTTCCAGATGAAATAGGTTCATATTTTAAATCTGAATGGGCATATAATTGTGAAAAAAAACTTCTTACAGTTAAAGCTCCGATAGCCATCATAAATGTTTGATCTCTATAATATCCAGATCTAAAATCTCCATTTTTAAAAACCTTTGCCATAGCTAATTGAGGAATCTCTTTTCCATCTCCAAATATTCCAAATTTAGCTCTTCCATTTAAAACTTCTTTTCTACCTAAAACACTTGTTTCACGGCTAATTTTTGCTAATTTATAATCGTTTAAAACCGTTTTTCTAAATGATTCAAAAGAACTTTCTTCATCATCATTAGATTTATTATTATTATATTTCATAATCAAATTTTTCTTTTTTTGATATGAAAATACAGGAATTTTCATTTATGAATTTCTTTATTTAATTTTATCAATTGAACGTTAATTATGATTGATCATATGTTTGGAAGAATTACTCTATCTATTATTAAACCGGATGCAGTACAAAAAGGATATATTGCTACTATTCTAACTAAAATAGTTCATGCTGGATTTCATATAATAGCACTTAAAATGACAAAACTTTCCAAAAAAAACGCTATCAAGTTTTATTCGGAACATCAAAAAAAATATTTTTTCAATTCTTTAGTAGAATTCATGTCATCTGGACCAATCGTATCTATTCTTTTAGAAAAAGAAAACGCAGTTAAAGACTTTAGACTTTTAATAGGAGATACAAATCCAATAAACGCTAAAAAAGGAACAATAAGAAATTTATATGCTACTTCCCTAAAAAAAAATGCTATACATGGATCAGACAGTAATAAAAGTGCTTTTCAAGAAAGTCAATTTTATTTTTCGAATAGAGAAATTTTTGTACAAGAATCTTTCAACTAATTTTTTATGAAAAAAATTTTTTTAATAATCATTTCCTCTATTTTTATTTTAACATTTATATTTGGACTATGGACCGTTAATATATATAATCATCTTATCGAATTAAATGAAAATATTAAAACACAATGGGGTCAAGTAGAAAATGTTTATCAACGTAGATCTGATTTAATTCCAAATTTAGTTAATACAGTAAAAGGATCTGCAAACTTTGAAAAAAATACGTTAAATCAAGTAATAAAAGCTAGATCAAAAGCTACTTCTTTTTCTATAAATCCAAACGATTTGAATCAAAATAAAATAAATCAATTTCAAAAAGCACAAGAATATCTAAATAATTCCGTCAGTAGACTACTTCTAATTGTAGAAAATTATCCAGATATAAAGTCTACACAAAATTTTTATGAATTGCAAAATCAATTAGAAGGAACAGAAAACCGTATTAATGTAGAAAGAAACCGTTTCAATGATCAAGTAAATAATTTTAATTCTTATAGAAATCAATTTCCAAAATCGATCATTGCAAATTTTTTTACTCAATTTAAAGAAAAAGGATATTTTCAATCTTCTATAGGATCAGAAAAATCTCCTATCGTAGATTTTTCCAATTAAAAATTATGAACAAAACCATTCAATTTATCATTCTAATTTTTTCTTGTATAAATTTAGTAAAAGGACAATTGAATATCCCTGAAATACCAAAAAAAATATCTCCTATTCAAGATAATGTCGGAGTTTTATCCAGAAAACAAATAAAAAAATTAAATGAACAACTTATTCTATACTCTAAAATTACATCAACAGAAATATTAGTATCCATTATTAATAATCTTCATGGAGAAGATCCAAATGTTATAGCTTATAAATGGGGAGAAAAATGGAAAATTGGAAATTTTCATAAAAATAATGGAATAGTCATATTATTATCTGTCAATGATAGAAAAATATCTATTCAAAATGGATATGGAATAGAACCTTATCTCACCGATTTTTTAACTACGAAAATTATAAGAAAAATAAAACCAATATTAAAAAATGGTCTTTATTATAAAGCTATAGATTATAGTATTCAAGAAATATTCAAAATTTTAAAAGATAAATATAAAAAAAATCATACTAAAAAAGTTTTTCCTAAATGGAATTTATTGATTTACATAAGTGTTTTTTTTCTTCTACTTTTATTTATCTATAAAACCAGAGATTACCCATTACTATTAAATACATTATTATTTATGGACTTTTTAAACAAATTTCATAATCATGAACATGAAGAAAATTTTAACGAAGATGAATTTGGAGGAGGAGGACATTTTGGAGGGGGAGGAAGCAGCGGAAATTGGTAATATTTTATTTTTTCAAATATTCTAAATATTCCTTTAATTGTTCTATTTTTTTTAATGTATCATTCTCTTTTTTTCTTTCCTTTAAAAGGATATTCATTGGTACTGATTTTACATATTTTTCATTAGATAAATTTTTTCTAATTATAAATAAAAAATTATAGTAATATTGAATTTTTTTTTCAGTATTTACGATTTCTATATCATCATTAGTATGATATTTCTTTTTTCTAGATAAAAAAAACTGATCTTGACCTAAAATAAAGGAAAAAAATGGAGTATTTTTAGGTGTTTTTAATACGGAAATAATTTGAGATAAATTTGCTAATTTCAATAAAATTGAATCATATTCTTTTTTTTCTTCTTTTTTTTTCGTAGAAAATAATATAAGACTTTCTTTATAAGGAATATGATTTTCATTTCTTATATTACGTATTTTAGATATTATCTGAGTAATCCTTTCAAAGGAAACTAATATATCATGATTATAAGATTTTTTTTTAGGCCAAGAAGAAATAATTAAAGCTTCTTTCGATTTTCTCCTTCTGAGAAGATTCCAAATCTCTTCTGATAAAAAAGGCATATATGGATGTAATAATTTTAACATATTTTCAAAATATTTTATAGTATTTAAATATACTATTTTTGATATACATTTATTTTCTGGTTTTATTATTTCAAGATACCAAGAACAGAAATCTTCCCAAATAAACTTATATAAAACCAGTAAGGATTCATCAAATTTATATTCATAAAATAATTTATCAAATATTTCTAAAATAAAATAAAAACGATTTCTTAACCATAGAATAGCAATTTTAGAATATTCAGGAACAGTTTTATTTTCTCTTATTTTCCAACTTTGAATTAAACGAAAAGCGTTCCATATTTTATTAGAAAAATTTCTACCTTGCAGACATATTTTTTCATCAAAATGATAATCTTTCCCTGCACTACTAGTTTTTAGCATAAGACCCATACGTATAGCATCGGCTCCATATTGGTGAATCAAATCTATAATATTCGGAGAATTATTTAATGATTTTGATATTTTTCTATTTTTAAAATCTCTGATAATACCAGTAAAAAAAACCCTTTTAAAGGGTTTTTCTTTTTTAAAAAAAAATCCAGCCATAATCATACGTGCAATCCAGAAAAATAATATATCTGAACCTGTAACCATATCTTCAGTTGGATAATAATAAAAAATTTCATGATTATAAGGATCATTAATTCCATCAAAAACAGATAAAGGTAATATCCAAGAAGAAAACCAAGTATCTAAAACATCTGTATCTTGCCATATTTTATCATAGCTTAAAGATGGATTTTTACTTTTATTCTTTGCTTCTTTTAATGCTTCTTCTATATTTTCCGAAACTACAAAATCATCAATATTTTTTCCATAATAATAGACAGGAATACGATGTCCCCACCATAATTGTCTAGAAATATTCCAATCACGAATTTGATTCATCCACTGAAAATAAATTTTATTCAATTTTTTAGGATAAAATTGAATATCTCCATTTTTTACGGATTCTATAGCAGGAATAGAAATTTCTTTCATTCTCAAAAACCATTGAAGAGACGGTTTATATTCTATAATAGATAAAGTTCGTTCAGAAAAACCTATTTTTTGAGTATATTTTTCAATATTTTCTATAGCTTCCAATTTGTTTAATTCTACTACTATTCTTTTTCTTACTTCAAAACGATCCATTCCTTTATAATGAAGTCCATTTTCATTTAGAGTAGCATCTTCATTAAAAATATCAATAATCTTTAATTTATGTTTATCTGATATCTTTTTATCGTGTATATCATGCGCTGGAGTTATTTTTAAACATCCTGTTCCAAAATTCATATCCACATATGAATCTTCGATAATAGGAATAGATCTATTTACTATTGGAATAGTTACAGATTTACCTTTTAAATGAGAAAAACGTTTATCATATGGATGAATACAAATAGCCGTATCTCCAAATATGGTTTCTGGACGAGTTGTTGCCACAACAACAAAATCTTTTTCTCCTTGTATTTGATATTTCAAATAATAAAGTTTACCAATACATTCTTTATAAATAACTTCTTCATCTGAAATTGTCGTTTTAGCTTTTGGATCCCAATTCATGACATGATATCCTCTATATATATATCCTCTTCTATATAAATCTATAAAAATTTTTGTAACAGATTTAGACAATTTTGGATTCATGGTAAATTGAACACGATTCCAATCACAAGAACATCCCAATTTTTTTAACTGATCAAAAATAATACTTTTATGCTTTTTATACCATTCTAAAACACGATATAAAAATTTTTCTCTTCCCAAAAAACTTTTGGATAATCCTTGTTTTTTCAATTGATCTACAACTTTTGCTTCTGTTGCAATAGATGCATGATCTATTCCAGGAATCCAACAAGCATTATATCCTTTCATTCTAGCATGTCTAATCAAAACATCCTGGATAGTATTGTTTAACATATGTCCTATGTGTAATACTCCAGTAATGTTGGGAGGTGGCATAATGATAGTATAAGAAATTCTATCATCTGGATAAGATGAAAAATAATTTCTTTTCATCCAATAATGATATATTTTTTTTTCTACAGATTTTGGATCATATTTAATTGGAATATCCATAATATAAATATAAAAAAAAAGGATGAAAATTATATTAATAGCTGCTGTTTCTAAAAATGGATTCATAGGAAAAAAGAATCAATTAATGTGGCATTTACCCAATGATTTAAAACGATTTAAAAATCTAACTATAGGAGAAACAATTTTAATGGGAAGAAAGACTTTCGAATCCATTGGAAAATGTCTTTCAAAAAGAAAGAATATTATACTTACGAAAAAAAAAATAAATTTTATAAAGAAAACAAATAATATTAAGATTATTTCTTCTATAAAACATATAGATCATTTATTAGATAAAAAAATATTCGTTATAGGAGGAGAAAAAATATATGATTCCACAATTGAAAAAGCAGACGTTATAGAACTAACCTTAGTTCACAAAAATTTTTATGGAGATACAAGATTTCCAAAAATAGATACAAAAAAATGGAAAAAAATATATGAATTTGTTTATGAAAAAGATAAAAACCATCCATACAACTACAGTTTTATAAGATTCGAAAAAATAAAAAAATGATTATATTTACTCTCTCCTATCTAATTCTTTTTTAATTTGTGCCGCAAGTTCGTAACATTCATTAACCACAGCATGATTTAATAAAGTATTTAAATCTCTTTCTGTCATTTTTTCTAGATCTTTTTTATTTTTTTCTTTATAAAAAATAATTCCATTATTATCCATTATTGATTCATACTCAGAAGTTTCATTTTCTTTATCTTTATCAATAGGAAATCCATTTTCAAAATAAATACCAGCCTTATCAAAAATTTCTTTTGTCGTATAAATAGGAGCTTGAAATCGTATAGATAAAGCAATTGCATCTGATGTTTTTGAATCTATTTTATGTTCTATTTTTTCTTCTTTTTGATTGAGACCTTCAAATAAAATATAAGAAAAAAATATACCGTTTACTAATTTGTATATCACAACTGCTTTTAATTTTATATGGAATGCTCTGGAAAAAGTAAGAAACAAATCATGAGTAAAGGATCTAGACGTATCTCTTTTTCCCAAAGAATAAGCAATAGATTGAGCTTGTGAACTTTCTATAATAATAGGAAGTTTTATTTTTCCATATTCTTCTTCAAGTAACAAAATATATATTCCCGATTGTATTTGACTTAAGGAAATTCCCCGTATAGTTAATTTAATAAGCTGATCCATAGTAAAATATAAATTATAGTACTATATGTAAACAAATATTCTAAATTCAAAAGATTTTTCTTTTTTTTCACGCTTCTTAATATATATAATTATTATTATATGTAATAATTTTTTTTATATATTTAGTAATATTTAAATTTTTATTATTATGAATACTTCTATTAATTCTATGAAATTTGTTTTAATCCCTGCAATTTTTTTAACGTTAGGATTTATTGTATCATGTAATGATGATATAATTTCTTCTAATTCTAACGAAAAAAAAATTGGAGTTAATGATATTCCTATAGTAACTCCCCCTACTTCTACAACTACAGCTTCTTCAACTACTACTACAACAGAGGAGGATGAGGAGGATGATGAAGATACAAGTGATCTTTTTCCTGTCGAGAAAGAAGATAATCTTTCGGACGAAGAAATGGATAAAATAGATATAGATGATTTATCTAAAAAAATTAAAGAAATAAAAGACAAAATACAGGAATCAGAAAAAGAAAAAGATAGACATCATGATGAGTATGACCAGATGGTAGATCTTCAAAAAAAAATATTAAATGAAATAAAAGAAAAGAAAATAGTCATGATATCTAAACCTGAAGGTTCAAAAGAACAAATAGATGCAAAAAAAGATTTTGAAGATCAAAAAGAATTAGGAAAAGAAAAATTAGAAGTTCTTAAAAAGAAAAATAGACTTTTGAATAACATATATAAATCAATAAGATTGGCGATAATAGAAAAAGAGTTTCTAGAGAAAAGAAAAGAAAAAGTACTAAAAAGAAAAAAAGAAAAAGAAGAGAAAAGGAACTAATAGCTATAAAATATTTTTTTGAAACGGAAAAGAAAGTTCTTTCTTTTCCGTTATTTTTTTTTACATTTTTCCTGAAAAATTGATAACTATTATGAAAGAAAAGACTTTTCGTGAAGTAATAGCAGAAGCTATGAGTGAAGAAATGAGAAAAGATGATACTGTTTATCTCATGGGTGAAGAAGTAGCTCAATATAATGGAGCTTATAAAGCCTCTAAAGGAATGTTAGAAGAATTCGGACCAAAAAGAGTTATTGATACCCCTATATCGGAATTAGCATTTTCTGGAATAGGGGTGGGATCCGCTATGAATGGATGTAGACCTATTATAGAATTTATGACTTTCAATTTTTCTTTAGTTGCTATGGATCAAATTATTAATAATGCAGCAAAGATACGTTATATGAGTGGAGGACAATGGAACATCCCTATTGTTTTTAGGGGGCCTACGGGATCTGCTGGACAATTAGGAGCTACTCATTCTCAATCTTTTGAAAGTTGGTATGCTAGTTGTCCTGGACTAAAAGTAGTTATTCCATGTAATCCTTATGATGCTAAAGGACTTTTAAAATCAGCAATTAGAGATAATAATCCAGTTATATTTATGGAATCCGAACAAATGTATGGAGATAAAATGATGATCCCAGAAGAAGAATATATTATTCCTATTGGAAAAGCAGACATAAAAAAAGAAGGAACTGATATTAGTTTAGTTTCTTTTGGAAAGATTATGAAAATGGCAATGAATGTAGCAAAAAAATTAGATAAAGAAAATATTAGTGTAGAAGTTATAGATATTCGTACGATACGACCATTAGATTACGAATCCATACTTTTTTCTGTAAAAAAAACGAATCGGTTGGTTATTTTAGAAGAATCATGGCCTTTTTCATCTATAGCTTCTGAAATTTCATATTTTATACAAAAAAAAGCATTTGATTATCTAGATGCCCCTATTAGTAGAATTACTTTATTGGATACTCCTGCACCTTATGCTTCTAATTTAATAAAAATTTGGTTTCCTAATGAAGATCAAATAATTAATACTATCAAAAAAACTCTTTATTTAATTTAATAAATAGCTTGAACAATATTATAAATATTTTCTGGTCTATCCATAGTATAATAATGAATTATTTCAACTCCAGAATCTTTTAATTCTTTAGATTGATGAATAGCCCATTCAATTCCAATATGAGAAACAATTTTTTTGCTTTTTGCTTTTTCAACCTCTTTTACTAATTCATTAGGAATATTTAAAAAAAAACGAGATGGAAGACTATTTAGATGTTTTTTAGAAGAAATAGGTTTAATTCCAGGAATTATAGGGACAGAAATCCCTTCTGATCTACATTTTTTTACGAAAGTAAAATATTTTTTATTATCAAAAAACATTTGAGTAACAATATAATCGGCTCCTGCTTCTATTTTTTTTTTCAAAAAAAATAAATCACTTTCAATATTTGGAGCTTCAAAGTGTTTTTCAGGATATCCTGCTACTCCTATACAAAAATCAAATAATGTAGATTCTTTATGTTCTATAAAAGTTTTATCTAAATATTTTCCTTTATTTAAATCTTGAACTTGTTCTACTAATTCTACTGCATATTTATATCCTTCTTTTTCTGCAAAAAAACTATTTTCAGACTTCATTAAATCTCCTCTTAAAACTAGAACATTATCTATTCCTAAAAAATTTAGATCTATTAAAGCATTTTCCGTCATTTGTTTGTTAAATCCTTCACAAATCAAATGTGGAACGGCATCCACTCCATATTTATTCATAATAGCAGCACAAATACCTACAGTACCTGGACGTCTAGAAATTTTTTTTCTTTGTAAAAGTCCATTATCTTTTTCTACATAAATAAATTCTTCTTTATGATAAGTAACATCGATAAAAGGAGGACAAAATTCCATTAATGGATCTAAAGTAGAAAAAATATCTTTAATATCATGCCCTCTTAAAGGAGGTAATATTTCAAAAGAAAATAAACTCTTTTTTGCTTTAGCTATATGATCAACAACTTTCATAATATAAGAACCCTTTTTTATTTAATTAATATGATCAAATTCAGTATAAGGAACTAAAACTTTGGGAATATTAATTTTATTTTTAGTTTGATTATTTTCTAGTAAAGCAGCCATAATTCTTGGTAAAGCTAAAGAACTTCCATTTAAAGTATGACATAATTCTATATGACCTTTTATATTTTTATATTTTAGATTTAATCTATTTGACTGAAAATTAGTACAGTTTGATATAGAACTTACTTCTAACCATTTTTTTTGTGCTATAGAATAAACTTCAAAATCATAAGTCATAGAAGAAGAAAATCCAAGATCTGGACCCATTAAACGGATTAAACGAAAAGGTAATTTTAAAGATTTTAAAATATTTTTAACATGTAAAATCATTTCTTCCAAATAATAAAAAGAAGAATCTTTTGTAGTAATTTGAATAATTTCTACTTTTTCAAACTGGTGTAATCTGTTCAATCCTCTAACTTTACTTCCATAAGATCCAGATTCTCTTCTAAAACAAGAAGTGTAAGTAGTAGCTTTTATAGGAAGGTCTTTTTCTGAAAAAATTTTATCTTGATAACAATTCATAATAGGAATTTCACCAGTAGGAATTAAATAAAATCTATCCTTTTCTATAAAATACATTTGATTTTTTTTATCTGGAATTTGTCCAGTTGCATATCCAGATTTTTCATTGATAAGATAAGGTAAACTATATTCTTTATATGATGCTTGTATATTTTTATCTAAGAAATATTGAATTAAACTTCTTTGTAATTTAGCTGCTTTTCCTATATAAACTGAAAAACCAGATCCACATATTTTTGTTCCTAAATTTAAATCAAATAAACAAAATTTCTTAGATAATTCCCAATGAGGAAGAGGATTTTTAGTTTCGCAATGAGTTTTTCCTTCTTGAAAAAGAATATCATCTTTTTCAAAAATTTTTTTTACTTTTTTATCAGGAATATTGGGAATATCGTGTAATTTTTTTTCTAAAATTTGAATAATTTTTTTTAATTTAATATTAACATTTTTTTTATTCGTTTTTAAAAAAGACGATTTCTCTTTCAAAGAATCTATTTTTTCCCAATTTTCTTTTTCTAAAGTTAGAATTTTTCCGATTTTTCTAGATATATAATTTTCTTTTTCTAATATCTTATTAAGAACCTTTTGAGTTATTTTTTTTTTTTCGTCTAAAATTAATATTTCATCTATTAAGTGAATGTTACGAAAATTACGTTTTTCTAATCCTAATAAAACTTTTTCTTTATTCTTCCGTATAAAAGAAACTTTAAGCATATAACAATTAAGATCCTATTTAATTATAAATATTACATTTTTACGAATACAAGATACAACATAAAATTTTCTATATTTGTATAATGCAAATAGATAAATCTATTTTTAGAAAAAAATTTGCTCAATATTTTTTAAAAGACAAAAATATAGCTAAAAAAATTGTTAATAATCTTTCTTTTAAAAATTATGATACAGTAGTAGAAATAGGACCAGGATTAGGAATCCTTACTCAATACTTATTAAATAATCCATATCATCAAGTATTCTTAATAGAAATTGATAAAAAATTAATCTCTTTTTTGAAAAAAACTTTTCCTATTTATAATCATAGAATTATTCATAAGGATTTTTTAAAATGGAATCCCAAGGAATCAAACTTACATAAATTCGCAGTTATTGGAAATTTTCCTTACAATATATCCTCTCAAATATTATTCCATATATTGGAATATAATCAATACATACAAGAATGTATTGGTATGTTTCAAAAAGAACTAGTAAAACGTATTATATCTCATAAAGGAAAAAAAACTTATGGAATTTTATCCGTTTTAATACAAATATTTTACAATGTAAAATACCTTTTTACTGTAAAGGAACATGTATTTTTTCCTAGAACCAATGTAAAATCTGCAGTCATTTCCTTAAAAAGAAAAAATGAAATTATTTCTTGTAACAAAAATTTATTATTTCAATGTGTAAAAACCGCTTTTAATCAAAGAAGAAAGAAATTAAAAAATTCTTTACAATTATTCAAACATATTTCAAACTTTGATAAAATCCCATTTTTAAATAAAAGAGCAGAAGAATTATCTGTAAATGAATTCATTCAATTAACAAAAGAAATAGAAATAAGGAAATGACTAAACTATTAAATGGTAATCAACTGGCAAAAGAAATAAGAAAAGAAATTTCTAAGGAAATAGAAAAAAAAATATTAAGTAAAAACAAACGTATTCCTCATCTTGGAATTATTTTAACAGGAACCAATAATTCTAGCATTACATATGTAAATAGTAAAATTAAAGAATGTAAAAATATTGGAATTCAATCTACTTTAGTAAAATTACCTATAGATAGTACAGAAGAAAAATTGTTAGAAGAAATAAAAAAAATGAATACAAATCCATTAATAGATGGATTTATTGTTCAATTACCATTAGAAAAACATATTGATCAAGATCAAATTATCTTATCTATTAATCCAAAAAAAGATGTAGATGGATTTCATCCTGAAAATTTTGGAAAAATGGCTTTAGATATGAAAACTTTTTTTCCTGCTACTGCATTAGGAATACTTACTCTTTTAGAAAGGAGTAAAATTAAAATATCTGGAAAACATACTGTAGTAATAGGTAGAAGTAGAATAGTAGGAAAACCCATAAGTATTTTAATGAGTAGAAAAAGTTATCCTGGAAATAGTACAGTAACACTCACTCATAGTAATACTCTAAATATAGAATATTATACCAAACAGGCTGATATAATTATAGTAGCAGTAGGAATTACAGGATTTTTGAAAGGAAACATGATAAAAAATGGGGCTATTATTATAGATGTAGGAATCAATAAAAATGGAAAAAACATATTAGGAGATGTTGATTTTAGAAGTGTATATGGAAAAGCTTCTTATCTTACTCCTGTTCCAGGAGGAGTAGGACCTATGACTCGTGTAATGCTATTAAAAAATACTTTAATGGCTGCATTAACAAATAGAAAACATCCTACTTTATGAATTTTTTCCCTATAAAAGAAATTTTCTATTCGCTTCAAGGAGAGGGGTATTATTGTGGAATTCCTGCGTGTTTTATTCGTTTTGAAGGATGTGATATACAATGTCCTTGGTGCGATAGTAAAGAAACCTGGATTATTCAAAAAAAAGATTTCATTTCAATTAAGAAAATTATTACTCGTATTAATAGTTTTAAAGGAAAAAACATTATAATAACTGGAGGAGAACCTATGATGTGGGATATATCCCCTTTAACTAAACTTCTCAAAAAAAAGGGTTATCATATTCATATTGAAACTTCAGGATCCTATTCTATAAAAGAAAAATACATGGATTGGATTACTATTTCTCCCAAAAAAAATAAATTACCTTTGATCGAAAATTATAACAAGATTAATGAATTGAAAATTATTGTTTCTGATGAAGAAGATTTTCTTTTTGCAGAAGAACAATCGACTTATGTAAAAAATAATAATTGTATATTATTGTTACAACCTGAATGGAATAATTCCATTGAAATTACTCCAAAAATTATTTCCTATATAAAAGAAAATCCAAAATGGAGGATATCTGTTCAAATTCATAAAATATTAAATATTCCTTAAATGTCTATGTTTCAAAATATCAATAACATCTTGTATTTCAAAACCTTTTTTATTTAGTAAGATAAGATAATGAAATAGTAAATCTGCCGATTCGTTTAAAAACAAATTTTTATCATTATCTTTAGATTCAATAATAAGTTCTACTGTTTCTTCTCCTAATTTTTGAGATATTTTATTAATTCCTTTTTTTGATAATTGATATATATAAGAATTTTTTGATTTTTGATGGATTCTATTAGAAATTATATTTTCTAAATGAAATAAAAATCTTTTTTCATTAATTTCTTTCCAACAAGTATCCGTTCCTTTATGACAAACAGGCCCAGCAGGTTCCGCTTTGATTAATAAAGCATCTCCATCACAATCTACTAATATTTCTCGAATAAAAAGATAATTTTTGCTTACCTCTCCTTTAGTCCATAATCTTCTTTTGGATCTACTATAAAAAATTACTTTTTTTTCATCAATACTTTTTTTATAAGCTTCTTGATTCATATATCCTAACATTAAAACTTTATCTGTTTTTATATCTTGAACAATAACGGGAATTAAACCTTCTTTAAAATTTATTTTTGATTCTATTGTTATCATGTCCTTACAGGTATATGAAGACGATTTAAATAATATTTTAATTTTGGAATTTCTATTTCTTTAAAATGAAATATACTAGCAGCTAAAGCTGCATCTGCTTTTCCATTTTTAAATATTTTATAGAAATCTTCTAATTTTCCAGCTCCTCCTGAAGCAATTACCGGAGTAGTAATATTATCGGATATTTTCCTGGTAATATCTAAAGCAAATCCATTTTTTGTTCCGTCATGATTCATTGAAGTTAATAATATTTCCCCTGCCCCTCTGTTAGTCCCTTCTTTAGCCCAATCTAATGTTTTGGTATTAGTAGAAATCCTACCTCCATTTAAATAAACCCACCATTCATTATTTTCATATTTTGTATCAATAGCTAAAACAATACTTTGACTTCCAAATCTTTTAGAAAGATTTTCTAAAAGGTTTGGACTTTTGAAAGCGGCAGTGTTAACAGATATTTTATCAGCTCCTGCATTTAATAATAGTTCAACATCTTCTTCTTCTCTAATCCCTCCTCCAACCGTAAAAGGAATATTAATATGACGAGATATTTCCCTAACTAAACTAATTAATGTCTTACGTTTTTCATTTGTAGCAGTAATATCTAAAAATATTAATTCATCGGCACCTTGTTTTGTATACCAACAAACTAATTTAATTGGATCTCCTGCATCTTTTAAATGTTTGAATTTTACTCCTTTTACTGTTCTTCCATTTTTAATGTCTAAACAAGGAATAATTCGTTTAGCTAACATAATTATTATTATTCTTTATTGTCCCAATTTTTCAATTCTAATAATGATATTTTATTTTCATATATAGCTTTCCCAATAATAACTCCACAACAACCTATATTTAATAATTTATCTATATCTTCTATATTACGAATTCCTCCACTTGCTATAAATTCAATATTTGGAAATTTTTTAATTATTTTTTCATATAAGGAAAAAGAAGGACCGGAAAGTCCTCCATCTTTTGATATATCTGTACAAAACATTTTTTTTATTCCGTCATTATTTTTTTCTTCTATAAAATTAAAAAATGGAATATTAAAAAATTCTGTCCATCCATTAGTCGCTATTTTATTATTTTTAACATCTACTCCTAATAAAATTTTTTCTTTTCCATAAATATGAATCCATTTTTTTAAAAGAAAAGGATTTTTAACAGCAACGCTTCCAACAGTAGCCATATGTCCTCCATTTTCAAATACAATACGTATATCTTCATCAGAATGAATTCCTCCTCCAAAATCTATGATTAAATTTGTATATTTTGCGATTTTTTCTAAAATTTTCCAATGAACCACTCTTCTTTTTCTAGCTCCATCTAAATCTACTAAATGTAATCTAGTTATTCCATAACTTTCTAGTAATAAAGCAAATTCAATAGGATTATTATTATATACTTTCTTTCTTTTAAAATCCCCTTGTATTAACCGAACACATTTACCATCAATCAAATCTATAGCTACTATAATATCCATCATTTATATATTATAAAAAAATTATTTATTATTATAATCGAATAAAATTTTCTAATATTTTATGTCCTACATAAGAAGATTTTTCTGGATGAAATTGTACAGCATAAAAATTATCTTTTTGTAATGCAGCACTATAAGAAACTATATATTCTGTTTTTGCTATAGTATATCTTCCTAAAGGAGCATAATAACTGTGAACAAAATATTGATAACTACCATCTGGTATATCTTTAAATAAAGGTCCTTTCAATTTATGAATAGTATTCCACCCTATTTGAGGGATTTTATCATTTTTCTTATCAGATTGAAATTTTTTAACTAATAAATCAAAAATTCCTATACAAGTTGTGCCTCTTTCTTCTGAATATTTACAAAGTAATTGCATTCCCAAGCAAATTCCTAATACAGGTTGTTCTAGTTCAGATAAAAGTATATCTAATTTTTTTTCTTTTAAATATTTCATAGCACAATGAGCCTCTCCTACTCCAGGCAAAATCACTTTTTCTGCATTTTGAATAGATTTTTTAGAATCTGTTACTACAGCTTGTACTCCTATTCTTTCTAAAGAAAAAAGAACTGACTGTACATTTCCTGCAGGATATTTTATTATAATAATTGTTTTCATAATTATTCAAATATTTTTTATAATAGTCCTTTAGAACTCGGTATTTTATGATCAAAAATATTTTTTTTTATGGCCATTTTTATAGCTCTTGCAAAGCATTTAAAGATAGCCTCTATTTTATGATGTTCATTTTTTCCTATAGCATGAATATATAAATTACATTTTGCATATAAAGAAAAAGACCTAAAAAAATGATAGAACATTTCTGTAGGAACTTTTCCTATTTTTTCTCTATAAAATTTTACTTTCCAAAGTAATTTACTTCTTCCTCCAAAATCTAATGCTACCGTAGCTAAACTTTCATCCATAGGAATAATATAAAAACCATAACGTTCTATTCCTTTTTTATTTCCTAAAATTTTATCAAAAGTTTTTCCTAAAGAAATTCCAGTATCTTCTATAGAATGATGTTCATCTACATTAAGATCTCCTTTTATTTTAATATTGATATCTATAGAACTATGAAAAGCCAATTGTTGAAGAAGATGATCAAAAAATCCAAGTCCCGTTTGTATATTTGATATTCCTTTTCCATAAAGAAAAACAGAGATTTTAATATCTGTTTCTAATGTAATACGTTGATATACATATTTTTCATTTGAAATCAATGATAAATATTCATAAATTTCCTTCCAACTATCGGTTTTTAAAGAAATAATTGTTTCTAAATCTATTTTATTAATATTGGAATAATAATTTTTTTCTTCTTGAGTTATGTTTTTACAATAATGGACTTCTTTGAACCATATAGATTTACATCCTAAATTTTTAGCTAATAAAACGTCTGTAATTCTATCTCCAATAACAAAAGATTTGGAAATATCATATAAATCAGATTTTAAATAACTATTCAGCATCCCTATTCCAGGTTTTCTAGTCAAAGATTTTTCATCAGGATAAGTTTTATCTATATAAATAGAGGAAAAATGAATTCCTTCTGTTCGTAAAATATTTAATATATGATTATGTATAGGCCAAAATATTTCTTCTGGATATTGATTTGTACCCAAACCATCTTGATTGGTTACCATAACTAAATCATAATCTAATTCTTGTACTATTTTGGATAAAAAGAATATAACTTTTGGATAAAAAATTATTTTTTCAATAGAATCAATCTGATAAGTAGGAGGATTCTCTCGAATAATAGTCCCATCTCTATCAAGAAACAATATTTTTTTCATTACATTTTTATTTTTTGAATGTAGTTTTAGTAGAGTATTTTTTAATTTTATTTATCAAATACTCATTTTCTTCATGATTCCCTATTGTAATTCTTAAACAATGATTACATAAAACAATTTTTGAACGATCTCTAACAAAAACATTTTTTTCCATTAGATACTTATAAAGATTTTTTGAAGAAAAATTGATTTTCACTAGTAAAAAATTTGCAGAACTAGGATATACTTTTTCTATAATGGAAATTTTTTGTAAAGATTTTTCCATATATTTTCTTTCTGAAAAAATATTTTTCAAATGATAAAAAAATAAGTCTTTATTTTCAAGAGCTTTTATAGCTATTTCTTGAGAAAGATAACTTATATTATATGGATGTTTTATTTTGTTCATCCAACTTATAATCTCTTTTGAAGCAATAGCAATTCCTATTCTTAGTCCAGCTAACCCCCAAGATTTAGAAAGTGTTTGTAAAATAATTAAATTAGGATATTTACAAATATCGATAGAAAAAGATTTTTGATATGAAAAATCTATATAGGCCTCATCTAAAACAATAATTCCTGAAAATATTCTTATAATATGTTCAATATCTTTTCTTTTTATATCATTTCCTGTAGGATTATTTGGAGAACAAATGAATATAATTTTACTATGATGATTAACAATTTTTTTAATTTTATCCAAGTTTAATTGGTATTCCTCTTCTGTTAGGGTTATTTTAACAATATCTACTCCATGTATTTTTCCACTAACTTCATACATACCATAGGTAGGAGGAAAAATAATTGCATTATCTATTCCTGGTATAGAAAAAATACGATAAATTAAATCAATAATTTCATCACTTCCATTTCCCAAAAAAATATTGGAAGTGGAAACATTTTTTAATTCTGATATTTTTTTCTTTAATTCTTTTTGTATAGGATCCGGATATCTATGGTAAGAATTTAAAAAAGATAATGGAGGCCCAAAAGAATTTTCATTAGCATCTAAAAAAATGGAATTTTTTTCTTTATTATGTTCGGATCTAGCTGATATATAAGGTTCTATACTTAGAATATTTTTCCTAATTAATGACCTCAAATCGAAATTATAATTCGAATAATTATTCTTCATGAATTTACATTATTTATTTATGATAAACGAATATCAATAGATTTTTTATGCGCTATTAATCCTTCTTCAGAAGATAAAACATTTATACATTCCGATAAATTTTTCAATCCTTTTTTAGATATCTTTTGGAAAGTCATTTTTTTAATAAAACTGTCTACAGATACTCCACTATAAGATTTAGCATATCCATATGTAGGAAGAACATGATTAGTTCCAGTAGCATAATCACCAGCACTTACTGGAGCATAATTTCCCAAAAATACAGATCCTGCATTAATTACTTTTTCTCCCCAATTAGAGGCATTATTACAATTAATAATAAGATGTTCTGGTGCTACTTCATTGATTAAATCTATACATTCTTCTAAAGAAGAAAGAACAATTATCTTACTATTTTTCAAAGATTTCTTAATGATTGCTTCTTTTTTTGAAAAGAACAAAAATTGTTTTTTTAATTCTTCTTTTACCTTTTCTAACCAAGACTGATGATTAATAGTAACCAAAAGTATATAACTATCTGGATCATGTTCAGATTGAGATAATAAATCAGAAGCAACATATTCTGGTTTTGCACTATCATCAGCCATGATTACTATTTCTGAAGGACCTGCCGGCATATCTATAGATACTATTCCTCTTTGGGATACAATTTGTTTTGCTTTTGTTACATAAGAATTACCTGGACCAAATATTTTGTATACAGAAGGAATACTTTCTGTTCCATAAGCCATAGCAGAAATTGCTTGAGCCCCTCCTACTTTATATATACGTGTAATACCAATATATTTAGCTGTATATAAAATAGAGGGATGAATTTCTCCATTTTTATTCGGAGGACTACATAAAATGATATTTTTACATCCTGCTAATTTTCCCGGTGTTCCTAACATTAATACAGTAGATAATAAAGGAGCGGATCCTCCAGGTATATAGAACCCCACTTTTTCTATTGGAATTCTTTTTCTCCAACAAATAACTCCTGTAGAAGTTTCTATTTTGGATTCTTTATATATTTGATTTTGATGAAAAGATTTTATATTTTCATATGCTATTTCTATAGATTTTTTTAATCTGTTTGAAACTTGCATATTTGCTTTTTGAAAATCGTTTTCTGTGACTTGAATTTCTTTTATATCAACATGATCATATTTTCTTGTATAAGTTTTGATAGCTATATCTCCATAACTTTTTACATGATTCACTATAGGAACAACTGAATTTATTAAATAAGATGAATCTTTATAGGATCTGATAATATTTTTCCATTTTTTAGGATAAAGATATACTTGAATCATATCTATTTATTTACAGTATAATTTTTTCTATGGGAAGAACTAATATATCTTGTGCCCCAAGTGCTTTTAAGTTTTCTATTATTCCCCAAAAATCGTTCTCATTAACAACAGAATGTACGGAACTACATTCTGAATTAGCTAGAGGAAGAATAACTGGACTTTTAATTCCTGGAAGATAAGATATTATTTTTTCTAATCGTTCATTGGGTACGTTTAAAAGAATATATTTATTATTTTTAGCTTTTTTCACCGCTCTTATTCTAAATAATAGTTTATCCATTATAATATTTTGTGGAGAACCTAGATGTAGGTGAGAGGCTAAAACAGCTTCCGATTGAAGAACTGTTTCTACTTCTTTTAATCCATTCATAAAAAGAGTTGATCCACTACTTACTAAATCGCAAATACAATCAGCTAACCCTATTCCAGGAGCAATTTCTACTGCTCCAGATATCTCATGAATTTCCGCTTTTATATATCTTTTTTTGAAAAATTCTTGCACTAAAAAAGGATAACTTGTAGCAATACGTTTTCCGTCTAAATCGTTGATATCATGATAAATCCTAGATTTAGGAACCGCTATAGAAAGTCTACATTTTCCGAATCCTAAAGTTTCTTTTATTCTTATTTTTTTTCTTTTTTCTAAAAGAACATTTTTTCCGACAATTCCTATATCAGCCACTCCATCTTCTAAATATTGAGGAATATCATCATCTCTTAGAAAAAGTATTTCTAGAGGAAAATTAAGAGCCGTTGTTTTTAATTTATCTATACCAATATTAATTTCGATGCTGCAATCTTTTAGCAACTTAATAGAGTCTTCATAAAGACGACCTGATTTTTGAATAGCTATTTTAAGTTTATCCATAATAGAATGGAAGAAATAATAAAAGCTTACAAGAGTAAGCTTTTATGTAGATTAAATTAATTAAAGTATTATGGCAAATATAATAACTATTTTGAATATTTTATAATTATAATATATGTAATTCTATGTCATATGTATGACTTTAATAAATAAAAATATATATAATGAAAATTATTAGCTACAATATAAATGGAATTAGATCTGGAATAAATAAAGGGTTGTTTGATTGGATAAAGATGAACAATCCAGATATTTTATGTTTGCAAGAAATAAAAGCTTTTCAAGAACAGATAAATACTAATATTTTTGATCAATTAGGATATAATCATTATTGGTTTCCTTCCAATAGAAAAGGATATAGTGGGGTAGGAATCTTGTGTAAAAAAAAACCTATTCATGTAGAATATGGAATAGGTTTGAATTCTATTGATATAGAAGGAAGAGTTTTACGTATAGATCTAAAAAAAATATCTATAATTAGTCTTTATCTTCCTTCAGGAAATAATATAAAAAAAAGATTAGGATTTAAATTTTTTTTTATGAAAGAATTTTTTTCACATATAAAAAAAATAAAAAATAAATTTAATAATCTCATTATTTGTGGAGATTACAACATTTGTCATCGAGAAATAGATATTTATGATCCTATTAAAAACAAAGAAACTTCAGGGTTTTTACCAGAAGAAAGAAAGTGGATGACACATTTTTTAGATTTAGGGTTTATAGATAGTTTTAGAAATTTTATAAAAGAAGGGAATCATTATAGTTGGTGGAGTTACCGTTATAATGCTAGAAAAAATAATAGAGGATGGAGAATTGATTATGCTATGGTAAGTAATTCTTTAAAAAAGAAGATAAAAAAATCCTATCTTTTACCAGATGTAAAATATTCTGATCATTGTCCTGTAGTTCTAGAAATCTGATCATTGTCCTTTAGTTCTAGAAATTTATATGACCTGACTGGGATTCGAACCCAGGACCCTTACATTAAAAGTGTAATGCTCTACCAGCTGAGCTATCAGGTCTTATTTCCTTAAAAATATTTATAGTTAGTTACTTAATTTTTTCATTGATAGTCCATTTACAATACCATAATAATACCATTGAAGCAAATATACTAATTTTTATATGTTTTTATGAAAATCACTTTAATAGGATATATGGGAAGTGGAAAAACTTCTATAGGAAAAATTTTATCTAAAAAATTGAATTTGTATTTTTATGATTTAGATGATATTCTTTCTGAAAGAAAAAAAGACTCGATTTATAATCTTTTTCATAAAAAAGGAGAATTCTATTTTAGAAAAATAGAGCATACTATGCTAAAAAAATTTTTAAAAAATAAAAATAAATACGTTTTATCTGTAGGTGGAGGGACCCCTTGTTTTTATAATAATATTGATTTGTTAAATAAGTATTCACTAACATTTTATTTAAAAGCGAATAGTTATATTTTATTTAAAAGATTATTTTTAGAGAAAAGTACAAGACCATTAATTTCTCATTTATCTAAATATGAATTATTTAGATTTATTATGAAACATTTATCTAAAAGAACATATTTTTATGAAAAATCTCATAAAAAGATAGATATTGGGATGAAATCTAAAAATGATATAGTTCGAGAACTTATTGATTCTATGAATTATGATTCATGATATTTTTTTGAAAAAAATTAGAGAGTATTTTTCGTTTAATAAAAAAACAAAAATATGCGTTGCTTTAAGTGGAGGATTAGACAGTATGGTACTTACTCATTTGTTACTTAAGATTCCTTCTATTGAATTAGAAGTAGCGCATTGTAATTTTAAATTAAGAAATCAAGAATCTATTGAAGATGAAATTTTTATAAGAAATTTTTGTGTAAAAAAAAATATTGTATGTCATGTAAAAAGATTTAATACTTTATATTTTTCTAAAAAAAATAATTTATCCATACAAATGGCGGCTAGAAAACTTAGATACGACTGGTTTATAGAATTGTTAAAAACTAATTTATATAAATATATAGTATTAGGACATCATTTTGATGATTCAATTGAGACTTTTTTTATAAATATTTTTAGGGGAACTGGAATTAAGGGTTTATTGGGAATCCCACAAAAAAATGGAAAATTTATTCGTCCTCTTCATAATTTTACTAAAAAAGAAATTTTACATTATGCAAAAATAATGAATATTCAATGGAGATCTGATAGTAGCAATAAAAATATGAAGTATTTAAGAAATAAAATTCGTTTTATTTTATTTAAATTTTCTTCTTTTTCATCTTTTTTTTATAATGGATTAAAAAAAACTATGGATCATCTTCATGATGAAAATCTTTTAATAGAAGAAAGAATAAAAGAAATTTCTCAAAAAATTACAATAGAAAAAAAGTATAATCCGTTTTTTTGGAAAATAAAATGTAAAAAAATAGAAAAATTACATCCTTTATCTTTTTATTTATTTAGATTATTTTATTCATATGGATTTAATAATATGAATAATTTAAAAGATCTTATTTATGCTCAATCTGGAAAACAACTTCTATCAAAGAGATATCGTATCATTAAAAATAGAGATAATTGGATTTTAATTTCTAATGAATCTTTATTAAAAAATAAAGATAAAATCTATATGATTCCAAATTTAAAAGATTTAGATCAAACATATTTACCCATTAATATGAAATTTTTTCTGAATCCAGAAAGAAAAAATAAAAAGGAAATGTTCCTTATAGATTTTGATAAAATTAAGTTTCCGTTATCTATGAGAACATGGAGAAAAGGAGATTTTTTTGTCCCGTTGAAAATGAAAGGAACAAAAAAATTAAGTAAATATTATAAAGAAAAAAAATTTTCTCTTTTAGAAAAAGAACAGACATGGTTATTAATTAATGGAAATGGATATATTATTTTGGTTATAAAAAACCGTTTAGATGATAGATTTAAGATTACAGAAAATACGAAAAAAATATTAGGTATAAAAATAATATAATTGAGTTCAATTAGTATTTTTTTTAATTTTGAAAAGAATTAGTTTTTCTATTTATATGATGAAAATACATAATTTCAATGCAGGTCCATCTATTTTACCAAAAGAAGTTGTTATAAAATCAGCTCAATCTATAATTAATCTTAATAAATCTGGATTATCTTTACTTGAAATTTCTCATAGAAGTTTAGATTTTTTAGAAATCATCGAAAAAACTACTCATTTGGTAAAATATATTATGAATTTAAATGATGATTATGCTATTTTATTCCTTCAAGGAGGAGCTACCCTACAGTTTGCAATGGTCCCATATAATTTAATGAATCAAGAAGCAGCTTATTTAGATACAGGATTTTGGGCTCATAACGCTATTAAAGAAGCAAAAAAATTTGGTAAAGTAAATATCTTGTTTTCCGGAAGAAAAAAAAACTATACATGTATATCAAAAAATTATCAAATCCCATATAATGTAGATTATTTTCACTGTACATCTAATAATACGATTGTTGGAACACAAATGAATAAGTTTCCTAAAACTACTGTTCCAATAGTCTGTGATATGTCATCCGACATTCTTAGTAGAAAAATAGATTTTTCACAGTTTAGTTTAATCTATGCATCTGCACAAAAAAATGTGAGTTCTGCAGGAATGACTATTGTAATCGTAAAAAAAGATATTTTAGGAAGAATTAAAAGAGAGGTTCCTACTTATATGGATTATCAAATTCATGTACAGAATAATAGTATATTAAATACTCCAAATGTATTTTCTATTTATACTTCTATGCTAACTTTAGAATGGATAAAAAATAAAGGAGGTCTTTCTATTTTAGAAAAAGAAAATAAGTATAAAACTAAATTATTATATGATGAAATAGATAAGAGTAATTTATTTGAGAATAAAATAGATAAAGAAGATCGATCTAAAATGAATGTTTCTTTTTTTTTAAAGAAAAAAAATCTAGAAAAAGAATTTAATAAAATGTGGAAAAAAGAAAATATTGTAGGATTGGATGGACATCGATTTGTAGGCGGATATAGAGCAAGTATATATAATGCTCTTCCATTAGAAAGTGTTCAATTTTTAATTGAAATCATGAAAGAATTTGAAAAAAAATTTTCATAATGAGTTCCATAGAAAATAGATTTTTTACAGTAAAAAAATTAATTCCAAAAAATATAAAAATTTTAGTAGTTTCTAAAAATCAAGATATTACTTCCATAAAAAAATTATATCAAATAGGACATAGAGATTTTGGAGAAAATTATGTTCAGGAAATGGTGGTAAAATATCAAAAATTACCAAAAGATATTCGATGGCATATGATTGGACAAATTCAAAGGAATAAATTAAAATATATTGTTCCTTTTATTTATTTGATTCATAGTGTTCAAAAAATAAAACAAATTAAAATCATAAATAATTTGGCTTTAAAATATAATAGAATAGTTAATTGTCTTTTACAAATAAAAATATGTGATGAAAAAAGTAAGTCAGGAATAAGTAATCAAGAAGCTTATGATATATTAAAAGACGAAACTTATCAGTTAATGAGAAATATAAAAATAATAGGAATAATGGGGATGGCTTCTTTCCAAGAACTATCAAAAGTACAGAACGAATTTTTATATTTACGAAATATATATCAAGAATATAAAAAAAAATACGGTCATCATGTACTTTCTATGGGAATGAGTAGAGATTATCTCATAGCAATAAAATATGGTAGCACAATGGTTAGATTAGGGTCTTCTATTTTTGGTTAGGGTAGATAGATTTTATATATTTTATTATGCTTTCTTCTAATTTATTTTCATTCAATGATTGAATAAAAGCACTTCCAATAATTCCTCCATTTGCATATTTACATGATAATTCAAAAGTTTTTCTATCTTTTATTCCAAATCCAATTAATTTTGGAATATTTATAGATAATTCTTGTACACGTTCAAAAAAAGATATTTGTTTCCTACCAAAAGGTTCCACTTCTCCTGTTATAGAATTGGAAGAAACTAAATATAAAAATCCATCGGAAATCTGACTTAAAAATTGGATTCTAGATGAATTTGTTTGAGGAGTTACTAAAAAAATCATAGATAATAAATGTTTTTTAAACAAATGACGATATTTATCTACAAATATATGAACAGGAAGATCTGGAAAAATTAATCCAGAAACACCTGATTTTTCACATTTATTTAAAAATTTTTCTTCTCCAAACTGATAAAATTGATTATAATATCCCATAAGAATAATAGGAATTTTTATTTTTTTTTTAACTTTTTCAAGTTGAGAAAATAATAAAGGAATATTCATTCCTTTACCTAATGAAATTTGATTACTTTTTTGAATTATCACTCCATCTGCTAAAGGATCAGAATAAGGGATCCCTATTTCTATTAAATCTACAAGATGTAGGTCTTGTAATATTTTTATTATTTTTAACGTATCCTCTGTATTAGGATAGCCAGCTGTAAAATAAATGCATAATATATTTTTTTTAATTTTTAATAAATCATGGATTTGGTTCATCATTTTAAAATTTAGTAAAAAACTTATCATAAACATTCATATCTTTATCCCCTCTTCCAGATAAAGTCAAAATAACTATATCATTTTTTTCAAATGGTATTTTTTTTAACGCAGCTAAAGCATGGGCACTTTCTAAAGCAGGTATTATTCCTTCTAATCTAATTAATTCATATCCTGCTTTTAAAGCTTCTTTATCTGTTGCATGTAAAAACTTTACACGTTTTTTGACGAAAAGATTAGCAAACATAGGTCCTATTCCTGGATAATCTAATCCAGCAGATATAGAATGTGCCGGAATCACTTGTCCATCTTTATCCTGTAAAAGGATAGTCATACTTCCATGTAAAATCCCTTTTGATCCACAATGAATAGCAGCAGCTGTTTTTTTTGTTCTTATTCCTAATCCAGAAGCTTCTACTGCTATAAGATTTACATATTTATTATCCAAAAAGTGATAAAAAGATCCAGCTGCATTACTTCCTCCTCCTATACAAGAGATCATATAGTTAGGAAAACTAACTCCTTCTTGTTCTTTCAATTGTATTTTTATTTCTTCACTAATTACAGATTGAATATCCGCTACCATTTGAGGATAAGGGTGTGGTCCTACAGTAGATCCTATTAAATAATAACTTTCTGGATGGATTATCCAGTAACGGATAGCTTCGTTAACTGCATCTTTAAGTGTTTTTTCTCCACTTATAACTGGAATTACTTTTGATCCAAGGGATTTTATTCTTAGAACATTTGTATGTTGACGTTTCATATCTACTTCTCCCATGAAAACAATACATTCTAGGTTCATTAATGCACAAGTAGTAGCTGTTGCTACTCCATGTTGTCCAGCACCTGTTTCGGCAATAATTTTTTTCTTACCTAATTTTAGGGCCAATAGTGTTTGACCTATCGTATTATTAATTTTATGGGAACCAGTATGATTAAGATCTTCTCTTTTAATATAAATTTTAGTTTTATATTTTTCTGAATATTTTTTACAAAAAAATAAAGGAGTTGGTCTTCCTACATAATTTTTTAATATTTTTTTGTATAATTTTTTAAATTCAAAACTTGTAAGGACTTCTTTATATTTACATTGTAATTCTTTTATATTGTTATGCAACATTTCAGGAATAAATGCTCCTCCAAATTCTCCATAATATCCATTTTCATCAACGAAATATTTCATAGATTTCTTATTTTTTTTATAAAGGTTTTTAAAGAATCATATTTTTTTTTTCCTGGACTAATTTCGAACTGACTATTAACATCTATCCCATACATTTTTGGATGTGAAAAATTTATAATCTTACATAAATCGTTTATCCCAATTCCTCCACTTAGAAAAAATGGAATATCTAAATTATATTCATAAAGTTTTTTCCAACAGAATTTTTTACCACTACCACCATAGTGAATGGTATGATTATCAAACAAAAAATAAGTACAGAAAGGAATATAATCTGTAACTTCTTGAAAAGAAAAAAAAGAATTTATTCTAAAACATTTGATCAATTTTAATCCTTTTTTGAATAATTTTTCACAAAAAATAGGACTTTCTATTCCATGTAATTGAATAAAATCTAATTTATTTTTTTTACTTATTTCTAAAATATTTTTTTTCGATTCATTTACAAAAACACCGGTTTTAAATATTTCTTTTTTTAATTTTGGAATAATAAAGTTTGAACCTACAAATCTTGGAGAATAAGAATAAAATATAAATCCGATAAAATCAGGATTTAGATCAGAAATTTTTAATATATGATATTTCATTCCACATATTTTTATTTTTAATGATTTCTTTATCATGAACTGATCCCATTTATTCTTTTTAATAATAATTTCATAAAATATTTACAAATTATTCCAGGATGTTTCCCTTTCATGAAATATTCTCCAATTAAAAAACCTTGAACCCCTATTTTAATCAATTTTAAAATAACATTTATATTATTAATTCCACTTTCTGCTATTTTTATATAATTGCCAGGAATTTTTGAATATAGATTCAAACTAGTATTATGATCTACAATGAAATTTTGTAAGTTTCTATTATTAATTCCTATAATATCTAAATTTTCTGTTATTTTATCTATATCAAATTCATTATGTATCTCCAATATCACTTCTAATCCTAACTCTTTTGCAAGTTTTGAGAAATTTTTTATTTTCATCTTAGAAAGAATTCCTGCAATTAGTAAAATTACATCAGCTCCTATAGATTTAGATTCTATAATTTGATATTCATCAATAATGAAATCTTTTCTTAATATAGGAATAGAAACAATAGAACGAGATTTTTTTATATTTTCATTTTTTCCATAAAAAAAACGATGATCTGTAAGAATAGATATTCCGCTAACTTCTGCAGATTCATAACCTGAAACTACTTTTTCTACCGAAATTGTATTATTGATAATTCCTTTAGATGGAGATCCTGACTTAAATTCTGCAATGATTCCAATTTTACTATTTTTTATTTTTTCAACTAAAGAAAAAGTTTTTCTATTAAAAAATAGACTATTTTCCAATTTTTTTATAGGACAAATAATTTTATTATTGGATATTTCTTTTTCTTTTTCAGACAGGATTTTATCAAGAATATTCATAAACTTAATAACTTTTTTAGAATATTCTTAGCTTTTCCACTTTTCAAAGAGTATTTTGCTTTATCATAATTATTTTCAAGACTATCTTTATTTAATAAACTCAAGGCAAAGGTGGCGTTTGTTAAAACAACTTCATTTTGATATAAAGTTCCTTCTCCAGATAAAACGCTAATAAATATACGAATATTTTCTTCCGTATTTTTTCCTCCTTTTAATTCATTAGGATTTACTTTAATTTTATTTAATCCTATGTCTATTAATTCATCTATAGAGTATAATGTTTCTCCTTTTGGAGTATAACACTTTATATCACTAGTTAACGTTATTTCGTCATATCCATCTAAACTATGTACAATAGCATAATTATTTTTTGTATTTTGATACATATAATAATATATTCTTGCTAATTCTAAATTATTTACTCCTAATAATTGATTTTTGGGATTTCCTGGATTAAGTAAAGGACCAAGTGTATTAAAAATAGTTTTAATTCCTAATTCTTTTCTTGCTTTATATACAATATTTAACATTGGATGAAACATAGGTGCATGTAAATAACAGATTCCCACTTTATCTAACTGATTTTTTAAATTTTCTTCTTTATTTGTAAAATTATATCCTAATCCTTTTAATATATTAGAAGATCCGGTTATAGAAGAAGAACTAAAACTACCATGTTTAATTACTTTTTCTCCAGCTCCTGCTACTATGAAACATGCTAAAGTAGAAATATTAAAAGTATTTTTTTTATCTCCACCTGTTCCTACAATATCAATTGCATTAAATTCTGTAAAATTTATTTTGATGCATAATTCCATCATTGCTTGCCTAAAACCTCCTATTTCTTCTAAAGTAGGAGATCTCATATTATATATAGAAGTGAGAGCGATGGTTTGTGTTTGATTTATTTTTCCTTTTGATAATTCTATAAAAAGATTTTTAGCCTCTTGTTGAGTGAGTGTTCTTTCTAAAAAAAGATTTTCTAATGCTTTATTCATAAATTATTTATTTGTTTTTCAACCAATTATCTATAATTTTTTCCCCATATGGAGTTAAAATAGATTCTGGATGGAATTGTACTCCACGTACATCATACGATTTATGACGTAAAGCCATTATTTCTCCTTTATCTCCAATAGCTGTTATTTTAAGTTCTTTAGGAAAATTATGTGGGGATATAATCCAAGAATGATAGCGTCCAACTTTTATTTCTCTAGGTAATTTTTTAAAAAGAATTTCTTTTGGATCTACGATTTTTATCAAACTAGAAATTCCATGATAAACTTCTTTTGTATTTAGAAGAGTCGCTCCAAACACTTCACCTATAGCTTGTTGTCCTAAACAAACTCCAAAAATACTCTTAGTAGAGGCAAAAGTTTTTACTAAAGGCTTTAAAATATGGGCTTCATCAGGTATTCCAGGACCTGGAGAAAGAATAATCTTGTTATATTTTTCTATATCTGATAATTTTATTTCGTTATTTCTATATACTTGTATAGGATTGTTTGTTAATGTTTTTACAACATGAACAAGGTTATAGGTAAAAGAATCATAATTATCCAAAATCAGTATTTTTTTCATATATTTCTAGCTAATTCGATAGCCTTAAATAAAGCCATCAGCTTATTATTTACTTCCTCTAATTCTTTTTCTTCTTTAGAATTAGAAACAATACCTGCACCAGCTTGTAAAAAAAGAGAGTTATTTTTACTTACAAAAGAACGAATGATTATAGCGGTATTAATGCAAGAATTATTCAAACCAAAAAAACCAATAGCTCCTCCATAAACTCCTCTATGTTGATTTTCTATTTTATCTATTAACTCCATAGCTTTATATTTTGGAGCTCCAGAAAGTGTTCCTGCAGGAAAAGTATCTCCGAATACTTTAATATTTGATATATTATCTTCTAATTTACCAGATACTTTAGACACCATGTGTAATACATGAGAAAAAAATTGTATTTCTTTAAATACTTCTACTTGTACATTGGAAGAATTTTTACTTAGGTCATTTCTTGCTAAATCTACTAACATGACGTGTTCTGCATTTTCTTTTGGATCTTTAGAAAGAGATTCAGATAATTTTTTATCTTTATATTCTGACCCAGATCTTCGTATAGTTCCTGCTATAGGGTTGATATAAGCTTTTTGTTTATTAATGATTAATTGCGATTCTGGAGAAGAACCAAATAATTTATAATTTCCATAATCAAAATAAAAAAGATAAGGAGAAGGATTGATAAATCGTAAAGCCCTATATACGTTAAATTCATCTCCCTTGAATTTTTGTTGAAATTGTCTAGATAATACTATCTGAAAAACATCTCCACGGAAACAAGCTTTTATTCCTTGAGCCACCATTTTTTTGTATTCTGTATCAGTAACATTTGAAGAACGATTTCCAATGGATTGAAATGGAAAAGAAGAAAAATTTTTCTTTTTTACTAATTCTATTAACTGGTCTATATAGGTTTTTTTATCAAAATCAGAAAATTGATGTTCAATTAAATATATTTCATGATAAAAATGATGAAATACAATTAAATTTTTATAAAATCCAAATCGTATTTGTGGAATGTTATAGATATCTTTTATAGAAGCATAAAATTGAATATTTTCAAAATATTGAATACTATCATAAGAGATATACCCATATAATCCAGAATAAGAAACAGAAGTATTTACACTTTTAAACTTTTTAAAAAAATCCTCGATAAATGTTTGTATATCTAATTTATCGTTTATAAATATGTGTTTATGAATACAGTTTGGGTATGATATTCGTAAGACATTATTATCTAGAATTAATTCCGAAATTGGATTGATGCAAAGAATAGAAGAATGACTTTTTGATAATTGACAATTATAAGATTCTAATAATAAAGTATTTGGAAAAATATCTCTTAGTTTTAAATATAATTCTATTGGGGTAGTACTATCAGCTAAAATTTTTTTCTGAATAGTTCTAAAATTAAATTTAAACATGATTTATGGTATTTTTACATGATGAAAAAGACTGTCATAAAGACGAGCCTTAATAAAAATAGATGTCTTAAATTAATTAGAATACCATTTACTTTTAAAATTAAAAAATGACACTTAATTCCATACAAATATATATAAATTTTTGACATCTATGGATGTTAATTATAAATAGTGCAATTTATAGTTCAATTATATGAAAATAATCATTTTTACTTTTTTATTTTTTTTATCTCCTATGGATCATTCTATAAAACAAAAAATTATGGATTTAAAAATTGATAAAAAAGAAGATATAGAAATTTATCATCCTATTGATGAAGATTATAAATTTTGGACTGAAGAAAAAAATTTTAATAAGATATTATTAGATACAAAATCTTTTTCTATCAATAAATATTATTCTCATAATTTCTTTAAAAAAGATGATTTTGGATCATTTTATTATAAAAATGGAAAAGAGTTGTTAATTCCTAATAGGAAAAATAATGAAAATATTTATTTTAGTAATCCACGAAAAATGCTTTTTTTTGAAGATTATTTTTTATCACGTGAAAAAATTCAATATTTTGATGTTAAAACTCCTACTTCAGAAATTTTATATGCAAAAAATTATTCTTTTCAAGATTCTTTTAAAGAAAAAATGCTAGAAGTTTTTTTTTCTCAAAGTCCAAATGAAGAAACCAATTATTCCATAGAATATAGAAATATCTATTCTATTAGATATAGTCCTTTTTTTGATAAAAGTAAAAATTTATTTATTACTACTTTTAATTATCAAGATCATAATAATGATCGTTATAAACTATGGGGTCATTATATTTTTCAAAAGTTTTCTTTCAAAGAAAAAGAAAAAATTGTAAAATGGAATATTAATAATACTATTTTTTTTGATAAAAATCAATTCACTTATCAAAGATTCTATATAAATTTTGTTCAAAAAATTTTTGAACGAGATAAAGATAAATTTTTTTCTTTAAAAACTTATATAGAATATGATAAATATCATAAAGATCGTATTTTATCTTATCAAAATAATATAATTCATCATTTCCATTCTAGAAATGGTTTATTTCTAATTTTTTTTAGAAAAAAATTTAATATGGAAATTGGAGGTATTTTAGATACAATAAATTATCAATTATTTTTTATCAATGAATATAATATGAGAATAGTTCCTAAAAATAAAAATATAAAAAATTTTTCTATAGAAACCAAAATAAATTATCCGATTAACGATATTTTTGAATTTCATTCAAATGCAAAATGGATAATAGATCATGATCATCATTTAACATTATTAACAGGCCCTATTTTTTATATACATGGTAATATAATGTTAAAAAATATTTTTTTATTTCCAAAAAGTCGATTGTTAACTCAGTTTATAATTGCTAAAAATATGACCAATACTGATATTATTTCCCTTTATATTTTAAAAAAAAATAAAGATTGTTATAATAATAAACGAATAAATACACTTCTTTTTAATCAAGAAAAAACAATTGATTTTTCTTTTTTTTATGATAAAAATTATCATATGTCTTTTTCTGTATCTGAATATTCATTTAAAGATAATGATGAAAAAGAAAAAATAGAAGATTTTTTTTATCATAAGAATATTCAATTATATAAATTAAAATTGAAAACTATACATGAATATTGGAAATTTCAATTACACAATATTTTTTTATATCAAAAATATAATTCAGATACATTTATTTTTTCTATTCCCAATTTTTTATCAAGAAATACAATCTATTTTAAGGATAATTATTTTAATAAATCTTTATCTATGCAAACCGGTTTTTCCGTTCACTATTTTAGTAATTTTTATCATCAAGATATTATATATCCATTTGATTTACATATATTTTCATCAGAAAAAGAATGTATTCCCAATCAAATTGGAGGAGATTTTTTATTCAATTATTTCTTGAACTTTAAAATATATAGAACTATATTGTATTTTGAATTAAAAAACGTAGGTAATCTTTCAAAAAAGGATAATGACTTTCTTATAAAAATGGGATTATTGTGGAATCTTTTTACTTGATTTCGATGAAAAACGTAATTTTATTAATAAAGTTAAATTATAAATGAGAAATATTTTTTATTTTTTTTTGTTATTTTTTATGTATTCATCTTATTCTTTTTCAGAAAATTCAGAAGAAATAGAAAATATGATAAAATACATTAAAAAATACGCTGTTTTTGCTATTGAAGAAATGGAAAAATTTGGAATACCAGCTAGTATTAAACTAGGACAAGGTTTGTTAGAATCTTCTATTGGAAATAGTTCTTTATCAAAAGCTACTAATAATCATTTTGGAATTAAATGTGGAATAAATTGGACGGGAGAATCTTATTATCATGATGATGATTCTTCAAAAGAATGTTTTCGTAAATATAACACAGTAAAAGATTCGTTTATAGATCATTCTAAATTTTTGAAAAAACCACGTTATTCTAAATTATTTTTGTTAAAAAAGAATGATTATAAAGCCTGGGCTATAGAATTACAAAAAGCGGGATATGCTACTTCCTCAAAGTACTCAAATTTATTAATTCATCAAATAGAAAAATATTATTTATGGAAGTTTGATGAAGATAGGGATCATGATATCGATAAAAGAATCGATTCATACTTAACTTTTATTAATAAAAGAAATAAAAAGTATGATTCTTTTTTCATAAGAAAAATATGGTTTTTTTATAAAATTTACCTTTTAATTAAGAAAAAAATAAATGATTCTTAATTTAAAAAACAAAAAATAATGCATATGAATCCTAATTGTTTGAGATACAGTGAAAATCATGAATGGATTGGATTAAAATCCAAAAGAGATAAAGAGAATAAAAAAGCTTATGTTGGAATTACTCATTTTGCTCAAAATGAGTTAGGAGACATTGTTTACTTAGATATAGAAAAATCTATTATAGGTAAAAAAATAAAAAAAGGATCTCTATTCGGTACAATAGAAGCAGTAAAAACTGTTTCAGATTTATTTATGCCTGTTTCAGGTTCTATTTTTGAAATTAATCAAGGATTATTATCTCAACCCGAATTAATAAATCAAAAACCTTATAATGAAGGATGGATGATCCAAATAGAAATTTTAAATTTACAAGAATATAACCAGTTGATGTCTATAGAAGAATACAAAAAGTATATAATAAAATAGAGTTTTATAAATAAATGTATGAATGAATTTTATGATTTTCTTGATGATGAAAAAATTTCAGAAAAAATAATTGATTTTAATCATAAAAATATTACAATTGTTCGTTTTTTCATTCCTTCTATTCATTGTAGTTCTTGTATTTTTATTTTGGAAAGTTTATCTAAGTTTCATCAAAACATTCTAGAATCTACTGTTGATTTTTCAAGTAAACAAATATGGATCACATACAATAATACTAGATTAAAACTAAGTGATTTAGCAAAATTACTTGATAATATGGGGTATAAACCTGATATTAATTTTGATTCTATAGGAAATAGAAAAAAAAATTTGTTTGATAGAAAATTGATAGCAAAATTGGCTATTTCTTTTTTTTGTTTTGGAAATATTATGCTTTTAGCTATTCCGGAATATGTTGGAGCTTATGAGGAGGATATATGGTTTTTAGAGCATAGAAATTTTTTTCGTTTTATCATGGTAATTTTATCTTTACCAGTAGTTTTTTTTTCTTTTTTCGATCATATAAAAAATGCTTTTTTAGGATTAAAAAAAAATGTGATCAATATAGATGTTCCTATTTCTATTGGAATATTAGTTCTTTTTTTATGGAGTTGTTATGAAGTATTTTTTGATTTAGGATTTGGTTATTTTGATAGTCTTTCTAGTTTTTCCTTATTTTTACTTATCAGCAAAATTTTACAAAATTATACTCATTATCAAATTTTTTCTTTTGATAGAAATTATCAATCTTTTTATCCAATTTTTATAACGAAAGTACAACCAAAAAATAATCAAAAAGAAGAAAAAATTTTACTTTCTTCTTTGAAAAAAGGGGATTTAATTTTAATTAGAAATGAAGAAATTGTTCCTGCAGATTCAATTTTAATAAAAGGAAATGCTTTATTAGATAATAGTTTTATTACAGGAGAATCCCATTTAGTTTATAAAAGGATAGGAGAACGTATTTATGCTGGTTCTAAACAAAGAGGAGAAGCTATCTATTTGAAGATAATTAAAGAAATAGATCATAGTTATTTAAGTTTATTGTGGAATAAAAATAAATCTAATCAATTGATTCATAAAAATTATTTAAATTCTATATCTACTAAATTCAGTCAATATTTCACTCCTACCATTTTATTTATTTCTATAATCACTGGAATATATTGGTATTTAATGAATGATATTCCAAAAATATTTCAGACTACTTTTTCCGTTTTAATTATTACTTGTCCTTGTGCTTTAATTCTTTCTACCCCATTAGTATTTGGAAATATGATACGATTTTTTTCGAAAAAAGGTTTTTATGTAAAAGATATTTTTACAATGGAAAAAATTTCTTACATAAAAACTTTAATTTTTGATAAAACGGGAACTATCACTGATCCGAATAAAGAGAAAATATATTTCGTAGGAAATATGGAATATGAAGAAAAAAAAATAATAGCTTCTCTTTTGAAAAACTCTAGTCATCCTTTAAGTCAAAAAATATTATCAGAATTATCTGTGAATAGTTTTTATTCTATAAAAAATTTTAAGGAAGTAATAGGAAAAGGGGTAGAAGGAGTAGTAAAAAATGTATTGGTAAAAGTTGGATCTACAGAATATTTAGATATTCCAACAACAAGAAATAAAACTACAGTTTATATTTCTATAAATAATAGAATTATGGGATATTTTTTATTTCGTAATTATTATCGGAAAGGGATAAAAAAAATGTTTCAATACTTAAAAAAGTATAAAATAATTATTCTTTCTGGAGATAAAAATGAATTAGAAAAAAAATATTTAAAATCTATTTTACCAAAAAATAGCAAGGTTTTTTTTAGTCAAAGTCCAGAAGATAAATTAAATTATGTTAAAAAATTACAAAAAAATGGAGAATCAATTATGATGTTTGGAGATGGAATTAATGATTGTGCAGCATTAAATCAAAGTGAAGTAGGAATTGCTGTATCTGAAAAAACAACTAGTTTTTTTCCTAGCTGTGATGCTTTATTACAGTCCGATTATTTGAATAAAATTGTTTTATTTTTGAAAATATCTAGGGTATCTACAATATTAGTAATTATCAATTTTATGATAAGTTTATTTTACAATAGTATAGGAATTTTATTTGCTATTACAGGAAATTTGAGACCTTTTATAGCCGCTATTCTCATGCCTTTAAGTTCTTTATCCGTTATTTTTTTTTCTCTTATATCTACTTGGATAATTTCACGAAGATTAATATTTTAGTTGATAAAAAAATATAATATGGATATATTAATTATTATGATATTGTCTAGTATTTTCTTAAGTACATTTTTTCTTATTTTATTTTTAATTTGTCTTTATTCTGGACAATTTGATGATTATGAATCTCCTAGAATTAGGATTTTAATTGATGATATTGAAAAAAAGGAATAATGATTCTATGATGAAATTAAAAACATATTATTATAATAATCGTATTGTAAAAGCTTTTTTATACGCTACAATTTTTTGGGCATTTTTAGGATTTATAGCAGGTTTATTTATAGCTTTATTATTATTTTATCCAGAACTTCCTGAATTTTTATTTGGAAATAATCTAAAGGATTCTCAAGGAGTCATAGGATTTGGACGATGGAGAATGTTACATACAAGTACTACTGTTTTTGCTTTTGTAGGAAATATAATTTTTACAGGATACTATTATGCTTTGCAGCGTTTGTTGAAAACAAGAATTTTTAGTGATATCCTTAGTTGGATCCATTTTTGGGGATGGCAATTTTTTATTTTTTTTACTTGGATTACTTTTTTATTGGGTATAAATACAAGCAAAGAATATGCTGAACATGAGTGGCCTTTAGATGTAGGTATTTTTTTCATTTGGGTTATTTATGGAATTAATATGATAGGAACTATTTTAAATAGAAGAATCAAACATTTATATGTTAGTATTTGGTTTTTATTAGGAACATGGGTAGCTGTAGCTATGTTACATTTATTTAATAATCTTGAATTACCTATATCTTTATTATCTTTTAAAAGCTATTCTATATATGCTGGAGTACAAGATGCTTTAATGCAATGGTGGTACGGACATAATGCAGTTGCATTTATTTTGACTACTCCTATATTAGGATTAATGTATTATTTTGTTCCAAAAGCATCTCATCAACCTATTTTTTCTTATAAACTTTCTATCATACATTTTTGGTCCTTAATTTTTATATATATCTGGGCAGGGCCTCATCATTTAATGTATACATCTCTTCCTAATTGGGCTCAAGTATTGGGTACTATTTTTTCAATCATGTTAATTGCTCCTTCTTGGGGTGGTATGTTAAATGGATTGCTAACATTAAGAGGAGCTTGGGATCAAATGAAAAGGAATCCTATTTTAAAATTTTTTATTGTAGGAATTACTTGTTATGGAATGGCAACTTTCGAAGGACCTATGTTAGCTACTAAAACTTTGAATTCTATAGCACATTTTACGGATTGGGTTATAGCTCATGTACATTTGGGAACTTTAGGATGGAATGGGTTTATGGCATTTGGAATTATGTATTGGTTAACGCAAAAAATATGGAATACCAAATTATATTCTATATCATTAGCTAATATACATTTTTGGTTAGGTGTTTTAGGAATTATATTATATATTTTTCCGATGTATTTTGGATCTATATTACAATCTGCAATGTGGAAAAAATTTAATCCGGATGGAACATTAACTTATAAGAATTTTTTAGATTCTGTTTTATCTATTATTCCATTTTATAAAATAAGATTTATTGGTGGAATGATTTATTTTTTAGGTTTTATTTTAATGATGTTTAATATTTTTAAAACAATTAGAAAAGGATATTCATTAGATAATGAAAAATTTCAGGATGAACCGTTTTATAATAAAAAAAGTATCAAAGAAAAAAACGATAAATTTCACAGTTGGTTAGAAAAAAAACCAATACAATTAACAATTCTTTCTTTTATAGCAGTAGCTATTGGTGGTTTTATAGAAATTATTCCTACTTTAGTTATTAAATCTAATGTTCCTACTATTCATAATATAAAACCTTATAAAGCTCTTGAATTAGAAGGGAGAGATTTATTTGTAAGAGAAGGATGTAATGCTTGTCATAGTGCACAAGTCCGTCCATTTAGAGATGAGGTAGTACGTTATGGAGAATATTCTAAAGCTGGAGAATTTGTATATGATCATCCATTTCTTTGGGGTTCTAAAAGAACAGGTCCAGATTTAGCTAGAGAAGGAGGAAAAAATCCTAATTCTTGGCATTTCAATCATATGTTAAATCCTAGATCCACATCTCATGGATCTATTATGCCAAGATATCCTTGGTTAATTTATAATAAATTAGATAGATCTAATACGGAAAAAAAAATAAAAGCAATGGTAAAATTAGGAGTCCCATATTCTTTAGAATATATAAAAAATGTGAATAAAGATATGGATCTTCAAGCAAGTAAGATTGTCTTTGATATTTATAAGGAATATCCAAATTTGAAAAAAGAAATTTATAAACAAAGACAAATAGAAAAAGAAAAATTTATTCCTCTAGAAAAAAGAGAAATTATAGCTCTTATTGCTTATTTACAACGTTTAGGTACAGATATAAAATCTTAATTATTAATTGCAAGATTCACATGATAAGTTTTTTGAAACAGTATTTTACAGAAGAAAAAAATGTAGGAATTTTTCAATCTATTGTATTAATTTTATTTTTATTAGCTTTTTTTATTATTTTATTTTTTGTAGCTTTAAAACCTAAAAAGTATTATAAAAAAATAAGTATTCTCCCTTTAGAGGAAAATTAGAATAAAAAAAAGGAAAAATTATGAGATCTAAAATTTCTTCTTTTATTATGATTTCTTCCTTTTTATCTATCATAATATTTATATTTTATGTTTTCTTAAAAAGTTATAATCATATATCTTATTTTACACACCCTATTAGTATATTTTTTTTTATTATAATAACGATGTTATTATGTATTTTAGAATGTGTGAATCATTTAATTTTTAAAAAAAAATTACAATTTCTTTCAGAAAAAGAGAGAATAAAAATTTTTGAAGAAAATGAGGGTAATTATTTTTATAGATTTTATAGATTCATATTTTATGATAAAATAAATAATAATAAAGTTAAAAGAATAGATCATGGATTTGATGGAATTATAGAATTGGACAATAAATTACCAATGTGGTGGATTCATCTTTTTTATCTGACAATTATTTTTTCCGCAATTTATTTTTTTTCTTACTTTCTATTAGATTTCTCTGATCCTTATGAAGAATATAATATATCTTATAAAAACCAATTAAAAGAAATAGAAATTTTTGAAAAAAATACTCCACAAGTTACTATAGAAAATGCAGTATTTAAGAAATATTTAGTTAATGATGGAAAAATTATTTTTGAAAAAAATTGTGCTACTTGTCATCAATCAGATGGAAGTGGAAATATAGGTCCTAATTTAACAGATAACTATTGGATAAATGTAAAAGAAAAAGACTTATTTAAAAATATATTTTCTATAATATGGAATGGAAGTGATAATAATCCCACTATGCGTGCTTTTGGTAAAACAGGAGAAATTAAAGGAAATGATATTGAGAAAATATCCAGTTATGTTTATTTTATTAATCAAAAATCTAAAAAACCTTTAAGAGCTAAAGCTCCTCAAGGAAAAAAAATAATAAAATGGAAAGAAATATAAAATTTATTTGAGATTTTATATAAAAAAATTTCATTATTGATTTATGTTCTTATTGATTAAAGTTTAAATAATGAAAATAAAATTCAATTGGGATATCGGAATTTTTTTATCTTTTTTTATTTTTATAATTTTTATTATTTATATTTCTTTGTTTTTTCCACATGAAAAAAGTGAACTTGTATCAGATAGATATTATGAAGAAGAAATCAAATATCAAGAAATTATAAATGAGAAAAAAAACGGATCAACACTCCCTAAAAAAATAAAAATTTTTATTTTTTACTCTGGGATTCAAATTATATTTCCTTCTATGAAGAGTAATAGTAATGGATTTATTACTTTATTTCGATTTTCTTCTAAAGATTTAGACATTAAAAGATCTTTTGAAATATTGAAAGATTCAAATAAAACATTATTTATTCCTAAAAAATTTTTAAGAAAAGGATATTATAAGATTATAATTAGATGGAAGTCAGATAAAAAATATTTCTTTGAGAAAGATATTTATTGGAAATAATAACATATTTAAAATCATAAATCCTATTATTTTATCTCTTTTCATTAATTAATAAATCAATATGTATGATGAAAAATATAATAAAATTTCGTGAAGAATCTTTAAATTACCATAGCCAATTCCCTTCTGGGAAAATACAAATTACCCCTACAAAAAAATATAATAGCCAGAAAGATTTATCTCTTGCTTATTCTCCAGGAGTAGCGGAACCTTGTAAAGAAATAGCTCATTCTTCTAGAAAAGTATATAAATATACTTCTAAAGGAAATTTAGTTGCAGTTATTACTAATGGATCCGCTGTGTTAGGTCTCGGAAATATTGGAGCATTAGCTTCCAAACCGGTTATGGAGGGAAAAGCTCTTTTATTCAAAATATTTTCTGGAATTGATGTTTTTGATATAGAAATCAACGAATCTGATCCAGATAAATTTATAGAAATTGTAAAAGCTATCGCTCCTACTTTTGGAGGAATTAATCTAGAAGATATTAAAGCTCCAGAAGCTTTTGAAATAGAAAGAAGACTAAAAAAAGAACTCAATATTCCTGTTATGCATGATGATCAACATGGAACGGCTATTATTTCAGGAGCAGCATTACTTAATGCTATTAATTATGTAGGAAAAAAAATCCATGAAGTCAAAATGGTTGTAAATGGGGCTGGAGCGGCCGCTATTTCTTGTACAAGAATATACAAACAACTTGGTGTAAATCCCAAAAATATTCTTATGTTTGATAGTAAGGGGTTATTACATACTTCAAGAACCGATTTAAATAAAGAAAAAAAAGAATTTTCTGTAAGTACTTATCCAGTTCAAAAATTAGAAAAAGCTATAATAAATACAGATGTTTTTATCGGATTATCTATAGGAGGGATATTAACCCCTGATATGTTAAAAAACATGGCA
Source organism: Blattabacterium cuenoti (assembly GCF_014251655.1). Lineage (NCBI taxonomy): Bacteria > Pseudomonadati > Bacteroidota > Flavobacteriia > Flavobacteriales > Blattabacteriaceae > Blattabacterium > Blattabacterium cuenoti. The sequence goes on from NZ_CP059225.1 coordinate 242,152, forward strand.
AAAGATCCAATTGTTTTTGCTATGGCAAATCCTGATCCAGAAATAGATTATAATTTAGCCATTAAAATACGTCCAGATGTTATTATGGCTACTGGAAGGAGTGATTATCCCAATCAAGTAAATAATGTTTTAGGATTTCCTTATATTTTTAGAGGAGCACTAGATGTACATGCTAGTGTAATTAATGATGAGATGAAATTAGCTGCGATACATGCTATAGCTTCTTTAGCAAAAAAACCTGTTCCAGAACAGGTAAATATTGTTTATAATAAGAAGAACATTTCTTTTGGAAAAGAATATATTATTCCGAAACCTTTTGATCATCGACTAATTACTCATGTTTCTACAGCTGTAGCTAAAGCTGCAATAGATTCTGGAGTAGCAAAAAATCCAATTTCAGATTGGAAAATGTATCAAGAAAAGTTACTTGATAGGATGGGATACGAAAATAAAATACTTAGAATGATTCAAAATAGAGCACGTACTAATCCTAAAAAAATTGTTTTTTGTAATGGAGAAGAATATGATATTCTTAAATCTGTTAAAATTCTTCATGAAGAAGGTATTATTTCTTATCCTATTGTTTTAGGGAACGAACGTCGCATAAAACAGTTGATCAATGCAAATAATTTAAAACTTGAATTAAAGATAATAGATCCAGAAGAAGAAGAAAAAAAAGTAGAGTATTTTTCTAATATTCTTTGGAAAAGGAGGAATCGGAAAGGATTAACTTTATACGATTCTAAAATACGTATGCGTACTAATGATCATTTTGGAGCGATGATGGTAGATCAAGGAGAGGTAGATGCCGTAATTACAGGATATTCAAAAAATTTTTCATTAAGTTTAAGTCCTATGTTAGAAGTTATAGGAAGAGGAGATTACTCTATTCGAAAAATAGCAGGAATGATGATTTTATTAACAAAAAAAGGACCTTTATTTTTAGCAGATACATCTGTTATTCCAGATCCTACAAGTGAAGAATTGGCAAGAATAGCTTTAATGGCTTCTCATGTAGTTAAAGAATTTGATATAGAGCCACATATAGCTATGTTATCTTTTCAAAATTTTTCATCGAATTCAAAAACATCTTATAAAGTTTCTAAAACAGTAGCTTTTTTACATAAAAAATATCCAGACTTAATAGTAGACGGAGAGTTACAACCTGATTTGGCTTTAAATGAATTTTTACTATCCAGTAAGTTTCCGTTTTCTAAACTAGTTCAAAAAAAAATAAATATTTTCATTTTTCCAAATTTAGAATCAGGAAATTTAACTTATAAGTTTATTAGAGGATTAGGAGAGGTTAAAACTATTGGCCCTATAATATTAGGAATGCGAAAATCAGTACATATTATGCAAATGCAATCCAGTGTAGAGGAAATAGTTAATTTAACTACTCTAGCTGTGATAGATGCACAAATTAGAAATAATTAAAAAAAAATATGTTTTTTAATACATACTTTTTTTCCAAAAATAACTCTGACTTTCTTTTCAAAAAAAGTGGAACTAGAACTAGTATAAAAAATAGGAAATTTTTTGTATGGAGAATGAATACACAATAATTTTTTTTCATTTAATTTTTTTTTTATTTCCTGTACTACAATTTTTTGTATATCAATTAGATGAACTTTTCCTAGATAAAAATTTTCTATTTTTTTTTTAAGAAATAAATAATGAGTACAGGCTAATAATAATGTATCTATGGATTTGAAATGATTTAAATAATTTCTTATAATGAAACTGACTTTTTTGATATCAAATCCATTTTCAATGATAGGAGCTAATAAAGGAGTAGATATTTGATCTATATCTAGGTGTTGATGACTTTCTTTTATTTTATTAACGTAAAAATTTGAACGTATAGTAGCAGGAGTAGCGATAATTCCTATTTTCTTGGAAAAAAGAAAAGTTTTATCTTTAACTACAGGATCTATTACATTAAATACTAATAATTTATTATGAAATTCTTGATAAATTGTATCCAAAGCATTAGATACTATAGAATTACATGCTATCACTAAAGCTTTGCATTTTTTTTCGAAAAGAAAAGAAGCTATTTTCATAGAATTTTCTATAATAAATTCTTTAGATTTTTCTCCATAAGGCATATTTTTAGTATCTCCAAAATAAATAAAATCTTCATAAGGCATTTGCATTTTTATTTCTTTAGCTATAATAAGCCCTCCTATTCCAGAATCAAAAATCCCAATTGGAGATAGTGTATTAATTTTCATTAATTCTTTTAATTCTTTTTTTTATAAATTCACAATATTTTCAATGGAAAACGAGTTATTATAGTCAATACAGATAAAAGAAAATAAAAAAAAACTGTATTAGTAATTTTTTTTTCTTTATCTAATTTTTTATAAAAAAAAATAAACATAGAAGATCCCAATATCATTATAATTGGATGTTCTATTATTTTTGAACGAATTTCTCTTTGTTTTAAAATTTGAATAAAATCAATTCTATTTTCGTATAGGTAAAAACAATTAAAAATCATCAATAAAAATCCAAAAAATATTTGAATAAATATAGTAACGACTGTAATATCCAATATAACTTTAAAAAAAAACTTTATTTGTATATTATAATTTATTAACCATAAAATATGGATCATTTCAAATATTAAAAAAATAAGAACTAAAAAAGCTATATAATGATGAAATTTTAAAAAAAACTCATACAAAATTAAAATAATTTTTTACTTAATCTTTTTTTTAATCTAGCGGCTTTATTTGTATGTATAATATTTTTTTTAGATAATTTATCTATCATAGAGATTACAATAGGATATTGTTTTTTATCTTGATTCTTTAATAATTTTTTGATAGCTGTTTTTGTGCTCTTATACATATATTTATTACGTAATCGTTTGATACGATTTTGTTTTATTCTTTTTATAGAAGATAAATGATTGGCCATCATAAATTAATTATAATAATTATAGCCCATAGGGGAATCGAACCCCTCTTTCCAGGATGAAAACCTGACGTCCTAACCAATAGACGAATGGGCCAAAAAAAATTAAGGATACAAATTATATTTTTTTTGTATTTAATACAAGTATTTTACTAATTTAATATTCATTACTTATTATAATAACGGTTTCTTTATTTTATTTTTGAATATTTCAATAAATAAAATGGAATCTATTAATCAATAGAAAAAAACTAAGTATTACTACATAAAAAATATGAAAGTAAAAAATAAAATTAGAGATGATTTCATCAAAAATATTTTTTTCTTGTATTACTTTTAATATAAGTCAGTCATCGTCATCAAAAAAAATTATTAATTATTTTATGTATACATCGATTTATTAAGGAAAAAAAAGAGTTAGTATTTTTAATAAAAACAATATTATTTATTCATCTATAGAAAAACCTAATATTTTTAAGTCTTTCCAAAAATTAGGATATGATTTTTCAACAACATTTGGATCCTCTATTTGTAAAAAAGAAGAGGATAAACTCCATGGAGAAAAAGACATAGCCATTCTATGATCTTGATAAGTTTTTATCCTTATGAAGGAATTAATTTTTATTCTATAAAAATCTGTTATTTCTAAACAAGAATCCGTAATATTTGTCATCACTCCAAATTTAATTAATTCTTCTTTTAATGCTTGTAATCTATCTGTTTCTTTGATTTTTAATGTTTCTAATCCTTTTAAATTACATTTAATTCCAGTCACTGCACAAGTAACAACAATAGTTTGTGCAAGATCTGGAGTTTTATTTAAATCCAATTCAATAAATTTTGGTCTAATAAAATTAGACTTTTTTTTTAACGTTATCCTATTTTGATCAAATACAGTAGTTATTCCAAAATATTTATCATATATAGAAGAAACTTCTCTATCTCCTTGTAAACTATTATCCTTATTATGATAATAAGATAAATTAATATGACTACTTTCTGCTATAGCGGACATAGAATAATAGTAAGAAGCGGAACTCCAATCGGATTCTACATTAAAAAACTTCTTTCCATTATCTTTAAATGGATAAATATGGATTATATTTCCTTTCCAAAAGGCTTTTATTCCTGATAAAATCAGTAAATTAAAAGTCATTTTTATATATGGAATAGATGTAATATTTCCTTTAAGAAAAATTTTAAGTCCTTTTTTAAATTTACTAGCTACCAACATTAAAGAACTAATATACTGACTACTCATTGTTGCTTCTATATCTATTTCTCCTCCTAAAATGTTTTTACCAAAAATTTTTATAGGAGGATACCCCTCTTTTTCTAGATATCCAATTTTGGATCCTATCTTTTTTAGAGCTTCTACAAGAATAGAAATAGGACGTTGTTTCATTCTATTGGATCCTGTTAATATAACTTCTTTTCCATCTTGTATAGAAAAATATGAAGTAAGAAATCGCATAGCAGTTCCAGCATGATGAATATCTAATATAGGAGAAGTGCTGACTAAACTTTTTTTTAATACTTGTGTATCTTCACAATTAGAAAGATTTTCAATATAAATATCATTTTTATAAAGATACTTTAAGATCAAAAGTCTATTAGATATACTTTTAGAGCCAGTAATAGATATGGATCCGTATAAATGTTTTTGTTTTTTATAAATATTAATATAGGAAGACATATTTTATTTTAATTTTTCATTTTCATGGTGTCTTGCATGATCTCTTATTTCTTTTTTCTTTAATTTTTTATAAAAGGATTCTTCTAAATCAATTCCAGTTTGATTTGCTAAACAAATTATAATAAACAAAACATCTGACAACTCTTCCCCAAGATCTTCATTATTGTTTTTATCATTTTTTTTTTTGGATTGTTCTCCATAATTTCTAGCAATAATTCTAGATACTTCTCCTACTTCTTCTGATAAAAGTATAGTATTAGTCAATACGTTGAAATAACGTATTCCATGATTATTAATCCAATCATGAACTAACTTTTGGATGTTTTTAATTATCAAATTTTATTTTTTAGTAATTTTTGTATATGATGAATAATAGTATCGCGATCTATATTATATTTTTTTAAAAGTTCCATAGGTTTTCCGCTTTCTCCAAAAATATCATTTACGGCTACTAAACTTTGAGGAACAAAACATTTTTTAGTAGTAAGTATTCTTGCAATACTTTCTCCTAACCCACCCCAATAATTGTGTTCTTCTGCAGTAACAATGCATTTCGTTTTATTAACGGATTTTAAAATGGTTTCCTCATCTAATGGTTTAATAGTATGAATATTAATGACTTCACATTCTATTCCTTTATTATTATACAATATTTTAGATGCTTCTAAAGATTCCCATACTAAATGTCCTGTGCTAACAATAGTGATGTCTTTTCCCTCTGTTAAAACTACTGCTTTTCCTATTTCAAATACTTGATTTTCATCCGTAAAATTAGCTACTGCAGGACGTCCAAAACGTAAATATACTGGACCAAAATAATTAGATATAGCTAAAGTAGCTGCATAAGTTTGATTATAATCACAAGTATTAATAACAGTCATTCCAGGTAACATTTTCATCATTCCTATATCTTCTAAACTTTGATGTGTAGCTCCATCTTCTCCAAGAGTTAATCCAGAATGAGATCCGCATATTTTTACATTTTTATAAGAATATGCAATAGATTGACGTATTTGATCATACACACGAGATGTAGCAAAATTAGCAAATGTTCCAGCAAATGGAATAAATTTTCCAATACTAAGTCCAGCAGCTATTCCTATCATATTAGACTCTGCTATTCCTATTTGGAAAAACCTTTCCGGAAATTTTTTAGAAAAAGAATTCATAAATAGAGAAGTGGTAAGATCCGCACATAAAGCGACTACTTTTTTATTTATTTCCCCCAATAAGAATAAAGCTTTTCCAAATCCTGCCCTAGTTTCTTTTAATCCTTTATTTTCATATATTTTCATATTAAAGTTTTTTATAATGGATAGTCTCCTAAATAAGTTTCAGGAAGTTGGGATAGTGCTTTTTCTAATTCTTCTTGATTAGGAGATTTTCCATGCCATGTGTTATTTCCTTCCATAAAATCTACTCCATATCCCATTTTAGTATATAATATAATTAAAACAGGTTTATTTTTACCAGTTTCATTTTTTGCCTTCCTTAAAACATTAATAACTTTGTTAATATTATTTCCTTCTAACTCTTCAATCACTTTCCAATCAAAAGATTGAAATTTTTTTTTCAAATCTCCAAGAGGTAATACTTCATCAGTCGTTCCATCTATTTGTTGTCCATTATAATCTATAGTGGCTATATAATTATCTATGTTTCTAGATCCAGCATATAAAGCGGCTTCCCAAATTTGACCTTCATTCAATTCTCCATCTCCATGTAAACTATAAATAATAGTATCAAATTCCTTATTTAATTTTTTTGATAAAGCGGCTCCAATAGCAACAGACATTCCTTGTCCTAGAGATCCAGAAGAAATTCGTATTCCGGGCAACTTTCCATGTATAGAAGGATGACCTTGTAAACGAGAATTTAATTTTCTAAAAGTAGATAATTCTTTTACAGAAAAAAAACCAGAACGAGATAATATACTATAATAAACAGGTGAAATATGACCGTTAGATAAGAAAAAAAGATCTTCTCCTTCTCCATCCATGGTGAATTTTTTTGGATTAAAATGCATTATTTCTTGATATAAACTTACGAAATATTCCGTACATCCTAAAGATCCACCAGGATGTCCAGATTTTGCATCATGAACCATGCGTAAAATATCTCTCCTTACTTGAACACATAAATCTTTTAAACGTCCATTCATATTTCAATTTTTTGTTTGTATATTTTTTATCATTACTACTTAACAAAAATAAGAATTAATTATGAGTATTCTAAATAGAAAAGCTAGATTTAACTATCATTTTATAGAATATTATATAGCTGGTATACAACTTCTTGGAACGGAAATAAAATCTATAAGACAAAATAAAGTAAATATTATGGATAGTTTTTGCCAAATGAAATATGGAGAATTATATTCTATTAATATGTACATATCTGAATACCAATTTGGGACAAATTGTAATCATTTAAGTAGAAGAGAAAGAAAATTATTATTAAATAAAAAAGAATTAATAAAAATAGAAAAGAAATTGAAGAAAACTGGATTAACTATCATTCCTATAGAATTATTTATTAATAATAAAGGATATGCAAAAATGAAAATAGCTTTAGCAAAGGGAAAAAAAATGTACGATAAACGTGAATATTTACGAAAAAAAGATTTTTCTAAGGAAATAAAACGGTTTATTCAATTCAAAAATTGTATTTAATTTATTAAATTTATTAAATTTGTTGAGATTCAAAGAAATTATAGTTTTATGAAAAACGTCAATTTTTTTATTATTGCTTTATTCGCTTTTTTTTCATCTGTTTTTTCTCAAGATTCGAAAGAAAAAGAAAAGTGGTTAATCCGAATAGGAGCTCATGATATAAATTATTATCCTATCAAATCTCCTTTTAAAGATTTTTTTATAAAAGATAACAATAGTTTTAATCCTATCATATCTAATATAGAATTAGAACATAACATAAAAAAACATATAGGATTATATTTAGATGCATCAGTGGGGATGGTAGATAATAACAGATGGAAAATAGAAAATATTTTTTTTGTCAAATTAACTCCGGGAATAAACTTATATATTTTTCCGAATTCTAAGTTCGATCCCTATTTACGATTAGGAGGAGGTTTTCATAAATTTAATGGTTATCAAGATAGAGAATTAAGAATATCAGAAACGAAATATTTTAAAACAAATAGAAATAAATTTTTTATATTAGATGGTGGATTAGGGGTAAACTTTTGGATTGTTTCTAATTTTGGATTAAATATTCAAAGTACTTATAATCAAGTTTTTGCATATCAATCATCAGATTTTTTGAATTTTTGGAAACATAATATAGGAGTAGTTTTTCGTTTTGGAAATTTAAAATTTTTAAAATATAAAAACAACGATCGTGTTTCTATTCCATCAACAGTAGGAGTAGAAGAAGAGAAAAATAAAAAAATAGAAGTAGAAAATAAAAAAGAAGATAAAAATTTTACGGAAAATAAAATCTGTTGTCAAGAAAATTTAGATCAGGATCACGATGGAGTTTTAGATAAAGAAGACTTATGTCCCAACCAATTTGGATTAAAAAAATTCAGAGGATGTCCTGATACAGATTTAGATAATATTCCAGATAATGAAGATCAATGTCCTAAAAAATTTGGAAAAAAAGAGAACCAAGGATGCCCTGATGTTGCTTTTCGTCCTATTTTATTTGATAAAGGTCGTTTTTCATTGTCTAATCATTTTTTAAATGTTTTGGATCAAATTGCTGAAATGATGATCAACGGTTTTCCTTCTTACAAATTTTATATAGATGGATATACAGCTTTTCATGGAAAGAATTCTAAAACATTATCTATAAAAAGAGCAAATGTCGTTTTTGAAGCTCTAGTATCTAGAGGAGTAGATCCTTCTAGAATAGAAATTAGAGGATTTGGAGCAGGAAAAAAGAATAAGAAGAAAAAAGGAAAAGGACGACGTGTTGAAATTACAATTAAAAAATAATAAAAAACCTCTTTAAGAGGTTTTTTTATTCGCATAAAAGGATACATATATACTTATTTGATAAAGAATAAGAAATGGAATTAAGACCACTATTGTACTAAAGATATCTCCAGGAGTGATAGCTGAAGCTATAATTAACATAATCATAAAAGCATGTCTTCTGTATTTTATTAAAAAGGAACAAGAAATTAATTCCATTCTAGTAAGAAAAAATATGAAAAATGGTAATAAAAAAATAATTCCCATAGATAGTACGGAATGTATAATCAAAAAAATGTAATCCGATAAATCAAATATATTTTTTGGAAAATGACTGATTTTAAAAGAATATCCAAAATGAATTAAAAATGGACATACAAAAAAATAACCAAATAAAATTCCTGATATAAATAAAAGAGTGACCATTATAAATATGCTTACGGTATGTTTTTTTTCTTTATCCGAAAGAGCAGGTTTAATAAATTTCCAAAATTCATAAAAAATATAAGGAAAGGATAATATAAATCCTCCTATAAAACAAGTCCATATATAAACATGGAATTGTCCAAATATTTGTCTATTTTGTATTTCCAAATTATGAGATAAAAAAGAGATGGAATTAAAACGATTCCCTAAAAAGGAATTTGCTAATTTATAAAATAAACGATAAGTAATGAAATTTGTTTTTGCAGGACCAAAAATAATATAATCAAATATAATGTTTTTATTATTCATTAAAATAATCATTGCAATTATAATTGCACAAAAACAATGAATTATATGTTTTCTCAGTTCCTCAAAATGTTTCCAAAATGGAATTTTACTTTCGTTCATCCATAAAAATTGATAATTTTTAGATATATATTTATATTTTTTTTGAATATAAAATTAAAGAAAAATGAAATGTGGAATTATTGGTCTTCCCAATACAGGAAAATCAACATTTTTTAATCTGATTTCTAATTCTAAAGCTTTATCAGAAAATTTTCCTTTTTGTACCATAGAGCCCAATTATGGGATTACAAAAGTTCCAGATCCAAGATTATCCCAAATAAGTCAAATCATTCAACCCATAAAAATTATACCATCTCAAATAAAAATAGTAGATATTGCTGGATTAATTAAAGGTTCTCATAAAGGAGATGGATTAGGTAATCAATTTTTATCTCAAATACGTGAAACAAATATTATCATTCATATGATACGATTATTTAAAGATATCAGTGTTCTACATGTAGAAGGATCTATAAATCCTATTAGAGATAAAGAAATTATTGATATGGAATTACAGTTAAAAGATCTAGAAACAATAGATAATCGATTAGAAAAAATCACTAAAAAAAATAAAATAGATGAATCCATAAGTATTTTGAAAAAAGTTTCTTCTTTTTTAAAAGAAGGAAAAAATATACGAATGTATCCCTTCAAAAATCATGAAAAAAAACATATCAATAATTTGAATCTATTAACAATTAAACCTGTTATTTATGTATGTAATGTAGATGAAAAATTAAGTTTGAACGATAATTCACACATAAAAAATATAAAAAAAATAGCAAAAATGGAAAATTCTATTTTTATAGTTTTATCTTTAAAAAAAGATCGTTATGGAATTGATAAGGTTATTAAAAACGCCTATAAATTATTGAATTTACAAAGTTTTTTTACAATAGGAAAAAAAGAAGTACGGTCTTGGTCTATTCCTAATCCATGTACCGCTATAGAAGCCGCTTCTGTTATTCATACAGATTTAAAAAAAGGATTTATAAAAGCAGAAATCATCCATTACAATGATTTTATCAAATATAGATCAGAAGAAAAAGTAAAAAAATCAGGAAAAATTTTTTTGGCAGGAAAAAATTATTTAATCCAAGATGGAGACATTATTCATTTTCGATTTTATCGATGATTAATTTAGAATTATTAATTTCGTATAAAGTTTCAAAAATTAATAATATAGCACTTTCTACATCTTTTTTATGGACCATTTCTACTGTAGTATGCATGTATTTCATAGGAATGGATATTAAAGCCGATGATACTCCTTTATTGGAATAGGCAAAAGCATCTGTATCTGTTCCTGTATCCCTGGATGAAACTAAACGCTGAAAACGTATTTTTTTATTATTAGCGGTATTAATAATCAATTCTCTAATGTTTTTTTGTATCGAAGGGGCATATCCAATAACAGGACCTAATCCACATTTAATATCACCTTGTATTTTTTTATCGATCATAGGACTAGAAGTATCGTGAGTCACGTCTGTAACAATAGCCATATTAGGCTGAATAGTTTGAGCAATCATCTTAGCTCCTCTTAGTCCCACTTCTTCTTGAACTGAATTTACTATATATAATCCAAATTTTAAATTTATATTATTTTCCACAATCATTTTTGCAACTTCTGCAATAATAAAACCTCCTATTTTATTGTCTAATGCTCTAGATACAAAATAATCGTGATTCATAAGTAAAAATTTATCGGGGTAAGTAATTATACATCCCACATGAACCCCCAAATTCATGGCTTCCGTTTTACTAGAAACACCAATATCAACAAATATATTATCTACATTAGGATGTTTTTCTTCCGAAGATTTCCTCGTATGAATAGCTGGCCATCCAAATACTCCATATACAAATCCTTTATCTGTATGAATAATAACCCTTTTAGATGGTGTAATTAGATGATCTGATCCTCCATTACGAGATACATAGATAAGTCCATTCTCATTAATATAATTTACATACCAAGATATTTCGTCAGCATGAGCTTCAATAATTAATTTATATGAAAAATTAGGATTAATGATCCCTACTGCTGTTCCATATAAATCAGTTTGAATTTTCGTTACATAAGAATTAATATAATTTATCCATATTTTTTGTCCTTCACTTTCTGCTCCTGTTGGAGAAAATCCGTTTAGATATTTTTCAAGAAACTTTAAAGAACTTCTATTGATTGAATAATTATTATTATTTTTCATAATTTTAAATAAAAACGCATCCTCGGAATATGAATCCTACAGATCCAGTTAAATAAATATTTTTATATTCATTACTCGTTTTTATAAATGAAACGAATAATTTTCCACCTAATGTATTAACTAAAATTTCTTTTTGATCACTATTAGAAATCTTATTTGTTTCACATGCAGCAATTACAGAAGCTGTAACTCCTGTCCCACAAGATAAAGTTTCTTTCTCTACCCCTCTTTCATAAGTACGAACTTGTAATATGTTTTTATCAACTATTTCTACAAAATTAACATTTACTCCTTCTTTCAAATAAGAATTTTGAAATCTAATTTTTCTACCTTCTTGATATACGTTTATTTTATTTACTTTTTTTATAAAAACTATATGATGAGGAGAACCCGTATTTAAAAAAACATGTTTTGGATAAATTTCTATTATATCTTTTTTTATATCTATTAAATTAATGGAAACAACTCTTTCTCTTTTTATAAATCCATAATGAAATCCATCTATAGCTCTAAAATAAGTTTGATTTATTCTTTTTTTTGGAATTTCTAATGTTTTTGCAAAAAAAATAGCACATCTTCCTCCATTCCCACACATTGTACTTTCTTTTCCATCAGAATTATAATATTTCATATAAAAATCACTTTTAGAATCATTTTGAATTAAAATAATTCCATCTGATCCAATTCCAAAATGTCTATCACATAATTTTTTAAATAAAAAAGGATCTTCTTTAACTATTTGTTCTCTAGAATCTATTAATATAAAATCATTTCCTGTTCCTTGATATTTAAAAAAATCCAATTTCATAGCAACTAAATTAACATTATTTTTTGAATAAAGCTATGAATTTATATATTTGTAAATATGAAGAAAATAAGAATAGTTTTTTATATTGTACTTAGTAGTATTATGAGTTCAATTATAACCATAGCGGCATATAAACAATACACTAAAGAAGAACCTTTTCTTTTTCCATATACAAATTCTTTAATAAAAGGAAAAACAAAGTTAACCTCTTCCCCTTATTTAGTTGGTTCTTCTGGACTTCCTGATTTTACCAGGGTAGTTGCAAAAACAATACATACAGTAGTTAATGTAAAAAACTATTCAAAAAAATATTATAGTAATCAATTTGATCCATTTGATTTCTTTTTTGGATTTCCGGATGACTTCGAAAATAGAGGAAAAAAATATCCAAAAAATGATAGTCCTGGTCTCCATGGATCAGGAGTCATCATTTCTCCTGATGGATATATAGTAACCAATAATCATGTTATCAGAGATGCCGAAAAAATTGAAATCACTCTAAGTGATCAGAGAACTTATAGAGCTAAGTTAATAGGAACAGATTCTAGTACGGATATAGCATTGTTGAAAATAAATGAAAAAAATTTACCTTTTATTTATTTTTCAGATTCTAATAAAGTTCAAGTAGGTGAGTGGGTTTTAGCGATAGGGAATCCTTTTGATTTAAATTCTACTGTAACAGCAGGGATTATCAGTGCAAAAAATAGGAATTTAGGAATATTAAGAGGAGAAACCCAGTCTGCTATTGAATCTTTTTTTCAAACAGATGCAGCAGTAAATCCTGGAAATAGTGGAGGCGCTTTGTTAAATACAAATGGGGAATTAATTGGAATTAATACAGCTATATCTTCATCTTCCGGAAACTTTATAGGATATAGTTTCGCCGCACCTTCTAATCTAGTAGCAAAAGTAGTCCAAGATATTAGAAAATATGGAACAGTACAACGCGCTTTTTTAGGAGTTAAAGGAATGGATCTTTCTAAAACTGAATATTTAAAAGATTATAATAGGGAAACCCATCAGAATATAAAACCTCAAACAGGATTTTTGATAGGAGAAGTATTTGATAAAAGCGGAGCTGCAGATGCAGGAATAAAAAAAGGAGATATCATAAAAAATATAGACGGACAGACAATACAAAATATTGCAGATTTGTCATTTATTGTTGGAACAAAACATCCAGGAGACAAAGTAAAAATGAATATTATTCGTAATGGACATAAAAAAACTTTTATTGTTCTTCTAAAAGATATACAAGGAAGAACAAAAATAAGAACTAGAGAGGAAATTCTTCCATCTGAGCTATTAGGAGCCTCATTTGAGACACTTAGTTTAGAGTACAAAAAAGATTTTGGGGTTGATTATGGAATTAGAATAAAAAAAATAAGAATAGGTCGTTTAAGTTCTATAGGAATGGAAGAAGGGGACATCATTTTATCTATTAATGGAGAAAAAATGAAAAAGCCCAATGATGTAGATCGTGTTTTAAAAAAATATTCTGGAGATGTTACTATTAAATATATTAAACAAAATGGACAAGTGTATATAGTAGGATTTGAAATGAATTAATTTTTTTAAATTATTTATTTCTTCTAATCCAATAAAATAAACATGTAACAATTCCAAAAATAATATTGGGAAACCAAATAGATAAAAAAGAAGGTATATAGTTTTTAGAAGAATATATTTTTGCAATTTCTATAAAAAAAATATAGAAAAATGCTAATATAAATCCTATGATAATATTATAACCAATTTCTCCTTTTCTTTTTTCTGAAGAAATAGAAAATCCTAAGATAGTAAATATAAAAGTGGAAAAAGGTAAACTTGTTCTCTGGTAATATTCATTTAAATATATATTTACATTTTGATTTCTTTTTTTTCTTTCTATAAAATTTTTAAGTTCATTAATGTTCATAGTTTCTGCTACATATTCTTCTGGTAGAAGATCTTCAGGACTCATTGGTAATTTTTTTAACTTGTAAGTTCCTTTAATCAAAAAATCATAATTATTATTGATTATAGTTTCCTTATAATCGTAAAATATGTATATTTTATTTTTTTTGTACCAAAAAATATTTCTAGATTTTAGAACATATACTAAACGATATCCATTAAATTTTTGATAGACACATTCTTTTCCTACATTTTTTTTTCTATCAAAATTTCGAATAAAAATATATTCATTTTTTGAAATTTGACTATTAATAGTTTGATTTTTTTCATATTTATTTTTATATCTTGAACTTAATAAGTATTGATAATGAAATTGATTTTTTTTTTATTAGCTATAGGTAAAAAATAATAATTTATTAATAAAGCTATTATTCCTATTATGAAAGCAGATATAAAATAAGGAAAAATTAATCTATTGAAACTAACTCCATTTGATAAAATAGCTGTAATTTCTGAATTCTTTGTTAATTTAGATGTAAAAAAAATAACAGATAAAAAAACGGAAATAGGAGAAAAAGTATTGGCTAACCATATAGACCAATATGGATAATAAAAAATTAAAGCCTCTTTAATGGATCCTTGATTACTTTCTAAACGATGCATACGTTGTGATACGTCTATCACAATAGATAATAATTGTATTGATATTGTAATAAATAGGAAAGTAAAGATAATATTACGAATAATATAACGATCAATAATTTTCATAAACGTTCTTTTAATAGAGGAATTAACGATTTTTTCCAAGGTAAAAAATTATTTTGCAAAATATGAATTCTTGCTTGTTTAATTAAATTAGAGTAAAAAGAAAGATTATGTATTGAAGTTATTTCTTTTGCTGAATTATCTCTGGATAAAAAAAGATGTCTTACATAGGCTTTAGTATACGATCTATCAACATAAGAATTTCCAAATTCATCTAAACAAGAAAAATCGGTTTTCCATTTTTTATTTTTTATATTCATAGTTCCTTTCCATGTAAATAACATTCCATGACGTCCATTTCTTGTAGGAATTACGCAATCAAACATGTCTATTCCAAGAGATATTCCTTCTAAAATATCTACAGGATTTCCTACCCCCATTAAATATCTAGGTTTTTTT
Source organism: Blattabacterium cuenoti (assembly GCF_014251655.1). NCBI lineage: Bacteria > Pseudomonadati > Bacteroidota > Flavobacteriia > Flavobacteriales > Blattabacteriaceae > Blattabacterium > Blattabacterium cuenoti. The sequence goes on from NZ_CP059225.1 coordinate 257,566, forward strand.
TTAGGTAAAATATCTGTTAATAAATCAGTTATCTTATAGGTTGTTTCTTTATTTTCTCCCAAACTTAATCCCCCTATAGCATATCCTTCAACTTCTAACAACAATATTTTTTCTGCAGAATAAATTCTTAAATCCGGATAAATACTTCCTTGTATAATAGGAAAAAAACTTTGCTTATAATTATATTTTTCTGGTTTTTTTTGTAAAAACGAATAACATTTTTTTAACCAACGATGTGTTTTTTTTATAGATTTTTTAGCTTCTTGATAACTACAGGGAAAAGGGGGACAATCATCAAAAGCCATAATAATATCTCCTCCTATAAAACGTTGAATATTCATAGAAATTTCTGGAGAAAAGAAATGATAAGATCCATTTATAATAGATTGAAATAAAACTCCATCTTCACTAATTTTATTTAATTTTCTCATAGAAAAAATTTGATAACCTCCACTATCTGTGAGAATAGACTTTTTCCAATTCATAAAAGAATGAATCCCACCTGCTTGATGTATGACTTCAATTCCTGGCTGTAAATGTAAATGATAGGTATTTCCAAGAATAATTTTTGATAATTTATGTAATTCATGGATAGAAACCGATTTTACATATCCTTTTGAGGCTACTGGCATAAAAATAGGAGTTTCTATTCTACCATGATCTGTTTCTATAATTCCGGCTCTTGCTTTGGAAAATAGATCGGTTTTGATCAAATCAAATTTCATGTAAAAAAAATTTTATTTAAAATTATAATATTATATGTAACATATAACATATAGAATATAATTTTGCTATTATCATGGATAATATAGAAAAAAATGGATTTTAATAACTATTTTTACCATCATCGTCCGGTTTTATTAAAAGAAAGTATAGAAAATTTGATCACAGATAAAAATGGAATTTATGTGGACGCTACCTTTGGTGGAGGTGGACATTCTAATGCTATTTTAAAAAAATTAAACAAAAGAGGAACTTTAATTGCCTTGGATCAGGATAAGGAATCCATAAAAAATAACCTGATTAAAGATGAACGATTTCATCTATTTCACAATAATTTTATTCATATACAAGATATTTTAAATAAAAATTATATTGAAAAAGTATCAGGAATATTAGTAGATTTAGGAGTCTCATCTTTACAAATAGATAATCCTAAAAGAGGTTTTTCTTACCGATGGAATTGTATTTTAGACATGAGAATGAATCAAGAATCTTGGTATTCTGCTAGGAATGTTCTTAATGAATGTTCTAAAAAAGAATTATTTCATATATTTCGTGAATATGGAGAATTTAAAAATGCAAAAAATATTGCAGAAAAAATATTAAAAAAACGTTTAAAAAAACAAATTACAACTACATTAGATTTAATAAATCTTTTTTTTATTAAGAGATCCTTTAAAAAAAAAAGGTTTTTTTCTAGACTATTTCAGTCTATACGAATAAAAGTTAATAATGAAATAAATCTTTTCAAATATTTTTTACTGGAATCTTCGAAAATTATTTTACCAAAAGGGAGAATCGCTATTATTTCATATCATTCTATAGAAGATAGAATAACAAAATATTTCTTTAAAAAAGGAGTTATAGAAAATCAAATAAATTTTGAAATTCTTCCATTTAAAATGATACATAAAAAAGTAATTAAACCCACCCTTCAAGAAATTATAAATAATCCAAGATCTAGAAGCGCTAAATTAAGAATAGCGGAAAAAACTACACAATAACTAATAATAAATAACTATAAAAATTAAAAGAGAAATAGGGATGAAAACATATATTAAAGATATCCTTAAAGGAAAATTTTTAGTAAAAGAAGATGCTTATCGTAGTTGGAATTTTATTTTTTTTCTTACTATGTTATCTTTAATTAGTATTACTAGTTCACATATAATGGATAGAAAAATAAGAAAAATAACCCAAATTAGTGAAGAAATTAAAGAATTAAAATCTGAATATGCATATATTCATAGTAAATGTATGCAAATGCAACTCGCTTCTTTTTTAAAAAAAAAATTAGTTCATAGATTGAAATATGTAGAGGAACCTCCGTATGAATTAATTTTAGATAAAGAAGATATATCTTAAAAAAAAAGAATAAAAATCAAAAATGAAACAAGAAGAAAGATATCCATTATTATATAAATCTTACTTAGTTGGTTTTTTATTCATTTTTATTGCAACACTAATTATTTTTAATTTATTCTATATTCAAAATTATTCAGAAAAATATAAAAAAAACGTTGTAGAAAAAACAATTAGAACAAACTTAATTAAAGCTAAACGTGGAAATATTTATGCTTCAGATAATAGTATCTTAGCTATGTCTATTATAAAATATAACATACACGTTGATTTTATATCTATATCTGAAAAATTATATCAAGAAAATATTGACTCTTTATGTCATTATTTAGATATTTTATTTAATAAACCAAGATTTTTTTTCTATAAAAAATTTAAATACGAGAAACAAAAAGGAAATAGATATTTCTTGTTAGCAAAGAATTTAGATTATCCACATTTTAAAATATTACGAAATTTACCAATTTTTAACAAAGGACAAATAAAAGGTGGTTTTATTGTAGAAAAAAAAATATGTAGAGTGCATCCTATAGAAAATATAGGAAAAAGAACATTAGGATATGATGATCATAGAGGAAAAGTAGGATTAGAAGGAGCCTTTAGTAAATATTTAAAAGGAAAAGATGGAAAAAGATTAGAACAACGTATTAGTTCTAAAATATGGAAACCATTGAAATTTGAAAATGAAGTAGATCCAGAAGATGGAAAAGACGTTTTTTCTACCATAGATATATATTTACAAGATATAGCTTATCATGCATTAATTCAAGAATTATACCAGTCTAAAGCTCATCATGGATGTGTTGTACTTATGGATGTAAAAAGTGGAGAAATTCCTGCTATGATTAATCTAGAAAGAACCAAAAAAAATACTTATGAAGATTTAAGAAACTTTGCAGTATGGGAAGGAAACGAACCAGGATCAACATTCAAAACCATGTCTATTCTTGCCGCTCTAGAAGATAAAAAAATAGATATAGACATGATTGTAAATACTAAAGGTGGAGTCCTGTATTTTAAAGGAAAAAAAATACGTGATTGTCATTATAATGGATATGTAGAAATGAATATAAAACAGATTTTAGAATTATCTTCTAATGTAGGTGTAGCAAAAATTATTTATGATAATTATAAAGAAAATCCAAAAAAATTTATAGAATATTTGTCTAAATGGAAATTAGATCATAAAATAGGAATAGATATTCCAGGAGAAAGTATGCCTTTGATTCCTAAACCAGGAAAAAAAAATTGGAGTAGTATGACGTTACCATGGATGACTTTTGGATATAACATTAAAATGACCCCTTTACAAATACTTACTTTTTATAATGCTATAGCAAATAAAGGTAAAATGATTAAACCTTTATTTATTAGAAAAATAAAACATCATGGAAAAAATATAAAAAAATACACAAAACCTATTATTATGAATTCATCGATAGCTGGAGCTTCTTCTTTAAAAAAAATTCAAAGTATGTTAGAAGGGGTTGTTAAAAATGGAACAGCTAAAAAATATTATCATCCAGAATATCCTTATGCAGGAAAAACAGGAACAACACAATTGGATTATTGGATAAAAAAAAAAAATATATCTTATAATAGTTCTTTTGTAGGATATTTTCCTGCTAAAAATCCGAAATATTCTTGCATTGTCGTTATTTCAAAACCAAAAATAGGATATTATGGAATTGAGGTAGCAGCCCCTGTATTTGATAAAATAGCTAAATCTATTTATCCAATAATAGAAACAAAAAAAATAGTTATTAATAAAAAGAAAGATAACAAAGAAAATTTATTAAAAAAAATTATAAAATCACAAAACTTTCTTTGGAAAAAAAAATGGATTATGCCTAATGTAATATCTGTTCCTGGAAAAGAAATCATTCCTTTATTAGAAAATAGAGGCTTTGATATACGATATAAAGGAATAGGAAAAGTTATTGATCAGTCTGTAAAACCAGGAAATAAATTGAAAAAAAATCAGATTATATTTCTTAAACTAGAAGAATGAAAAAAAGATTAGAAGATCTTTTAAAAGAAGTACAAGTGTTAGAAATAATAGGAAAAAATACTTCTAAAAAAATTATAGAAGGAATTTCTATTACTTCTAAAAGTATCCGAAAAAATTATATTTTTTTTTCTAAAAAATGGAAAAAAAAAGATAAACATAAATTTGTTACAGATGCTATAACGAAAGGTTCTAATACTATAGTTTGTGAAAAAAAACCAATTTTAATTCATAAAGAAATCGTCTATATAATTGTTCCAGATTCCATGGAAGCTCTAGGAATCATTAGTTCTAATTTTTATGATCATCCTACAAAAAAAATAAAATTAGTAGGAATTACAGGAACAAATGGTAAAACCTCTGTAGCCACTATTCTTTATCAATTATTTTCTAGGATGGGAGAAAAAAGTGTTCTTATTTCTACTATGGGGATTAAAATATTATCTAAAAAATATTCTACTAACCATACAACACCGGATGTTATTGAAATTAATAAGTATTTAAATAAATCAATTAAAAAAGGATGCCGATATGCTTTTATGGAAGTTAGTTCACATGGAATACATCAAAAAAGAATTTCAGGATTATTCTTTCAAGTAGGAGTTTTTACTAATATAACTCATGATCATTTAGACTATCATAGATCTTTTGATCATTATCTATCTACAAAAAGATTTTTTTTTGAAAATTTGTCTAAAAAATCTTTTGCATTAATTAATTCCGATGATAAAAATTCGCGTAAGATTATAAAAAATATTTTAGCTAAAACTTATTTCTATGGAATAAAAAAAAATGCAAATTTTCAAATTAAAATTTTGAAAAAAAATATTAATGGAAATCAATTATTAATCGATGGATATCAACTTTTTACTAATTTAATAGGAGAATTTAATGTTTCTAATCTATTAGCTAGTTACGCGACCTCTATTATACTAGGAAAAAAAAAAGATGAAATTATAAATAAAATAAAGAAAATAAAACCTATAAAAGGCCGTTTTGAACAATTCATGAGTCCTTCAGGAATTCGTATTATTGTGGATTATGCTCATAATCCAGATGGATTAAGAACTATTTTAAATACCTTAAAAAAAATAAAAAAAAATGAAGGAAAATTAATTTGTGTCATAGGTTGTGGAGGGAACAGAGATATAAAAAAACGTTCTTTAATGGGAAAAATAGTTTATGAAACGTGTGATAGATCTATTTTTACATCCGATAATCCTAGAGAGGAGGATGTAGAAAAGATATTAGGAGATATGAAAAATTTTAAATCATCTATCAAAAAAGAATCTATTTTAACTATTGTTAACCGAAAAGAAGCTATTAAAACTGCAATTCAAATTGCAAAAAAAAAAGATGTTATTCTGATTGCTGGAAAAGGACACGAAAATTATCAAGAAATAAAAGGGAAAAAGTATCCCTTTAATGATATGAAGATCACTAAACATTTATTAAAAAATTTGTGATATACTAAAAAATGAAAGGAAATGATTATTCATATTTTGAAAAATGTAATGATTCTTAATCTATATTTTTCTATCAATATAAATTCTGTTTTTTTCAGATCTGTGATTGCTTTTTTTTTATCATTTTTTCTATCTTTATTTCTTTATAAAAAAATTATATGTTGGAATAAAAAAAATAGTGTTATAGGAGAACACATACGTGATTTAGGACTCCTTGGACAAAAAGAAAAAGAAGGGACTCCAACAATGGGTGGAATTATAATGATACTTTCTACATTAATTTCTACAATTATTTTTTCTTCTTTGAATAATATATATGTTATCATATTGATTATTACTATGTTATTTATGGGAGGGTTAGGTTTTTTAGATGATTTTATTAAGATAAAATACAATAAAAAAGGGCTTAGTATAATGGGTAAAATATTAGGTCAAATTCTATTAGGATTTTTTATTGGAAGCATTATGTCTTTTAATACTTCTATTTTTTTATCTAAAAAAGAAGATGGGTTTAAAACTACGATTCCCATTTTTTATACATATCATCATAATAATCAAAAGGAATTTGATTATGCTAGTATTTTAAGTTGGTATAATAAAGAATGGAAAAAATACGCATGGGGAGTTTCGATCCCTATATTCATGATAATCATCATATTTTTCTCTAATGGAGCTAATATAACTGATGGAATTGACGGGTTAACAGCTGGAATTTCTTCTATTATTTTTTCTACCTTATCTTTATTATCTATAATTTCTAGTAGTAAAATATATTCATCTTATTTTCATTTAATTTATATTCCTAATATAGAAGAAATTCTTATATTTTCTTTTTCATTTTTAGGAACTTTGATAAGTTTTCTTTGGTATAATACCTATCCTTCTCAAATTTTCATGGGGGATACTGGTAGCCTAACTATAGGAGGAGTTATAGCTATATTAGCTATTATAAACAGAAAAGAATTGACATTACCTATTTTAGGTGGAATTTTTTTTATAGAAAATATTTCTGTTATAATACAAGTATTGTATTTTAGATATTATAAAAAAAAGTATGGGATAGAAAAACGAATTTTTCTTATGGCACCTTTACATCATCATTTTCAAAAACTAGGATATCATGAAAATAAAATTTTTTACCGTTTTATGATTATTCAAATTATGCTTTCTATATTATTAGTATTTATTTTATTAGTAAAATAAAATGAAAAAAAAATTGATAGTAATATTGGGAGGAGGAGAAAGTGGAGTAGGAACGGCTTTGTTGGCTAAAAAAAATGGATTAAAAATATTTTTATCTGATTCTGGAATTATTTCCAATAAATACAAAAAAATTTTAATCAAAAATAAAATTCCTTTTGAAGAAATGGGACATACAGAAGAATTTATTATTAAAAATGCTATAAAAGTAATAAAAAGTCCTGGAATTTATAGAAAAGATTCTTTTATAAAAAAAATTCGTTTTTTAGGAATCCCTATACAATCCGAATTAGAATTCGGAAAACATTATTCAGAGAACTCCTATATCATAGGAGTTACAGGAAGTAACGGAAAAACTACGACCAGTTCTATTATCTATAAAATTCTTAAAAAAGAAGGAATTAATGTAGGAATAGCAGGAAATATTGGATATAGTTTTTCTAAAAAAGTAATAAAAAAAAAAAAATTTATGTATTAGAAGTAAGTAGTTTTCAATTAGATGACTTATCTAATTTTCGTTTTAATATTGCAGTATTATTAAATATTACAAGAGATCATTTAAATAGATACGATGATATTAAAAATTATATTGATTCTAAATTTAGAATAGCAAATTTTCAAAAAAATAAAGATATTTTTATTTATAACTATGATGATCTTATTATAAGAAATGGGTTAAAAAAATATCCAATTTTATCTAATTGTATTCCTTTTTCTATAAAAAAAGAATTACGAATTGGAGCTTACATTAGGAATAATAAAATTTATGTTAGAAATCAAAAACATCAAGAAATATATTTTATCAGTATTAAAGATATTCCTTTAATAGGAGATCATAATCTATATAATATTATGGTTTCATTAATTATTTCCGAAATATTAAATGTAAAAAGAAAATCAATAATTTCTATATTATCAAAATTGAAACCTATAGAACATCGTATGGAGAAAATACAAAATATCAATGGAATTCAGTTTATTAACGATTCTAAAGCTACTAATGTAAACTCCGTTTTTTATGCATTAAAAAGTATGAATTCATCATCTACTACTATATGGATAGTAGGAGGAAAAGACAAAGGAAATGATTATATAGAATTAATGTCTTTGGTAAAAGAAAAAGTGAAGGCTATAATTTGTTTAGGAAAAAACAATAGAAAAATTGTAAATTTTTTTAAGGATATTATTGATATTATTTTGGAAACAAAAAATATGAAAGAAGCGGTTTATATGGCTTATATATTATCTTATCATGGAGATAACATTTTATTCTCTCCTGCCTGTTCTAGCTTTGATCTTTTTAAGGATTATAAAGAAAGAGGAAATAAATTTAAACAAGAAGTAAGAATCCTTTCTTACGAAGAAAAATGACAAAAGTAGATGTTTTTTTGAATAAATATCTAAAAGGAGATAGATATTTATGGGCTTTTATATCTTTACTTGCTATATTTTCTTTTTTGCCGGTATATTCCGCTAGTACAAATTTGGTTAGTACATATGGAGAAACACATACCGTTTTTCGTTATTTATTAAAGCATACTCTTTTTTTATTAGTAGGTTTTTGCATTCTTTTTTTTACTCAATTTATAGACTATAAATATTTTTACCATATATCTATACTTTTGATTCCATTTGTTTTTATTTTATTAGTATTCACTATAAGTCAAGGAAAAAAATTAGATGGAGTCAATGCTTCTCGTTGGTTACACATTCCCATTATCAATGTCTCCTTTCAAACTTCCAGTATAGCTGGATTGGTCCTTTTTATTTATTGTGCTAGATATTTATCTGAAAAAAAGAGAGAACGGATTAATTTTATAAATTCTTTTTTTCCTCTATTATTTCCTATTTTTTTTATTATTGGACTTATTTTTCCTGCTAATGGTTCTACTGCGGCTATTCTTTTTATTTCTGTTTTAATTTTACTTTTTATAGGAGGATATCCATTCACAGGAATAATAGTAGTTTTATTGATGGGGATTTTATTTGCAGGAATATATGTTTTTTCTGTTATAAAATGGGGGTATAAGAACCCTATGCCTATAAATAGAGTTTATACATGGAAAAGTCGTATAGAAAAATTTTTAGATAATGAATCTGAAGAAAGTTATCAAATGAAACAATCTAAAATGGCTATTGTTTTAGGAAATAAATTTGGTCGTGGACCTGGAAAAAGTATTTTAAAAGCTTTTCTTCCACAATCTTCTTCTGATTTTATTTATTCTATTATAATAGAAGAATATGGATCTATTGGAGGAGTTATTCTTTTATTTATTTATTTACTAATTATGCTTAGAATTATGGTTATAGCTACGAAAGTACAGAATTATTTTTGTTCATTATTAGTCCTAGCTGTAGGATTTCCTATTATTAATCAGGCACTTATTAATATGGGGATAGCTGTAGGGTTATTTCCAGTTACAGGACAAACTTTACCACTGATTAGTGCTGGAGGGACTTCTATGTGGGTTACTTTTTTTAGTTTTGGAATCATATTAAGTGTTAGTAGAATGGTATATGAAAATAATAATAACAAAAAAAATATTATAGTTGATCATGAATCATGACCTTTTTTCCCCAAAAATTATTATTGGAAGTGGAGGCACTGGAGGGCATATATATACAGGAATAGCTATTGCAGAAGAGCTTAAAAGAAAAATTCCAAAATCCAATATTTTGTTTATTGGATCTAAACATCATATGGAAATGCAAGAAATTCCTAAGTTTGGATACTCTATTAAAGGAATTTGTATTTCAGGTGGAAAAGATAAATTTTTTTCTATATCAGGTTTCATTTTATTTGTACAATTAATATATAGTTTTTTTTTAGTAAATAAAATTATTAAGAAATTTTCTCCGGATATAGTTGTTGGTACAGGTGGATTTGTCAGCTTTCCTACTTTATATGCTGCAAAAAAAAATAAAATACCTATTCTTATTCAAGAACAGAATTCTTTTCCTGGATTAACCAATAGAATATTTTCTCGTTATGCTAATAAGGTATGTATTGCTTATGATCAAGCAAAAAAATTTTTTCCACCAAAAAAAACTATTACAACTGGAAATCCAGTTAGATATGAAATATTACAAAAATTACCTAGTAAAGAAGAAGCTTGTATTCATTTAGGATTAAAAGTAGATCGACCTATTATTTTATCTATAGGTGGGAGTCAAGGTTCCTATAGTATCAATAATGCTTGGATAAAAGGATTGAAAAAATTAATAGAATTAGATATACAACTTATTTGGCAAATTGGAAAATTTGATATTCATCGAATAAAAAAAAATAAAGGGGCTCATCATTCTAATTTTATTTTAATGGATTTTATTGAAAAAATACCGATGTGTTATTCTGCTGCAGATATTATTATATCTAGAGCTGGAGCTTTAACTATATCGGAAATATGTTTAATAGGAAAACCATATATATTAATTCCTTTTCCTTGGTCTTCTGACGATCATCAAAAGAAAAATGCTAAAATACTAGAAGAAAAAAAAGCCGCTATAATTATTAAAGATGAGGAAGTAGAGTATAAACTAGTTGATTATACTATTCAACTTATGAATGATTCCAATATGAAAAAAAAAATGAGAAAAAACATTTTGCAATTAGGAAAACCGAAGGCAACAAACGATATAGTAAATGAAATTTTACAAATTATTTTATGAATTTAAATCAATTTGATTCTTTTTATTTCATCGGAATTGGAGGAATAGGAATGAGTTCTCTAGCTAGATATTTTCATTCTATTGGAAAGATAGTTTATGGTCATGATCAAAATAGGACTTGTTTAACAAAACAATTAGAAAAAGAAGGAATTTTCATTAATTATCACGATAGTATCGAAAGATTACCAAAATGGATTCTCTCTAAAAGATGTTTAATTGTATATACCCCAGCTATTCCTAATTATCATAAACAATGGACTTTTTTAAAAAAATATGGAAAAAATTTAAAAAAACGTTCTCAAGTATTAGCTCTAATTACAGAAAAAGCAATTTGTATTGCTATAGGGGGAACACATGGAAAAACAACCACTTCCACTTTATTAGGACACATTTTGTATCATGCAGGAGTTTCCTTTACTGCTTTTTTAGGAGGTATATCTGAAAATTATCAATCTAATATCATATTGAATGGAACTAAATTTTTTTTGGTAGAAGCGGACGAATTTGACTATTCTTTCTTATGTTTATCCCCTAATGTTTCGTGTATTACGTCATTAGATCAAGATCATGTTGATATTTATCCAAAAAAAGAAACTTTAAAAAAAGCTTATATAGATTTTTCAAATAGAATTAAAAAACCATATAAAAAAATCTTTCTTTGTAAAGAAGAATCTTTTTTATCAAAAAACGCTATCTATTATTCGATAGAAGGAAAAGCCAATTATTATTCAAATCATCTTTTTATGAAAAAGAATAAATGGTATTTTGATTTTCATACTCCTACAGAAACATGGAAACATTTACCCTTACCTATTCCAGGAAAACATAATTTAAAAAACGTTACAGCAGCACTATCTATATCTGATTATCTAAAAATTAATAAAGAAAAAGCAAGAAAAGCTTTATTTTTATTTAAAGGAATTCAAAGAAGATATTCTATCCATTATCATAAAAAAAAGATATATATAGATGATTATGCCCATCATCCTACAGCAATCAATGCTTTAATTCATACGGTAAGAGTATGTTTTCCAGGTAAAAAAATATTAGGGATCTTTCAACCCCATTTGTTTAGTAGAACTAAATTTTTTGAAGAATCTTTTGCAAGAAGTTTAGAAAAACTTGATAAGTTAATTTTATTAGATATTTATCCATCTAGAGAGTTTTCTATAAATGGAATTAACTCTAATAGTTTATTCAAAAAAATAAAAATGAGTTATAAAAATAAAGAAAGATCAACCATATACAAAGTTTTAGGTAAAATTGAAAAAAAACATTTTGATATTCTTCTTACAATTGGAGCTGGTGATATAGATACTTTAATCATTCCTATAAAAAAATGGTTGTATAAACAATATGGATAAATGAAATGAAAAATAATAAAATACTTTTTATACTTATTTCATTATTATATATAATTTGTATGATATTGCTTTTTTATTTTTCTCAAAAAACACATAATAACAGAATTTTAAAAAATTTTAATATTATTATCGATTCTTTATATAAGGATCATTTTGTGAATGAAAATATTGTTAAAAATATTCTATTTTATAAAACAGAAAAAATTGATAAAAAAATAGGGCAATTATGTATATTAAAAATGGAAAAAAAATTAAATAATTATCCTTTTATTAAAAAATCTGAAGTTTTTTTAAGTGTAGATGGAACCCTTAATATTAAGATTTGGGAAAAAAAACCCATATTAAGAATAAAAAATGGAGATAAAGAATCTTATCTTACTAAAGATGCTGAAAATTTAGAACTTTCTTCTTTTTATTCATCAAAAGTTATTTTAGCAAAAGGATATTTTTCTAAAACAGAAAAAAAAGAACTAGCAAATTTAATACAATTTATAAACTCCGATGAGTTATTGAAAAATCAAATCATTAGTATAAAAAAAAATAATCGAAATTCATTTGTTTTAATTCCAAAAATCGGAAATCATCATATTATATTGGGAAATATCAAGGATTTTAAAAATAAATTAAATAAATTAAAAGCATTTTATAAACAGTACCTAAATAAAATAGATATTAATCAATATCAAACTATTGATTTACAATATAAAAATCAAGTAGTAGCAAAAAAAAGATAAGTCTATGGAATATCAAGATATAGCTATAGGGCTTGACGTGGGGACGACGAAGATTGTAGCTATGGTAGGAAGGAGAAATGAATACAATAAGATAGAGATCTTAGGGATAGGTAGATCTAAAAGTATAGGCGTTCATATAGGAGTTGTAAACAATATAACTCAAACCATTGAAGCGATTCGTGAAGCAGTATCGGAAGCAGAACATAGTTCTGGTTTAAAAATAAAAGAAGTTATTGTTGGAATAGCAGGGCAACACATTAGAAGTCTTCAACATAATGATTATATTAATAGACTAGATTTTGAAAATGTTATCAATCAAAAAGATATACAAAAATTAATAGATCAAGTTCATAAACTGGTAATGTTACCAGGAGAAGAAATCATTCATGTTCTTCCACAAGAATATAAAGTAGATAGTCAATCAGAAATAGGAGAACCCATCGGGATGTATGGAAGTCGTTTAGAAGCAAATTTTCATGTAGTAGTAGGACAAATTTCTTCTATTCGTAATATTGGAAGATGTGTAAAGGCTGCAGGATTGAATTTGTCTGGAATGACTTTAGAACCTTTAGCTTCTGCAGAAGCTGTATTAAGTACAGAAGAAAGAGAAGCTGGGGTCGCTTTAGTGGATATAGGAGGAGGCACTACGGATATTGCTATATTTAAAGATAATATTATTCGTCATACCTCTGTTATCCCTTTTGGAGGAAATGTGATTACTGAAAATATTAAAACAGATTGTTTAATCATAGAACGTCAAGCAGAATTACTAAAGATAAAATTTGGATCTGCATGGCCTGGAGAAAATAAAGAAACAGAAATTGTTTGCATACCTGGGTTAAGAGGTAGAGCCCCTAAAGAAATTTCTTTAAAAGATCTTTCCCAAATTATTCATGGACGAGTATGTGAAATTTTGGAACAAGTCAATGTAGAAATAAAAAATTATGGAAATGAAGAACAAAAGAAAAGACTTATAGCAGGATTAGTTATGACAGGAGGGGGGTCTCAACTAAAACATATTCGTCCTTTAACAGAATACATTACTGGGATGGATGTACGGATAGGGTATTCTAATGAACACATTGCAGGAATGGAAAACGGTATTATAAGTAATCCAGAGTATGCTACCTCTATAGGTTTAGTTATCAAAGGGTTAAGTGATAAAAAAAAACATTTTTGTACTACAGTAGATATGGGACATAAACATGATGAAAATCATACTTCTGAGTTTATTTCTACTAAATTTTATAATCAAAATCGTAGATCAAATTATGATGAAAGCTCGGATCATTCTTTCAAAAAGAAAAAAAATAAAAAAAAATCAAAATCTTTTCTTGAGATTTGGGCAGATAAGTTCCGTCAAATATTGAATGATACAGAATAATAAACAATGAAAAAAGAAGATTTCATACAAAAAAAAGAGAATATTCAGTTTGAAATTACTAAAAATCGTTCAGCTGCAATCAAAGTAATTGGAGTAGGTGGGGGAGGAAGTAATGCTTTAAGTCATATGTTTGAACAAGGAATTACTGGAGTTGATTTTATAGCATGTAATACAGATGCACAAGCGTTAAATAACAATCCAGTTCCTGTTAAAATTCAATTAGGAGCTTCTATCACAGAAGGATTAGGTGCTGGAGCAGATCCAGAAGTAGGAGAAAAGGCAGCGTTAGAAAGTCTAGAAGAAATAAAAAGTATTTTAGATTCTAATACTAAAATGACCTTTATTACAGCAGGAATGGGTGGAGGAACAGGGACAGGAGCTGCTCCGATTATTGCAGGAATTTCTAAAAAAGAAAAAGGAATCCTAACTGTAGGAATCGTTACTATTCCATTTCACTTTGAAGGAAAAATGAGATTACAACAGGCTCAAAAAGGAATCGAAGCATTAAGAAAAAATGTAGATTCTCTTATTGTTATTAATAATGATAAATTGAGAGAACTATATGGAAATCTAGGATTTAAAGCAGGATTTGCTAAAGCAGATGAAGTTTTAACCACTGCAGCTAAGGGTATTGCAGAAGTTATTACTCACCATTATAAACAAAATATAGATTTAAGAGATACTAGGACCGTCCTTAAAGAAAGTGGGACGGCTATTATGGGGTCAGCTATTTCTGTAGGAGAAAATAGAGCGAAAGAAGCGGTTGTACAAGCCTTAGACTCTCCATTATTAAATGATAATAAGATTACAGGTGCCAAAAATGTTCTTTTACTTATTGTTTCAGGAAGAATAGAAATTACTATAGATGAAATAGGGGTTATTAGTGATTATATACAAGCCGAAGCAGGAAACAATGCCAATATTATTATGGGAATAGGAGAAGACGAAAGTTTAGAAGAAAGTATTTCAGTAACTATAGTAGCTACAGGATTCCCTACAGAAGTACAACGATCTATTAATCAAGAAGAAAAAAAAATATTCCATAGGTTGGAAGAACCTTATGCACAAAAATTAAACAAAACAGAAGAAATTCATTCTTATTCTAAGAGAATAGATGATCCTTATTCTTCTACTGAAAAAACTTATTCAATACATTCAGAAAAATATTCTTATAATAATAAGAAGAACAAGGAAAATTTATCATTAAATCAAAAAAACATTTTTAATCAGGCTATTAATTCAAATTCTAATTTTTTTATAGAAAAAAAAAAGAAGAAAAAATATATGTTGGAAGATAATTTTGATCTTCCCATTTCATATAAAAATAATGAAAAAATATTCAAGAAACGTACTCATAAGAAAGAAAATAATCAAAAATAAATAGTAGTAAATTATTAAATGATTTTTAAAAATTTTTTGTACTATGGAATATCCTACTATACCTAAAGGAACCAGAGATTTTTCATTCGTTGAAATGCGTAAACGAAATTATTTAATTCAAACTATTCGAAAACAATTTGAACTATTTGGTTTTTATCCTATAAAAACTCCTTCTTTTGAAAATATTTCTACTTTGATTGGTAAATATGGAAAAGAAGGCGATTATTTAATGTTTAAATTACTTCATTCAGGTCATTTATTAAAAAAAAGAATTTTTGATTTTGTTAAAAAGATTAATAATAATAAAAAAAATATAGATGACGTATCACAATTTTTAATTGAACACATAGCTAACAAAGCCCTTCGATATGATTTAACGGTCCCTTTTGTGCGTTATGTAGTCATGCATAAAAACGAAATTGTTTTTCCTTTTAAAAGATATCAAATTCAGCCAGTATGGCGTGCAGATAAACCTCAAAAAGAAAGATTCAGAGAGTTTTATCAATGTGACGCAGATATCATATCATACTCTTGGTCCTTATGGGAAGAAATAGAATTGATTCAACTTTGTGACGATATTTTTACAAAATTGAATTTACCTATTATTATTTATATAAACCATAGGGATATATTAGGAGGATTAGTTGAAATGTCTGGTATAGAAAATAATTTATGGAAAGATTTTACGATTTCTCTAGATAAATGGAATAAAATTGGACGAGATTTAGTAAAAAAAGAAATGATGCAAAAAGGTATTTCATCTCAATCATTTGAGAAAATAGCATTTTTTTTCGATATGAAAGAAAATTTTTATAAAAAAAAAGAATATTTAACGGAAGCCTTTAGAAATTTGAAACAAGGAAAGAAAGGGATCGAAGCCCTTAGTTTTATTCATAATAATATAAATAACATTTCTTTACAAAACACTCAATTAGAATGGAAAATTTCTTTAGCTAGAGGAATGAACTATTATACAGGCACCATTTTAGAAATTGTACCAAATAGTAGTTCTCATCATTCAATTTCTATTGGAGGAGGAGGAAGATATGATCAATTATCTGATTTATTTGGAATGAAAAATATCTCTGGAGTAGGAGTTTCTTTAGGGTTAGATAGGATTTATTTAGCCATGGATAAAAAAGATTTGTTTCAAACTATTTCTAATTATCCTTCAAAAGTTTTATTTATTAATTTTGGAGATGAAGAAGTTTTGTATGCATATAAAATGATAAAAATTTTTAGAAAAAAAGGTATTTCTACACAATTGTATCCTAATGCAGTGAAAATAGGAAAACAAATGAGATATGCCAATGATAACAATATCCCATTTGCTATTAGTATAGGAAAAAATGAAATCAAGGAAAAAAAAATAAAAGTCAAAGATCTTCAAAAAAGAATAGAAAAAGAATACGATAATATATATGATATCGTAAATCAATTAAAATCGTTATAAAATTTTATTGATCGCTTTTTTTTTCCAAATAAAGTATCCTACTACAGCAAATAATACAAGAATAATAAATAAAAATCCTGTCAATACAAAACCTTTACAAAAATAAATAGGAACAGAAATAATGTTTCCAACCATCCAAAATATCCAATTTTCTACTTTTTTTATAGACATTTGATACATACCAGAAAAGTAAATTCCTGTTGTAAATACATCCATCCAATCATAATGGGTTTGTAACTTTCCATAAAATAAATAAACTACTATACTAAAAATACAGGTGAAAAAAAATAAGATAGAGGTGTAAAAATAATCTTTTTTATTGCAAAAAGTGATAATTTTTTTACCTTCATATTTATCCTCTTTTTTTCCCCACGTATACCATCCATAAAAGCTCATTAACGTATAATACACATTGATAATAAAATCACCGTAAAGATAAGTGATAAAAGTTAAATAACTATATATCATAGTACTTACTATTCCTATTGGATACAACCATATATTATTCTTTTGAGCAAAAAGAACACTACATACTGTAAATATTACAGCTGAAAATTCTAAAATTATATGAAAAACACTGGTATTATAATAGGGATGTAAAAATAGATCTATCCAATCTTTTATCAGATTCATTTCTTTTTTAAGTCTATAATATAAACTAAATAATATTCTTCTATTTTTCTATAAAAAGCATAAAACTTCTTGCTATAATAATTTGTTATAATCCAACATGATATACAACTATCATTTTTAATGCAAAAAGGAGAAACTTTATAATGATTTAAAAAACTATAAAATATTCCACCTTTTAGTTTATACAAACTTTCTTTAATTCCCCATATAATATGTAAATAATCTTTCTCATAATTTTGATTAATAAAAATAGATTCATCATCTCGAATAAATTTTTTTTTGATTTTAATTATTTTATTATCTTTTCGTGATTTTTCAATATCTATTCCTATATGATAAGAGCTTATGGCTATAGCTATTTTTTCAAAGGAATGACTAAAAGATATATTTTTACCACCTAAAGGAAAAAGAAAAGGATTTCTTTTTTCATTATAAAAAACATTCATTTTTATCCCTATATATCTTAGAGCATAACGGATCCCTAAAAATTCTATTTTTCGTTGTTTTGATAGAGATAAGAAAAACATTTTGTCTTTTTTGGAAAGGATTATTTTTTCTAAAAACATAGTTTCTGAAAACTTATTCCAGTTAAAAACTATAACATGTGTATGATTATAAGTGGAAAATAAATTCATTTTGATAATTTTTATTTAAATCTATCCTTTTTTTTGTACTATTGCGAAAAATAGTATTCTATTCATCATGAAAGAAAAAATTGAAAAGGCATTGAAAAATGTTATTATTAATGATAATAATATTATTGAATCTGATTTGGTAAAGAAAATAGATTGGTCCAATAAAAAAATAATTATTTATTTGAGTTTAGATAATCCAACAATGCATTTTAAAAAAAAACTAATAAGAGATATAACCCTTTCTATAAAAAATAAAAATATATTATATCCAATATGTGTAAAAATAGAGGAAGCCAATACAAAAAAAATGAAACCTATTATCAAAAATATAATAGCTGTAGCTTCTGGAAAAGGAGGAGTTGGAAAATCTACAATAGCAACTAATATTGCTGTTTCTTTGGTTCAAATGGGATTTCATGTAGGATTATTAGATGCCGATATTTATGGTCCTTCTATTCCATTAATGTTTGATATTAAAGAAAAAGACATTTCTTCCACTAGAAGTCATCATCCTAATCATAGGATGATAAATCCTATTATTCGTTATGGTGTTAAAATTATATCTATAGGTTTTTTCTCAAAATATGGAGAAGCTATTGTTTGGAGAGGCCCCATGGTAACTAAAGTTTTTAGACAATTTATGCACCAAACCGATTGGGGAGAATTAGATTTTTTAATTGTAGATTTACCACCAGGAACAGGAGATATACACCTATCTCTTTTACAAGAAATTTCATTAAAAGGAATTGTTCTAGTTAGTACATCTCAAAAGATAGCATTATATGACGTGAATAGATCTGTAGGAATGTTTCGTATTGAATCTATTTATGTTCCAATACTTGGAATTATAGAAAATATGTCTTATTTTATTCAAAATGAAAAGAAATATTTTCTTTTTGGAAAAGATGGAGTAAAAAATTTTTCCAAAGAAATGAACCTTTTTTTTATTGGAGAAATTCCTCTGTTACAAAACATACAAGAATATTCAGATCTAGGAATTCCTGTTGTTTTAGAAAACGATTATATTAGAAATATTTTTATAGGAATTACAAAAAATATCATAAATCAATTATCCTAGTTTTTTTTTATCAAAAAATTTTGATAAAATCTTTGATGATTAATATTAGAAGAGATATAGATTTTTCCATTTTTTGAATAAATGATTTCATAAAATTATCGTGAATATTCATTTTTGTATCTTCCATTAGAATAATAGACATGGCAAATACTCTCAAATTCATACATCTAGCTATTATAACATCTTTTACAATATCCATTCCAATACTATCTCCACCCATAGATCGTATCATTGCATATTCCGCATAGGTTTTATAATTTGAATAAGGAAAAGCGACATAGATTCCTTTTTGTATGATAATGTTATGATTCATAGCTATAGTTTCTGCTATTTCTATCATTTTTTTATCATATGGTTCTGTAATATCAAAAAATCTATTTTTTATAAATTTTTTGATGTTAGGATTTTCCGGAAATAAATTGATATGATCTTTCACCAACATAACATCTCCCATTTTATAATTAGGATTCACTCCTCCAGAAATATTAATCAGTATTAATTTATCTATCCCTATATTTTTACATAAAATAATAGTGAAGTTGGACCAGTTTTTTTCTTCATAAAAAGGTTCTATTAAAAATACTACATTTTTACCTTCTACTTGACCAAATAAAAATTTTCCATATAAATTTTTTGTAGAAAAAAGAGGAATTTCTTCATAAGAAATGCATATAGGATTTTGTATTTCCTCTATAAATTTATCAAATAAATTTCCTAATAATAAAATACCAAAATCAGGTTTTTCTTTGATTTTTTTTTGTATATATTGTTTTGATTTTTCTAAAATCATAGTCATTGACATAAATTCAAGTTTTTATCAAATTATATGAAATGGAATATCCCAATAATTTTTTCATTTATTTACTTATCGTATAATATTTACTTCTTTTGATAAAAAAATACCAAATTTTTTGTTGATGCATTTTATTATTTTTTTAGAAAAAGAATATATATCCATTCCACTAGCTTTTCCATAATTGACTAAAATTATAGGTTGTTTTTTGTATGTTCCCACATTTCCAATTTTTTTTCCTTTCCATCCTATATTTTCAATTAATGAGTTAGCAGATAATTTTATTTTATCATTAGAAATATCATACCCCATAATATTGGGATATTTATATTTTATATTTTTAAAATCTAATATTTTTACTATAGGATTCAAAAAAAAACTACCAGCATTTCCAATTTGTTTTGGATTAGGAATTTTTCTACGTCTAATATTAAAAATGGCCTTACTTAAATCATGAATAGTAGGTTTTTTAATATTCATATTTTCTAATTCTTTTTTTATTCCTACATAGGAAGTATTCAATTTATTATATTTTTTTTTTAAAATAAAAGAAACAGATAGAATAAGAAATTTGTTTTTGTAATGATAATGCTTAAAAAACGAATCACGATATTTTAGCTGGCATTCTTCATGTGTAAATTCTATGATTTTTCTATTATTCGTTTCATATGCTTGTACTTTTAGTAAAGTATCTTTTATTTCTACTCCATATGCTCCAATATTTTGAATTGGAGAAGCTCCAACAGTTCCAGGAATCCATGATAAATTTTCTAAACCACTAAATCCTTTTTTAATAGTCCACTTTACAAATTCATTCCAGTTTTCTCCAGCAAAAGCTTGAACAATAACTTGATTATCATCTTCTTTTATTACTTTTTTTCCTTTGATTCCTATTTTCATTACTAATCCAGGATAATAATTTTTCAAAAAAAGAATATTACTACCATTTCCCAAAAAAAGTTTAGGAATAGATGGATACAGATAAAAAATTTTTTTTACTTCTTCTATACTTTTCACTTCTATAAAATAATGAGCATAGACATTTATTCCAAATGTATTTAATTTTTTTAGAGAAAAATTTGTTTTAATAAACATGTAAAAATATTTCATAAATACACAAATACAATTTTGTACGTAAATATTGTAATGATTAAATTTATCTATAAAAATATTATAAAATTGTTATTCTTTATGAAAAGAGGAGGAAGTTTTTTTTTAGGAGTTATTATAGGAACCATGGCTGGTTTAATGGTAGGAATTTTATTATCTTCAAGAAAAGAGGATAAAATAAAAAATATATTAGGAAAAAAAACAGAAGAACTAAGAGATAATTTACAGGAAATTAGTAAAAAAATTGGACAAAAAGTACATAGAATTAAATCAGACTTTGAATCTAGATGGAAATCAAAAAGAAGAATAAAAGATAAAATAAAAGATAAAATGGATCAAGTAGAAGATGAACTAGGAACTTAATAAATTTTTATTTTTTATAGTTATAGATTTATAGGATGTTTTTTATTTTTATTAGAAATTTTATTCATAGAAAATGGGCTATTATTAAGAATAAGATAATGAGAGAATTGATTTACATCATGACAGATATTTTTTTTTATTTTTTTCTATTGATATTTTGCATTATTATTTTTTTTTCATCAAGTCTATCATTATGTTTTTTCCTTTCTTTTTATTTGAAAAATTATGTTTTGGGATTTGGAATTTTAACTATTTTATATTTTTTTATCTTTCTTTTTATATTTCTTTTTTGTAAAAGAATTATAAGATTTTTTATCAGAAATTTATTAAATAAATCCATTCCTAAAATTTTTGATAAAAAAAGGCATTGAGTTCTTTATGGATTATGAAAAAATTAGAAATTATTTATGGGATACATCCATTAATAGAGGCTATTTTAGCTAAAAAATCTATTAGTAAACTTTTTTTTCTAAGAGGATTTAGACAAAGATCTAACGGGTACAAACATTTAATCAATATTTCCAAAAAAGAAAATATTCCTATTCAAATTGTTCCAAAAAACAAATTTTACCAATTAAAAAATAAAAATCATCAAGGAGTTTTCGCTCTACTTTCTCCTATAAAAACTTATCATATAGAAGATTTACTTCCTATATTTTATGAAAAAGGGAAAAATCCAATTTTGATCATTCTAGATCGTATTACGGATATAAGAAACTTTGGATCTATAATACGTACTTCTGCATGTGCAGGAGTAGATGCTATTATTATTCCAAAAAATAATACAGCAATGATTGGATCGGATTCTATAAAAACTTCTTCTGGAGCTTTGTTTCAAGTTCCAATATGTAAAGAAAAAAATATTAAGAATACTATAGAGTTTTTAATGAACTCTGGATTAAAAATAGTATCGGCCACAGAAAAATCTGATACATCTTGGTATGATATTGATTTTTCTGGTCCAATAGCTATAATACTAGGAAATGAAGAAAAAGGAATTTCTTCTAAATATTTAGAAATGTCCTATGAAAAAGCAAAAATTCCAGTAAATATGAAAGGAATTTCTTCTTTAAATGTCTCTGTAGCTTGTGGTATTATTCTATATGAAGTATTTAGACAAAGAAATCAAATATCATTCTAAAACTCACTTGTAAATTGTTTTAAAAAACGTACATCATTATCAAAAAACATACGGATATCTTTTATATTATAAATTATTAGAGACAAACGTTCTATTCCTATTCCAAAAGCAAATCCTGAATAAGTTTCCGAATCAATATCTACGTTTTTTAATACTTTTGGATCTATCATTCCACAACCCATAATTTCTACCCATCCACTATTACAATATAGATCTACTTCCGCACTAGGTTCTGTAAACGGAAAATAAGAAGGACGAAATCTTATTTTTGCTTTTCCAAAAAGAGAAGTCATTAAATAATGAATTACTTGTTTTAAATCGGAAAAAGAAACTTTTTTATCTATATAAAATCCTTCTGCTTGATGAAACATGAAATTTGAATGTGATGAAATAGTTTCATTTCTATATACTTTTCCTATAGATAAAACACGAAAAGGAGGACGATGTTTTTTCATATATCGTATTTGTACAGAAGATGTATGTGTTCGCAACAAAATATCTGGATCCTTGTATAAAAAGAATGTATCCTGCATATCTCTAGATGGATGATCAATAGGAATATTTAAAGCCGTAAAGTTATGCCAATCATCCTCTATTTCACGTCCATCTACATAAGTAAACCCAATTTTCATAAAAATGTCTATCATTCTATTTTTTAGAATAGATATGGGATGAAAAGATCCTATTTCTATTGATTTTCCAGGAATAGTGGGATCGTATTTTTGTATTTTTTCGTTTATAATCTCATTCTGAGATAGAAAAATACTTATTTTTTTTTGAACTTCTTTTTTTAATTCATTAATAATTTTTCCATAAATTTTTCTTTTATGAATAGAAACTTTTTTTAATTCTTTCAAAAAAATGGTTATAATTCCCTTTTTTTTTCCTAAAAATTTAATTCTGAATGTTTCTGAGTCATGATATGTTTTAATAGAAAAACACTTTATTTCTTCTTTTATTTTATTTATTTTTTTATCCATATTTATTCAATAATATTTTCTTCACACATATAACGAATAATTGCTTTTTTTAATAAGAACAATTGTTCTTCCTTATTAAAAGGAATCTGTGTTTTTAGTGTATAGTGGGGCCATCCATCCTTATCTCTTCCAATAAATAAATAATAACCAAAAGGTTCCAGAATTCTACATATTGCAATATGCAAAATATTAATTTTATCATCTCTATTTAAAAATTTATTTTTACCTTTTCCAAGTTCTTGGATTCCTATTAAAAAAATAATTCCAATAATATCAACTTTCCCTTCTATGGAAAAATGATTTCGTATATATAATATGATTTTATTCCAATTATTGATATGATGATGCATGATATAAATTTTTTTAATGTGTTTAACATATTAGATATAATTATTATCATTATAGTTTTATATGGAGGATATCATGGGTATAAAAAAGGATTAGTCTCTCAATGTTTTGTATTTATGATATTTTTTATCCTTATTTATAAAGGAACTTATATATTCAATTATGTAACAGAAATATTAAAAAAAATAGAAAATAAGGAATCTGATTTTTTGATAATTTATTCTATCACAATTTCATTATGTTCTATAATTTTTTCAGCTTTTCTAACTAAAAAAATAATAAAGTTTATAATGTTGATTACATGGATGACCCCAATGGATAGATTAATTGGGGCGATATTAGGTATGATAAAATATTTTTTTTATATATCAATATGTCTTTTTTTATTAAAAGAGACAAATAAAAAAATAAGTATAGTTCCTTATAATTTTTTTCAAAATTCTTTTGAAAAAGAATTTCAATTTTTTTTCTATAAAAAAGGATATTTATTTAATAAATTGAAAGAATTATATTTTTATTTTAAAATAAATGTATGAATTTTAAAAAAAAAATTTTTTCAATATTATCTAAAAAAGAATTTGAAGATTTAACATTAGATATATTTCATTATCAAGTTCATCATAATAATATTTACAGAAATTATCTTCAATATTTAAAAGTAAATCCATTAGAAATAAAAAACATTTCTGAAATTCCTTTTTTACCTATATCTTTTTTTAAAACTCATCGTATTTGGAGTAATAGTAGGAAGACTTCCCCAGATATTGTTTTCAGTAGCAGCGGAACTACAGGGATAAAAAGTACACATTATATAGCAGATTTAAGCATTTACATTAATAGCATTAAAAATGGATTTGAATTTTTTTACGGTCCAATAAAAAATTTTAAGTTTTTAGGATTTTTTCCTTCTGATAGAAGGAAAGATTCTTCTTTAATTTATATGGCTAAATATTTGATACAAGAAACCCATAAAAATGGAAGTTTTTTCGTTCCTTATCAAAAAAAAAGACGGTTAATTTATGAAAAAAATGAGGATAATATTTTTATTTTTGGACTTAGTTTTTCTTTATTAGATTTTATACATAATATGGAAAAAATGGAAAATAAAGAAATCATAATTATGGAAACTGGAGGAATGAAAGGAAAAAGAAAAGAGATAATTAGAGAAGAATTGCATGATTTTTTAAAAAATGCTTTTTATGTAAAGGAAATACACTCGGAATATGGAATGACAGAATTGCTTTCTCAAGCATATGCAAAAAAAAATGGAATTTTCCGATGTCCTCCTTGGATGAAAATATATATCCGAGACCCGGAAGATCCTTTTATTCACATAAAAAATAATAAAATAGGAGGGATTGATATTATCGATTTATCAAATTACTTATCATGTCCTTTTATTTCTACCGAAGATTTAGGAAAAAAAATCAATGATGAGGAATTTCAAGTATTAGGAAGAACGGATTTTTCAGATATTAGAGGATGTAGCCTCATGTTAAATTAAAAAAAATAACTAACAAGCTAGAAAAGCTGCTCCTTTTTTGGATGATGATAGAGGTATATCATGATATAATAGAATAATATCTTCTATACTTTCTGTTATTTTTTTTGATTGTAAAAGAAGATCTAACATTAAAAATGTATTTTTTGTTCCATATTTTTGATGAATGATCCCCATTACCTGTTGATTTATTTGTTCTTCTATTTTTTGTATAATTTTATTTTGAATGGGATAGGAGAGTTGAATCTTATTACAATTTTTATCTATTGTTATTTGTTTGATAATCTTGAAATGTTCAATCATAAGATGTTCAAGTATTATTAGATTTTTTTTCTGTTGATATTTTAAAGGTTTATGGCTATTAATTACATGAAATAAAGTGTGATTAGTGATAATGTCGGAGGACTCAATAATCTCTCTTGTTTTGTTGTATATATGTAGATAAAGTATTCCAGAAATAGGTTTTTCATTATTTTTTGTTTTTCTAATAACTTGAATTAAAGAATTATGCATAATTCTTGTAAAATTTTTTTCTACTAATAAAAAATTATTTCGGCTATCTTGAAGAGTTTTTAAATTTTCTTTAGTAATTCCTTCTATACTATTTTTATAAATATTCTCTATGTATTCAAGTATAGGTTGTAGAATATCAAAGGTGGTGTTTAAAGTATTTTCTAAAGTAAGGGTTACTATTCCAATAAACGGTTTATTTTCTTCTTTTTTTTGTGTTTTATGATAGTTTTTATAACTTTTGTAAAAAACAAATAATATTAAAAAAATGAGAGAGGATAAAGCCCATTCTCTAAAAAAATATAAAAAAGAAGCCGTCACTCCTGCCATAGTAAAAGCTATTAATCCTGTAAGAAACCATCCTCTTATCACTTTTAATACACCGGAGACTCTATAAACAGCACTTTCTCTATCCCAAGCTCTATCTGAAAGAGAGGTTCCCATAGAGACCATAAAAGTGACAAAAGTGGTAGATAGTGGTAATTTTTGAACCGTAGCTATAGATATCAATATGCTAGATATGGTTAAATTAGCAGAAGCTCTAACTAGATCAAAAGCAACGTTTTCTTTGGATTTGTTTCTCTTAAAATTTTTTTCTATTTGAACCAAAAATCTTTTAGGTAATAATTTAAAAAAATGATTTCCTAAATATAAAAAAAATCGTACAATACCTCTAGAAAAAGAATTAGATAAAAATTTTTCTGGTCCTTCATTTTGTCTACTTAAATTAATTTCTGTACTGGTGATATTTTTTGTTTTTTTAGAAAACCAAAGAGTGAATATCATAATCATCCCTGAAAAAATCAAAAATAAAGATGGAACTTCTACGTTATCAGATAGATTTTTCATATTAAATGTTTCAGCTGGGGGGCTTCCAGCCTTTTTCCATATATGATAAGACTGGATTCCAGCTATAGGAATCCCTATAAAGTTTACTAAATCATTTCCTGCAAAAGCCATAGCTAAAGAAAAAGTTCCATATAAAACAATAAATTTTAATATATTATATCCTAAAGAAACCAATATTTTTGCTATAATAGCCCATGTTGAAAATAATAGTATTAAAAAAACAAAAAAATTATGGTGAATCCATTTAATAAAATGTTGAATGAATAAGGAAAATCCTATATGATTATCCTCATTAATAGTACTATGTAATCCTCTTACAAGGAGAAAATAAGTCATACAACTTAAAGAAATGGAAGCCCATATCACTCCAACATCTTTTAATCTTTTCTCATATTCAAAACTGAAAAAATAACGAATAAAATAATGAATAAAAGCTCCTGAAATAAAAGAAATTACAATAGATAAAAAAATACCTATACTAATAATGAATGTTTTTTCTGCTTTAATGTACAAAGTTAAATGATGAAAAGGTTCATTATTTAATGGAGAAGTCATCTTGATCATCGCTATACTAAAAGCCCCACCCAATAAACAAAAAACCATAGATACCGTTGTGGAAGTAGGTAGTCCTAAAGTGTTAAAAATATCCAGTAAAATTATATCGGATATCATAACTGCTAAGAAAATAAAGATAGTATCTGAAAAATAAAAATAGGAAGGGTCAAAAACACCTTTTCTTGCTACTTCCATCATTCCACTAGATAAAAAAGCTCCTAATAAAATACCTAAACTAGCAAAAAACATGATAGTTTTTCTAGAAGCGACTTTAGATCCAATAGCAGAATTCAGAAAATTAACGGCATCATTAATTAACCCAACAATAAGATCAAATATAGATAATAAAAAAAGAAACACTACAATTGATGGATAAAAAAATTTCATAATAATTGAAAATAATTTTTTACAATTTTTTTAAAGATTCTTTAATGATATTTTCTATAGAAAATTCTGGATGTTTATCTAAAATATCATCTAAAACTTTTTTAGATTCTTTAGCAGAAAATCCGAGAACAATCAAAGCGTTTAAAGCTTCTTTTTTTACAGATGTTTTTTCAGAAAATTTTACGTTTTTTTCTTTTTTAGAATTATTCATAATCTCTTTAGAGATTTTATCTTTTAATTCAATAATAATTCTTTTAGCTGTTTTTGTTCCAATTCCTTTTACTTTTTTAAATACTTGAATATCTTCTTTATATATAGATTTTTCTATCTCATATGGAGTGAGACAAGATAATAACATGATAGCAGAATTTGGACCTATTCCATTTACGGATATCAAATAAGAAAATATTTTTCTCTCTATTTTTTCAAAAAAACCATACAACCCATATTTATTTTCTTTTATAAAAAGGTATGTATGTATATATATCTCTTTTCCTTCTTCTTCTGCTAACAAATAAGAATAAGTATATGAGGATATATAAATATGATACCCTACTCCATGACAATCTATTATTAAATAAGATTGATTTTTTTCTATTAATTGTCCTCTTAAATGTGTTATCACGGTATGGGGATGATCAGGTAATAAGATAATCAATCCTAAAAAATTATTTTTTTCTAAAAATAATTTTTATGGGGACCCCTATAAAGTCAAAATGATAACGAATCTTATTTTCAACAAATCTTCTATAAGATTTGTTGATGTATTGAGGAAAATTCGAAAAAAAAATAAATTTTGGAGTACATGATGGAAGTTGGGTACAATATTTGATGGTGATTAACTTATTTTTTTTTATAGAAGGAGGAGGATTTTTTTTTAAAATTGGCAACATAATTTTATTTAAAATATTTGTTTTTAATCTATTTGTACGTGATTTGAAAACTTGATCAGCTATAGGTATAATATCATGTATTCCATCTTTATTTTTAGCAGATATAAAAAGAATAGGAACATTATAAAATGGATATATTTTTTTTCTAATAAAAGATTCTAAATTTTTCTGCATATTTTTATGAAATAAATCCCATTTATTAATAAGAATTATAACTCCTTTATAATTTTTTTTCACTAATCTAAAAATGTTCATATCCTGTTTTTCCCATCCTTTTACTGCATCTATCATTAAAAAACAAACATCAGTATATTCTATGGTTTTCAAACTTCTCATAGTGGAATAAAATTCTATGGATTCTTTTATTTTTGATTTTTTTCTTACTCCAGGAGTATCAAATAAAATACATTCATATCCAAATTTTTTGTATAAAACATCAAGACTATCTCTTGTAGTTCCAGAAATATCCGTGACAATATGATGGTATTTATCTAAAAAAGAATTTATTAAAGTAGATTTTCCAACATTTGGTCGTCCTACAACGGAAAAACGAGGAATAACCTTTTTTTCTATGATAGATTCATTTTTTTGAACGAATTCTTCTTTTTTTAAAATTTCTACTAATTTATCTAATAATTCTCCTGTTCCACTTCCATTTATAGCTGATATATAGTAATAATTAAAAAAACCTAAACAAAAAAAATCTGTGTCAGAATATATAGATTTTACGTTATCTACTTTATTTACTACTAATACAACTATTTTTTGACATTTTCTTAGTATTTGAGCTATTTCTTTATCTGTATCTAATATTCCCATTTTTATGTCTACTAAAAATAAAATGACATGAGCCTCTTGGATAGCTATATAGATCTTTTTTTTTATTTCTTTTTCAAGTACATTATTTTTTGATGTCGTAAAACCACCTGTATCTACTACAGAGAATTGGACTCCATTCCATTCTGAATTTCCATAAATACAATCTCTTGTTACCCCACTAGTGGCATGAACAATCGCTTTCCTTTTTCCTAAGATACGATTAAATAAAGTCGATTTTCCGACATTAGGACGTCCTATTATCGATACAACATAATTCATTTTTATAAATTATTCACAAAGGTAGAATTTTTTCATTAGTTTCATTCCTAGATTATTAGTCAAAGTGTATATTCAAAAAAAAAAAAAAATAATGCGTATAGATATTATTAGTATAGTTCCTGAAATTCTTCATAGTCCTTTCTCTAATTCTATGATAAAAAGAGCTATAGATAAAGGTTTTATTGATATTTATGTTCACGATTTACGTCAATATGGATTAGGAAAGCGAAAAAAAATAGACGATTATCCTTATGGAGGAGGATCCGGTATGGTTATTCGTATAGAACCTGTATATCGATGTTTTTCAAAACTTTTTTCAGAAAGAAATTATGATGAAATCATTTTCATGACTCCTGATGGTCAAATTTTTTCGCAAGAATATGCTCAATCTTTAACTTATAAAAAAAATATTATCATTCTTTGTGGACGTTACAAAGGAATTGATCAGAGAATTAGGGATCACTTAATTTCTAAAGAAATATCTATTGGAAACTATATTTTATCTGGAGGAGAATTAGCGGCTGCTGTTTTAGTAGAAGCTGTAACTAGATTGTTTCCTGGAGTTATACGAAATAGAGATTCTATTCTTACGGATTCTTTTCAAGAAAAAACCGTGATCGCTCCTCCCGTTTATACTCGTCCATTAGTTTATAAAGGATGGGGCGTCCCAGAAATACTTTTGTCTGGACATCATAAAAAAATAAAAGATTGGTTTTATAAAAAATCTATGCAACTTAAAAAAAAATTGGATTCATAGAAGAATCGTCAAAATGAATATGACGATAAACTAAACGTTTTACTACTTCATTAATTTTATCAAAGTCAAATTCTTTTATCACATTTTTCATCAAATTTCTAATTTGTTTGTTACATAAATTTCCTATACTTCCTTCATGAGAATAAAAACTATTTGTAAAAGGTTTAAAACAGTTGTTTTGTATTTCTACCCCTACTTTTTTATAAGCTTCTCTAAAAGAATATCCTTTTTCAATAACAAGTCTATTCACTACTTCTACGCTAAACAAATATTTATATTTTTCTTCTTTAAGAATATCTTTTCTAACTATGATATGACGTAACATATACTTAAACATAGAAAAACATTTTTTTATTTCTTCAAAAATAGGAATAAATCTTTCTTTAATTACTTGAAAATCTCTATGATATCCGGAACATAAATTAGAAGAAATCAAAGAAATTTCATTAGGTAATGAAATCATTCTATTACATTTAGCTCGTATCATTTCAAAAACATCTAGATTTTTCTTATGAGGCATAATGCTGGATCCAGTAGTTAAATGATCAGGAAAACTAATAAAATTGAAATTTTGATTTGAATATAAGCAAATATCTTGAGCCATTTTACTTAAAGTATTTGCTAAAGAAGCAATAGATTCTGAAACTATTCTTTCCATTTTACCCCGTCCCATTTGAGCATATATTACATTATAATTCAACTCTTCGAATCCCAATAAATACGTTGTCATTTTTCTATTTAAAGGTAAAGAAGAACCGTATCCAGCAGCAGAACCTAGTGGATTTTTATTTACAATACGATATGCCGTACGAATTAATAATAAATCATCTATTAAACTTTCTGCATATGCAGCAAACCAAAGACCAAAAGAAGAAGGCATAGCTATTTGATAATGAGTATAACCTGGCATTAATATATTTTTATATTTTTCACTTAATTCTAGTAATAAGTCAAAAAGAGAATAAGTAATAGAAACTATTTCTTGTATTTCTGCACGAATAAAAAGTTTCAAATCTAATAAAATTTGATCATTTCTAGATCTACCACTATGTATTTTTTTTCCTACTTCTCCTAAACGATTAGTTAACAAAATTTCTATTTGAGAATGAATGTCTTCTATTCCTTCATGAATTTGAAAGTTATTTTTTAATATTTCGTTTACATAAATATTACGTAATTCATAAATTAAAATTTTTAGATCTTTTTTATTTAATAATCCAATACTTTTTAACATGATAACATGAGCTATGGTTCCAATAATATCATGTGGAGCTAAAAGTAAATCTATTTTAGAATCTTTACCTGAAGTAAAATTTTCTATTTTCTTATCAAAACTAAAATCTATCTTATTATTCCAAATTTTCACGAAAAAAACATTTTTATATTTTTTCTATCTTTAACATATAAAACTATAAATTTTTATGTAAAAAAAGAAAAATTTCTAATTTTAATTAATGAATCAATTATGAATAAAAAACATCATACTATAAAAGATTATACAGCAGATAGTATTCAATCTCTTGAAGGAATAGAACATATCCGACTACGACCTTCTATGTACATTGGAGATGTAGGGACTAGAGGGTTGCATCATTTAGTATACGAAGTAATAGATAATTCTATAGATGAATCCTTAGCCGGTTTTTGCAATAAAATATGGGTAACGATTCACAAAAATGGTTTTATAACTGTACTAGATAATGGACGTGGAATTCCAATAGATATTCATAAAAAAGAAGGGATATCTGCCCTTGAAGTAGTTATGACTAAAATTGGTGCAGGTGGAAAATTTGATAAAAATTCTTATAAAGTTTCTGGAGGGTTACATGGAGTAGGGATATCCTGTGTTAATGCTTTGTCTAAAAAACTTATAGCTACCATTTACCGAAACGGAAAAATTTATCAACAAGAGTATTTAAAAGGAAAAGCTATTGATTCTGTCAAATGTTTGGGAAAAACAAATATGCAAGGAACTGAAATTCATTATATTGCGGATCAATCTATCTTTAATTCCATTACATATAATTATGAAATAATAGCTAACAGATTAAAAGAATTATCCTTTCTAAATAAAGGATTATTTTTATTTTTAAAAGACGAAAGAAATAACATTAAAGAATCTTTTTTTTCTAAAAATGGATTAAAAGAATATCTTCCGATATTAGATAAAAATCAAGAATCTTTAATTAAGAATATGATTTTTATTGAAGGAGAGAAAGATAATACTTTTGTAGAAATTGCCATGCAATACAATACTTCTTTTAAAGAAAAAATTTATTCCTATGTGAATAATATCAATACTTATGAAGGAGGGACTCATTTGTCTGGGTTTCGAAGAGCTTTAACAAGAACGTTAAAAAAATATATAGATGGATATGGTTTTTTATCTAAGGATAAAGTAGAATTGATTGGAGATGATTTTAGAGAAGGAATTACAGCTATTATATCTGTTCGGGTAATGGAACCGCAATTTGAAGGACAAACTAAAACGAAGTTAAGCAATCATGAAGTTGGAGGTATTGTAGATAAAATTGTTGGAGAAATGCTAAATATATATTTAGAAGAACATCCTAGTGATAGAAAAAAAATTATTGATAAAGTTATATTAGCAGCTAAAGCACGTCAGGCTTCTAGAAAAGCTCGTGAATTGATACAAAAGAAAAATCCCTTTCACAATAGTATTTTACCTGGAAAATTAGCTGATTGTTCTTTCAATAATCCAGAAAACTGTGAAATTTATTTGGTGGAAGGAGATTCTGCTGGGGGAACAGCTAAACAAGGAAGAGATAGAAAATTTCAAGCTATTTTACCTTTACGAGGAAAGATTCTTAATGTAGAAAAAGCTATTCAATATAAAATATTTGAAAATGAGGAAATAAAAAATATATTTACTTCTTTAGGAGTTTTTATTGGTACAGAAGAAGATCAAAAAATTTTAAATGTAAAAAAATTGAGATACAACAAAATTATTATAATGACAGACGCTGATATAGATGGAAGTCATATTTCTACTTTAATTTTAACATTGTTTTTTCGTTATATGAAACCCTTAATAGAAAAAGGGCATATTTATATTGCTACCCCACCTCTTTATTTAATTAGAAAAGGAAATCATTATAGATATGCTTGGAATGATGAAGAAAGGGAAAATATTCTTCATCAACTAGGAGGAAGAAAATATGTCCATATTCAACGTTACAAAGGATTAGGAGAAATGAATGCAGAACAACTTTGGGAAACAACTATGAATCCAAAAAATAGAACTCTTCGAAAAGTGAAAATAGAAAATGATTTTAAAGCAGAAAAAACATTTTCTATTCTTATGGGAGATGAAGTTACCCCACGTAGAAATTTTATAGAGGAAAATGCAATACATGCAAAAATTAATGTATAAACTAATAAAAATAAATTATTATGAATTATATTCAATCAATCCTATTAGGATTTATTGAAGGAATTACAGAGTTTTTTCCTATTTCTTCTACAGGACATATGATCCTTATTGCTTCCATAATGGGCATTCTTCATGATAGAATAACCAATTTATTTCTTATTTCTGTTCAGATTGGAGCCGTTTTATCGGTAGTATTTTTGTATAGAAAAAAGTTTTTTTTTCAAAAATGGAATTTTTATATAAAAATTATTTTGGCTAGTTTTCCTGTAGGAATTTTGGGTTTGTTATTGAATAGGATAATCCATTTTTTGTTAAACAATCCACTTGTAGTAGCTATTTCTCTTTTTATAGGAGGATTCGTTATTCTTAAAGTAGAAAATTTGTATGAAAAAAATTTTCCAAAAAAAATGAATAATATTACTTATTTAAAAGCTTTCATTATTGGATTATTTCAATGTATGGCTTTGATACCAGGTGTATCTAGAAGTGCTGCTACTATTATTGCTTGTATGCTACAAAATATTAATAGGAGAAAATCTATCGAATTTTCTTTTTTTTTATCTGTTCCTGTTATTGGAATTGCAACATGCAAAAAATTATTTGATTATTATTTTCAATTAAATGCTTTTACATTTAAAGAAATAGAATTATTATTTGTAGGAAATATAGTATCGTTCATAACGGGAATGATGGCGATCAAATATTTTATGAAATACTTAAATAATTTTAAATTATTCGGATACTATAGAATTATTTTAGGAATTTTTTTTATTGTTATACATTACTTGAAACCGATCTAAAAATTTGAATCAAAAAATTAATTACTAGAATTTAAAATCTAATATCTATCTTGTAGATCCTCTTATTATTACAACAGGTTTATTGATCGATCGTATTAACAAACCGGACTCTACCAACAAAGTAGATCATATTCAAAATTACAAAGAAACTTATACCCAGATATTCTAATAAAATTAGACGGTCCCCCCTTAATTTTTTCGATTCATAAGAATATCATTCATCTTCTAATTTTGGATATTATTCCTAAACTTATCAAAAAAAAATATCCAAAAATTTATGGGATAAATCAATTTCCACTTTCTTTTTTTCCTTAAAAAAAAACAAAAGGAAAAAGATTTGATGAGTATGCTAGAAAAGGATTAAAAATAGTTTCTATGAATATAGACATGTGTTATAACAATTTATCAATTTCATTATTTATTATAAAGAAAGTAGGACCCCCTATTAATATATGAATGTAAAATAAGAAACGGCTCTTTTATCTAAGATCTAATAATAATATGTAGATAAATTTTTTGGAAAAAAATTAAAAAGTAAACCTTTTCTCTACTTACTTATTATAAAGTACAAGTAGAACGACGTTTAGTCTATTTTGATCTACATAATTTTTTTAATCTCAAGTTTTTGAAAAAAATTATAATTTTCCATATTACCTACTAAATTCTATATTTTTTTTTATACCATATATGAAATCTTTGATTGGATTCTTCATCACTTAAAACTCCTTTTTTTATTCCTTCCAATAAATGTTTTTTTAGTAATACCCCGTTTTTAGAAAAAATAGATTTTACCGTATTGGTAGGTTGTGCTCCTTTCATTAACCATAATACAGCATTTTGCATTTTTAATACAGTGGTAGGAGGATCCGTATGAGGATTATAAGTTCCTAGTTTTTCAATAAACTTTCCATCTCTTGGAGAACGGGAATCAGCTACAACTATATGATAGATAGGTCTATGTTTTTTACCAATTCTTTTTAAACGTATTTTCACAGACATAATTTTTAATAATTAATAAAAACCTTAGATACATACTTTCTGCATATTTTTATAGAAAAAAGGTTTTTAATCAAAGTAGACTAAATTTAGCTAAAATTTATAATGTTTTTGAAAAAAAATGATATATATTTACATTTTTCATAGACCCGTTGTGTAACGGAAGCACAGCAGATTTTGGTTCTGTTAGTTGGGGTTCGAGTCCCTACGGGTCTGTTACCGAGTATTTTTTAATATATTGAGATATGTTGAATCTTACAAAATGAGTATTGGAATGAAAGTAAAAAAAGAAAAAGTTTTATTAATAGCTTTTTTGAGTGTCTTAGCATATGTGTTTATCCATTTATCCAAATCTTTTTTAGGATTGGATCAATTTACTCTTTGTATATTACGATGCTTTGTCATATCTATTTTCATACTGTATTCCTTACTGAAAAAAGATTTAACTACTTGGATATTATTATCCATTATCATAGGAATAGAAATGGGATTAGATATTCCTAAAATTGCTGTGGAACTTAGGTTTTTATCTCAAATATTTTTGAGGTTAATAAAAACTATTATTGCTCCAATATTATTTTCTACTCTGGTAGTAGGAATAGCAAGTCATTCTAATATTAAACAATTAGGAAGCATGGGGTGGAAATCCTTATTATACTTTGAAGTAGTAACAACTTTAGCTTTGTTCGTTGGTCTTATAGCTATTAATGTATCTCAAGCTGGAGTAGGAATTGTGATTCCTAAAGGAATCATGGGACAAGAATTACCAAAAGTAGAAAATAAAACTTGGCAAAATACGATTCTTCATGTATTTCCAGAAAATTTTATAAAATCTATCTATCATGGAGATGTATTGCCTATAGTGGTTTTTTCTGTTATTTTCGGTGTTTCTATGGTTTTTTTGGAAGAAAAAAAACGAAATCCTATCCTATTATTTGCAGAAAGTCTTTCGGAAATCATGTTTAAATTCACTAAAATTATCATGTATTTTGCCCCCATAGGGGTAGGATCTGCTATTGCTTATACAGTAGGACATATGGGTTTAGACATTTTATACAACCTATTTCAGTTATTATTCACTCTTTATATTGCTTTAATTGTCTTTTTGATAGTTGTATTACTTCCTATCCTATTATGGATTAAAGTCCCCTTAAAAGGTTTTGTAAAAGCATTGACTGAACCGGTATCACTAGCATTTGCTACTACAAGTTCAGAATCTGCTTTACCTCTACTTATGGAAAATTTAGAAAAATTAGGTGTTCCAAGAAAAATTATTGCTTTTGTGATTCCTACAGGTTATAGTTTTAATTTAGATGGAACTACTCTATATTTATCTTTAGCAACGGTTTTTGTAGCACAAGCATCTGGAATCCCTTTGAGCTTTAGTCAACAAATATTTATAGGATTGACTTTAATTTTAACTAGTAAAGGAGTAGCGGGAGTTCCTAGAGCATCTTTAGTCATTCTTTTAGCTACTGTAGCTTCTTTTGGATTGCCTAATTGGCCAATATTAGCCATAGTAGGAATAGATGAATTAATGGATATGGCTAGAACTACCGTAAACGTTATAGGAAATGGATTAGCTAGTTGTGTTATAGCTCGTTCCGAGGGAGAATTTGACGATCAAAAGATGTTAGATTATATAAAAAAAAATGATTAACTTTTGAAAAGTTTTTGTTATAGGAAAAAAAAATATTCTATAGATCCAAATGGATTCGTAACGAAAAAAAGTCCTTCCAATATTGCTCTTATCAAATATTGGGGAAAACATCAAAATAAAATTCAAATTCCGTTGAATGCTTCTATTAGTTATTCCCTAGAAAAAGTATATACAGAGACTAGATTAAGTTATTCTATGAAAAAAAGAAAAAGGAATTTATCTATAAAAGTTTTTTTTTCTGGAAAAGAGAAAACTAGTTTTACTCCAAAGATTTTAGAATTTTTTCATAGAATTTTATTTTATTGTTCTTATTTACGAGATTTTAATTTTATTATAGAAACTTATAATACTTTTCCACATAGTAGTGGAATCGCCTCTTCTGCTTCTTCTATGAGTTCTTTAGCTTTATGCATTATGGAAATAGAAAAAAAATTAGTTTTTTCTTTAAAAAAAGATTTTTTTTTCAAAAAAGCTTCTTTTTTATCAAGATTAGGTTCCGGAAGTGCTTGCAGATCTATTTATCCTGGACTGGTAGTTTGGGGTCGTCATCAATACATAAAAGGAAGTAATAATCTTTATGCTATTCCATATCCATACCAAGTACATCCCATTTTTACGAAAATGGTGGATACTATTTTGATCATTGATGAAAAACCTAAAAAAATATTGAGTTCAGAAGGACATCAATTCATGAATAATCATCCTTATGCTAAAAAAAGATTTAAATGTGCCAATAAAAATATGGAGAAACTTATATCTATATTAAAAATAGGAGATTTGCAAGAATTTGGAGAATTGATAGAACATGAAGCTTTAACCCTTCATGCCATGATCATGACCTCTAGACCTTATTTTTTATGGATGAAACCAAATACCATTAACGTTATTCATAACGTATGGGATTTTAGAATACAAAGCAAAAAAAATGTCTATTTCACACTAGATGCAGGTGCTAATATTCATCTTTTATATCCTATTCAAGAAAAAGAATCTATCCTAAAATGGATATACAGTGATCTTTTTTCTTTTTGTAAAAAAATTATAGAAAGTTTTTGTTTATAGTTCATATATTTGTTATGATTTTTAATGAATGGTGGACGTAGCTCAGTTGGTTTAGAGCATCAGATTGTGGTTCTGAAAGTCGCCGGTTCGAATCCGGTCGTCCACCCAAATTATTTTTATTTTAATACTTTTTTTATTCTATTGAAAGCTTCTATAATTTTTTCATTTGATGATGCGTAAGAAATGCGTAAACATTCCTTATCTCCAAAAGCACTTCCACTTACAGTCGCTACTTGAGCTTTTTCAAGTAAAAATTCAGAAAGATCATCCGCATTTTGAATAATTTTTCCATGTAATTTTTTTCCAAAAAAAGATGAAACTTTTGGAAAAATATAAAAAGCTCCATCCGGTTGATTTAGTTGAAACCCATTAATTTCTTTAATCAAATCAAAAACTAAATTTTTTCTTTTTCTGAATTCTTTGATCATATATCCTATTTTACTTGGATCAGCTTTTAATGCAGAAATAGCAGCTATTTGTGCTATAGAATTGGCACAAGAAGTCATTTGACCTTGTATTTTATCACAAGATTGGGATATCCATTCCGGAGCTCCAATATATCCTATTCTCCACCCCGTCATTGAAAAAGCTTTAGATAGTCCATTCAGTGTGATAACTTGATCATGAATATCAGAAAATATAGCAATACTAGTAGTATGTTTATCTGAGTAGCAAATATGTTCATAAATTTCATCAGAAAGAATCATTATTTTTGGATATTTTTTAAAAATTTCTGCTAAATTTTTTAATTCTTCATAAGAATAAACACTTCCTGTAGGATTACAAGGGGTACTAAAAATAAATAATTTAGTTTTACATGTAATAGCTTTTTCTAATTGTTCCGGATGAATCTTAAAATTATTTTTCATAGTTGTTTGAATTACAACAGGACAAGATTCACATAATTTTACCATTTGTAAATAACTAACCCAATAAGGAGCAGGAATAATGACTTCATCATTTTTATTTAACAAAGATAAAAGAACATTCATGATAGCTTGTTTTGCTCCAGTAGAAACTACAATTTGAGAAGGAGTATATGTTAAATGATTATCTCGTAAAAATTTTTTGCATATAACTTTTCTAAGTTCTAAATATCCGGATACAGGAGTGTAATAATGGTACCCTTCATCTATAGCTTTTTTTGCGGCATTTAATACGAAATTAGGAGGTAAAAAATCGGGTTCTCCCAAACTTAAGTTGATAATATCATACCCTTTATTTTTCAATTCTCTAGCTTTAGCTGACATAGCTATAGTTTGCGAATAAGATATATTCTGTAAACGATGAGATAATCTATTTTTCATAGATATTTTATTTAGAATTTGAAATGATTACAAATCTAAATAAATTTGGTTATAAATTTATTTAATTCGTTAAAATGCTATTTATATGGAATTAATTAAAAAATATTTTCCATCTTTATTGGATCAACAAATCTATCAATTGTCTTATTTAAAAAAATTATATGCATATTGGAATACATATGTAAATTTGATTTCCAGAAAAACATTTTCTGATTTCTATCAAAAACATATTCTTTTTTGTTTAGGAATAGCTAAAGTATTTTCTTTTTTTCCTGGATCATGTGTGATGGATTTAGGTACAGGAGGAGGTTTTCCTGGAATTCCATTATCTATAGTTTTTCCACATACAGAATTTATATTAGTAGATTCTATTAGAAAAAAAATTAAAATTATAGAAAAAATCATAGACGATCTTCATTTAAAAAATGCAAAACCTATTTGTATACGCGCAGAAAAATTAGAAAAGAAATTTGATTTTGTAGTAACTAGAGCTGTAGCGAAAATAGATATTATTCAGAATTGGATAAAAAATAAATTTAAATACAAATCAAAATATCCATTTTATAATGGAGCTTTATATCTAAAAGGAGGAAATATTTATGAGGAAATGAAAAGATTTCCCCATGCTATAGAATATTCTTTAAAGCATTTTTTTCAAGAACCATTTTTTATAACTAAAAAAGTTATTTGGATTTCTAACATTTAAAAAAATGAATCCTAAAAAAATTTTTATAGAAAAAATTAAAGAGAAAGGAGGATGGGTAAATGCTCATTCCCACTTAGATAGAGCTTATACTCTAACAAAAAAAAATTTCAAATATTCTTATTTTTCTATCAATAAAAAATGGTATTTGGTTGATGAAATGAAACGTTTATCTACAGAAGATGATATTTATATACGTATGGAAAAAGCTGTAGAATATTTTATCATGCAAGGAACACAAGCTTTGTGTACTTTTATTGATGTGGATGAGATTATTGAAGATAGAGCTTTAAAAGCTGCTAAAAAATTAAAAAATAATTATGGGAATTTTATTCATATTTGTTTTGCCAATCAAGTTCTTAAAGGAGTATTAGAAAAAAAATCCAAATATTGGTTTGATCAATCTATAGAATTTGTAGATATCATTGGTGGATTACCTGCTAAAGATTATGGAAAAGAAGACGAACATTTAGATATTTTATTAGAAACAGCTAAAAAAAAGGGAAAAATAGTACATGTACATGTAGATCAATTTAATACCAACGAAGAAAAAGAAACTGAAAAATTAGCAAAAAAAACGATAGAATATGGAATGCAAGGAAAAGTGGTAGCTATCCATAGTATTTCTTTGGCAGCTCATCATAGAACTTATCGTTACAAAATATATCAATTAATGAAAAAAGCAAATTTAATGGTCATATCTTGTCCCATTGCTTGGATTGATCATACCAGAAATGAACATTTAACTCCTAGCCACAATTCTATCACTCCAGTGGACGAGATGGTCCCTGAAGGAATTATAGTAGCTTTTGGAACAGATAACATCTGTGATATCTACAAACCTTTTTCTGATGGAAATCTATGGATAGAATTACGTGTTATGTTAGAAGCTTGTCATTATTATGATATAGACCATTTGGTAAAAATTGCTACAATAAACGGATTAAAAGTTTTAGGATTATAATTTATTTTTTTATTACTTTTTCTGGACGCATTTGTGGAAAAAGTAAAACTTCTTGAATAGAATTATTTTGAGTTAGTAACATGACCAAACGATCGATTCCAATTCCAATTCCTGCAGTAGGAGGCATTCCAAATTCCAAAGCTCGTATGAAATCTTTATCAATAGACATAGATTCATCTTTTTTGTCTCCATTTTTTATTGACTTTATTTGTTCCCGAAAACGATACATTTGGTCGATAGGATCATTAAGTTCTGAATAAGCATTCGCAATTTCTTGTCCATTTATAATAAGTTCGAAACGTTCTGATAAATTTTTTTTACAACGATGTTTTTTGGTTAAAGGACTCATTTCTATAGGAAAATCAATAATAAAAGTAGGATTTATATAATTTTTTTCACATTTTTCTTCAAAAATGTTATCAATGAGTTTGGATTTACTCATTTTTACATTTTCTTCTATATGCAATTTTTTACAAACTATTCTTAATTCCTCTTTTTCCATTTCTTGTAGATCGAACCCTGTGTATTTTTTAATAGAATCCAATATAGAAATACGAGGAAAAGGAGTTTTAAAACTAATATGATTATTTTTTTTAAATTTATTCCATATGTATTTCATCAGTTTTTCTGTAAAATTCATCATCCAGTAATAATCTTTATAAGCTACATAAAGCTCTAGTACAGTAAATTCTGGATTATGAATACGGTCCATTCCTTCATTTCTGAAATTTCTGGAAAATTCATATACTCCATGAAATCCACCAATGATAAGTCTTTTCAAATAAAGTTCATTAGCTATACGTAAATATAATGGAATTCCAAGTGTATTATGATAGGTTTCGAAAGGACGAGCAATTGCTCCTCCAGGAATGGATTGTAAAACAGGGGTGTCTACTTCTAAATACCCTTTTTCATCCAAGAAATTTCTTATATTTTGTATGATTCTCGTACGTTTAAAAAAAATGTCTTTTACATGATCGTTTACGATAAGATCAACATAACGCATACGATAACGTTGTTCTGTATTGGAAAAAGCATCATGTATTTTTTTATTTTTATCTATTTTTACTTGTGGCAATGGTCGTATAGATTTGGATAATAAAGTTAATTTATCAACATGTACCGTAATTTCATCCATTTTTGTCTTAAATAAAAAACCTTTCACTCCAATAATATCTCCTATATCTATAAGTTTTTTTAAAAAAATATTGTAAGTATCTTCCTTACCCATTTTATCCGAAGATAAATGATCCTTCGAAAAGTAGATTTGTATACAACCTGTATGGTCTTTTATTTCTCCAAAAGAAGCTTTTCCTAAAATTCGAAAACGCATTAAACGTCCAGCTATGCTAATGGTTTTTTTTTCTGTAAAAATTTTTTTTATATTAAATATTGTATCATTAACTATATATTCTTCTGAAGGATATGGGTTTATACCTAATGATTTTAGTTGATCTATTTTTTTTATGCGTATAATTTGTTGTTCTGATAACATATACTGATTTTTGTCTATCCCAAGGTATGAACAAGACGAAGGTACATTTGATTATATTATATTATATATTTATGAAAAAAAAAATACTTTTTTTCGAAGATTTAGGAAAAAAAGAATATAAAGAAACTTGGAAGTATCAAAAAAAATTATTTGATGATCTCATCCAAAAAAAAGAAAATAACAAATTTTATAAAAAAGAAGCAGGATATTTTCTTTTTGTAGAACATCCACATGTATACACTATAGGTAAAAATGGAAAAAAAGATAACCATTTATTGGTTACATCAGAATTTTTAAAAAAAATAAATGCTAGTTTTTGTAAAACAGATCGAGGAGGAGATATCACTTATCATGGACCTGGACAACTTATAGGATATCCCATTTTGAATATGGATTATTTTTTTACGGATATTCATAAATATCTTCGGATGTTAGAAGAAGTGATTATCCATTTTTTATGGAAAAATTATGGAATCATTGGAGAACGAAAGAAAGGAAGAACAGGAGTTTGGTTTCATAATCAAATAGGAAAATCAAGAAAAATATGTGCAATAGGAATTAGAATAAGTCGTTGGGTTACTATGCATGGATTTGCTTTAAATGTAAATACAGACTTACGGTATTTCGATCATATTATTCCTTGTGGAATTTATAATCAAGAAGTTACTTCTTTAAAAAAAGAATTAAAAAAAAATGATATCTCTTTTCAGGAGGTTAAACAGATGGTAAAAAAATCCTTTCAAGAAATTTTTGATGTAGAATTTGTTTCTATGCATCATAAATAAAAAAATAAATTCTATGAAATGGATTTTTTTATTTCTGCTATCACAATTCCGTCTTGATCTATTTTTCTTATCCAAACATCTTGTAATGTATTTCTATATATAGTAGCATCGTTGTATGAATTCAATGGGATTTTAGTTCTAATATAATTTTCTGTATATCCATACAAATATTCTTTATCTGGATGATTGTTTTCGAACAAAACTGTTTTTTTCGTATGAATTTGTTTTTCACAAAACAAACGATATTTTTTCTTCGAAAGAACTCTCAAAATTTTATTTCGTTTCCATTGTATTTTTTTAGATACATGTTCCTGTATAGGTATAGCAATGGATTTTGTATTTGGTCTAGAAGAATAAGTAAATATATGTATAGATGAAATTTCTAATTTTTTTAAAAAATGATAAGTTTCCAAAAAATGTTTATGTGTTTCTCCAGGAAATCCAACAATAACATCTGAACCTATATAAGCGTTTGGGATTAAATCTCGTATTTTTTTTATTTTTTCTTGGTAAAGTTCTCTTCTATAACGTCTATGCATTTTTACCAAAATATCATTGCT
Source organism: Blattabacterium cuenoti (assembly GCF_014251655.1). Lineage (NCBI taxonomy): Bacteria > Pseudomonadati > Bacteroidota > Flavobacteriia > Flavobacteriales > Blattabacteriaceae > Blattabacterium > Blattabacterium cuenoti. The sequence goes on from NZ_CP059225.1 coordinate 301,666, forward strand.
ACCAGATTGTAAAGGAATATGAAAATGAGGAACAAAATGTTTACTTTTAGACAAAAATTCAATATATTCAGATTTTAATAAATTAGGTTCGATAGAGGATAAACGTATTCTTCCTTTTTCTTCTATATCGTCGATAGCTTGTATTAAATCAAAAAATGTATTTCCAATTTTTCTTCCATAATCTCCAATATTAACACCTGTTAACACAATTTCTTTTACCCCTTTTTTTAAAAGAAACTTAATCTTTTTCAAGATATTTTCTATACTATCAGAACGAGAGAATCCTCTAGATATGGGAATGATGCAGTAACTACATTTATAATCACATCCATCCTGTATTTTTAAAAAAGATCGTGTTCTATCTCCAACGGAAAACGATGGAAAAAAAGTATTTTTTTTGGACGTATTGTAAAAAATATTTGCATCATATTTTTTTTTTACTTTTCCCAAATAATCTATAATTTTAAATTTTTCTTCATAACCTAAAACTAAATCAACTCCAGTAATAGAAGAAACTTCTTTAGGATTCCATTGAGCATAACATCCTATTGCTATAATAAAAGCTTTGGAATTTTTTCTTATAGCAGAACGTACAATGTATTTAAATTCAATTTCTGCATTTCTTGTAACAGAACAACTATTGATGACATAAATATCGGCAAAACTATTGAAAGGGACATGTTGATAATATAAATTAGAAAATTTTCTTGCTATAGTGGATGTTTCTGCATAATTCAGTTTACACCCCATAGTATAAAATGCTATTTTTTTTTTCAACATTTTTTTGAATATGAATCAGTAAGTATCAAGTAACTACTATCATTATTTACGTATCGTCCTATCCCATATGATCCACTTTTATTTATTATAATAATCTACAATTCCACGATGAGTCGCCTTCATTGCTTTTTTTCCTTTAGTCCAATTAGCGGGACATACTTCCCCACTTTTTTCATAATATTGAAGAGCATCTATCATACGAATAGCTTCATGGACATTTCTACCTAAAGGGAAGTCGTTAATTAAAAGATGTCGTATAATTCCTTTTTTATCTATTAAAAATAAACCTCTGTAAGCAATAAGTTCCCTAGGTTCCGTAGAAGATTGACCCCCTTCCTCATAAGGAGGATTGCAAATCCAATTACCAGATAAAACTCCATAATTATGAGAAATAGTTTTATTAATATCAGAAACAATAGGAAAAGTGACCCCATCTATTCCACCTTTTTCTTTTGGCATCTGTAACCAAGCCCAATGAGATTGTTCTGTATCCGTAGATACAGCAATGATTTGTACATTTCTCATTTCAAAAGACTTTATGTTTTCTTGAAATGCATAAATTTCTGTGGGACATACAAAAGTAAAATCTTTGGGATAGAAGAAAAGTAAAACATACTTACTTCCATGAAATTGTTCTAAAGTAAAATTTTGTACAATATCTTTCCCATTTATAACCGCACTAGCCGTAAAATTATGGGCTTTTCTTGAAATTAAGGTATTCATTTTTTTCTAGTTTTATTTATTACACAACGTAATTTACCAAAAAAATTTTTACTAAAAAAAGAAAAAAGAATCACACATATCTATGTAATTTTTTAGAAAGTTTATTTTTTATATTTGTTAAATACATGATTCTTTTTAGAAAATATTTTCTGTCATTATTTTTTGTTGTTTTATGATGTTGTATTTCTTTTTTTATCAATTTAGAAATATACAAATATTTATATTTCAATAAAATATCTATAACATATTGATCTATATGATCCTCTTTAGAGGGAACTTGTATTCCTTTTTTATCCCATTTGGATAATGAATAAGATTTTTGATTCTTTCTATTATCCAAAAACTTGAATGTTTTTTCTTTTTGTGAAAAAATTTGATCAAAAATTTCTTGGTTATCTTTCAAAAAAGAACGTAATTTATAGGCTTTAAAAACATGCAATATTTCTTCTTTTACCGTTCTATTATATTTTGTTATTATTTTACTTCCATAATTCAAAATCAATCGAATCAATTCTTCTTCCAAAAAAGGAAAATCATCTTTTTTTTCATAAAAAAACGTTTTATGTTCCTGAACCGTGCTTATCGTCCTTAGTTTTTTTTTTTTATTTATTTTTTCTAATTCATCCATTAAAACTTCTTGACGAATCCTTAATACTTTGGAAGCTTCTTGCAAATATAATTCCTTTTGAATAACATGGGATATTTTCGAAATACTATTCAAAATATTTAAAACAAAAAATGATTTTTTAATGGGATCATCTTGATGAAATTTTTCATATATTTTTTGTTTAAAAGAAATAAAATTATAACTATTTTTTGATAAAAAATCTTTTAGTTGGGAAATAGAATATTTTTTAGATATAGAATCTGGATCTTCTCCATTAGAAATGAATAAAATTCGTAAATTCATTGTTTGTTCCAATATCATATTAATTCCTCTTAAAGAAGCTTTAATTCCAGAACGATCTCCATCATAAAAAAGAATAATATTTTTTGTAAATTTTTTAATCAATAAAATTTGATCTACGGTTAGTGAAATTCCAGAAGAAGAAACCACATTTTTTATTCCAGATTGATATAAAGAAATTACATCTGTATATCCTTCTACTAAATAACAAAGATCTTCTTTGATAATGTTTTTTTTAGTTTGGAACAATCCATATAAAATTTTACTTTTTTGAAAAATCTCACTTTCTGATGAATTAATATACTTGGTTGTTGAAGAAATAGAATCAATATTTCTTCCACCGAACCCTATAACCCTTCCTGATATACTATGATGGATTGGAAACATTACACGTTTACGAAAACAATCAAAATGGTTATATTTTTTTACAATAGAAAGACCCGATTTTTTTATATCCCATATTTTAAATCCTTTTTTTAGTGCATGGTCCGTAAAAGAACTCCAATAAATAGGAGCATATCCTAATTCAAATTTTTGAATTATTTTCATATGTAACCCTCTTTTTTGAATTAAATAATTCAATCCATTTTCTTTTCCTTCTTTGGTAAAAGATAATTGATTTATGAAAAAATGTTTTGCATAATCTTGTATGGAGTATAGTTTTTCATATTTTTTATGATCTATTCTATTCAAAAATTTTTGATCAATATTGATCCCATATCTCTTAGCAAGATAACGCAATGATTCTACATAAGTAAAATGTTCATGTTCCATAAGAAAAGTAATAATATTTCCTCCTTTTCCAGAACTGAAATCTTTCCATATTTTTTTTGTAGGAGATACAACAAGAGAAGGTGTTTTTTCATTAGAAAACGGACTTAAACCTCTATAATTGATTCCACTTTTTTTTAATTCTACAAAATCTCCAATTACATTTTCTATGCAAGAAGAAGAAAGTATTTTTTGTATAGTTTTTTTAGAAATCATATTATTTATTCCTCTAATAATCTATGAATAATTTTTTTTGGATTAGAATTAGAAAAAATAGTAGTTCCTGCTACTAATATATCTGCTCCATTTTTGAATAATAAAGAGGCATTTTCTAAATTAATACCTCCATCTACTTCTATAAGTGCAGAAGAATCTTTTTGTAATATTAAATCTTTGGTTTCTTCTAATTTTTGATATGTTTGTTTAATAAATTTTTGACCGCTAAAACCAGGATTAACACTCATCAATAAAACAAAATCTATATCTTTTATCACATCTTTTAATAGAAAAACTGGAGTATGTGGATTCACAGCTACACCTACTTTTATTCCATATTTTTTAATAGAATAAATAGTTTTGTGTAAATGAATACAAGCTTCATAATGAATATGTAAATGATCGGATCCACAATCTTTAAACTCTTTTATATATCGTTCTGGTTGTAGGATCATCAAATGGACATCCATGGGTTTATGGGCGTGTTTTTTTACATATTTAGTAAACAAAGATCCAAAAGAAATATTAGAAACAAAAGAGGAATCCATAATATCAATATGAAACCAATCTGCTTCACTTTCATTTATCATTTCTATATCACGATATAAAAAAGCTAAATTTGCTGAAAGTAAGGATGGAGCTATAATTTTTTTCATCATTCTTCAGTAATTTTCTGAAATCAGAGCTTCACTAATTATTCCAGTATTAGAAAAACCTCCATCATGATACAAATTTTGCATTGTTACTTTTCTTGTTAAATCTGAAAAAAGTGTAATGATATAGTTAGCACAATCTCGAGCAGAAGCGTTTCCTAACGGAGATATTTTTTCAGAAAAAATAAAAAATTTATTAAACCCTTTAACGGCTTTTGCTGCTCTTGTAATACTAGGAGATTGTGAGACTGTATTTACTCTCACCTTTTCTTTTATTCCCCAATAATAACCAAAATTACGAGTAATACTTTCTAAATAAGACTTATAATCCGACATATCTACATAATGTGGAAAACATCGTTGAGAAGCAATATATGTTATAGCTACAATAGAACCCCATTTATTCATCGCTTTCTTTTTCCAAGCTGTTTGCATAATTTTATGATAAGATACAGCAGATATTTCCCATCCTTTTCTTAAAAATTCGTAATTCATAGAGGGATAAGTCAATCCTTTTCGTATATTCATAGACATAGCTATGGAATGTAGTAAAAAATCTATTTTTCCTCTGAAATGATCTAATGTCTTTTCAAATAATATATCCAGATCTTGTATGGAAGTAGCATCTGCTGGAATAACCATAGATTTTGTTTTACGAGATAATTCATGAATTTTTCCAATTCTTAAAGAAACTGGAGTATTGGTTAATACAAAAGACGCTTTTTCTTCATAAGCTTGTTCTGCGACTTTCCAAGCAATAGAATTTTCGTCAAAAGCTCCAAATATAATTCCTTTTTTTCCTTCCAATAGATTATAAGACATAGAAAAACACCTATTTTTTTAATTTAAAAATATCTTTTATAACAGGTAAATAATCCAACTTTTCCCATGTGAAAAGTTCTACTTCTTTTTGTATTTTATTCCCTTCCATATCCGAAAAATACTTCCATACTTTATTTGGAATTTTTCCCATATGTCCATACACAGATGTTTCTTCATACATAGGTTGATGTAATTTTAATCTTTTTCCTATAGCATAAGGACGTAAATCAAAAATTTTATTTATATTCAACACAATATCTTCACTATTTATCTTTGATTTACCATAAGTATTTACAAAAATACTAATGGGTTTTACAATTCCTGCTGCATAGGATATTTGTATCAGTAGTTCATCTGAAATTCCTGATGCAACAAGATTTTTAGCTATATGTCTGGCAGCGTAAGCTCCAGATCTATCCATTTTAGATGGATCTTTACCAGAAAAAGCTCCTCCTCCATGAGATCCTTTTCCTCCATAAGTATCCACGATCATCTTTCTTCCGGTTACCCCTGTATCTCCATGAGGGCCTCCAATCACAAACTTTCCTGTAGAATTAATGTAATATTTTGTTTTATCCGTAAATAATTTTTTTCTATTTTTGTATAGAAAATTCTTCTTCACTCTTGGAATCAAAATATTGATAATATCGTAAACAATCTGTTTATGCATTTTTTCTTTTGTATCAAACTCATCATGTTGAGTTGAAATAACAATAGCATTAATATGTACCGGTACATTGGTATCCGAATATTCTAAAGTAACTTGCGATTTTGCATCTGGACGTAAATACGTCATTTTTTCTCCTTCATTACGAATCAATGAAAGTTCTCTTAATATACAATGTGAAATTTCTAATGATAAAGGCATATAATTTTCCGTTTCTCTCACAGCATATCCGAAAACGATACATTGATCTCCAGATGCTTGATCTTCTTTTTGTTTTGATTTTTTTATCCCATTTAGTAGATCCAAAGATTGTTCCTGAATAGAAGAAAGAATTCCACAAGAATCTGCATTGAATTTATATTCATTTTTAGTATATCCTATTTTTCGAAGTGTATTACGAGCTATTTTTTGAATATTGACCCAAGTATTAGAATGGACTTCTCCAGCTAATATAATTTGGCCCGTAGTCACTAAAGTTTCTATAGCTACTCTAGCATTTGGATCATATGCTAAAAAATGATCTAATATGGAATCCGATATTTGGTCTGAAATTTTATCAGGATGACCTTCTGAAACCGATTCACTGGTAAATAAATAAGCCATTGTTTTGTTTTAGGACTGATCTTAATTGAACTAGAACTATCCCCTACCTGATCGTATTTTGAATTTTAATAGATTCTTGGTGCAACAGTTTGAAAACTCCTTCAAGTAATTCTTCAGAAATTCCTAAACTTTTTCCTAAATTAATAGATTTTTCCATCATATTTTTCCATCTTTTAGGTTGAAAAACAGCGATATCTGAATTTTTTTTCAAAGTTCCTAATTTTTTTGAAATGTTCATTCTTTCTGCTAAAAGCGCAATAATATTCTCGTCTAATTCATCAATTAAAATTCTGAAAGAATTTAAATCTCTTTTACTTTTTTGATCATATTTTTTTATATATGTCAATTTTTTTAACATTTCCAAAAGATTTTCCGGAGTTATTTGTTGTTGAGCATCACTCCAAGCATGAAGAGGATCACAATGACTTTCTACCATTAATCCTTCATATTGAAAATGATAAGCTTTTTTTGCTATCTCCAAAATACCTTCTTTATTTCCGCAAATATGTGAAGGATCACATATAATTGGTATTCTAGGAAGGATCTTCCTAAAATTCAACAAAAGATTCCAATTAGGTTGATTGCGATACTTTGAGTTTTTGTAAGTATAGAAACCACGATGGATTACTCCTAATTTACTTATTCCTTTCGACAATAAACGTTCTAAAGCTCCTATCCATAATTCAATATCAGGATGAATAGGGTTTTTTACCAAAATAATTGTATCCTTTTCTCCTTCTAGAGCATCCGCTATTTCTTGAACAGTAAAAGGACTAGCTGTACTTCTAGCTCCGATCCAAAGAACATCAATTCCAAAAGAAATAGCTAATTTAACATGTTTTGCATTAGCTATTTCTGTAGCAATCATTAAACCAGTATCTTTCTTTACTTTACGAAGCCATTCAAGTCCCTTTTTTCCAATTCCCTCAAAATTATTAGGTTTTGTCCTTGGTTTCCATATTCCTGCTCTAAATATTTGAACATAAGAAGTATTTAATCTTTTAGCGGTTTCTAATATTTGTTGTTCACTTTCTGCACTACAAGGCCCAGATATAATTAAAGGATGATTCCACTTATCAATCCAGGTTCTGTCTATATTATTGTTTATTTTTTCCATCGTAGGTTTATAATTTACACATATTTTTATCTTTTATATCGTTTGCTTTTTTCATATACTGATCTATTTTATTAAAATTTTTATTTATCAAATAATTACGAAATTCTTCTAGATGATCAATATAAAAATCTATAGCTCGAATCATATTATCTCTGTTAGAAATAAAAATAGGTAACCACGTTTCAGGATTACTTTTGGCTAAACGTGTAGTTGAATCTAATCCACTTCCCATCATATTATTAAATATTTTTCCTTCATTTTTAAATTGTTTTAAAACTGTACTAGCTAAAGCAAAAGATATGACATGAGGTAAATGAGATACATAAGAAATATATAAATCATGTTCTTGAGACGTCATATAAATCATTTTCATTTCCATAATAGAATAAATTTTTGTAACGACAGATATCGCATCTGTAGCACTCAATTCAGAATCGCAAATAATACAATTTTTTTTATAAAATAGATCTGAATGAGCATAAACAGGTCCTGAATTTTCAATTCCTGCAATAGGATGTGTTGCTACAAATCGATTCCTTTTTGGATGAGAAAAAATCCTATTATGAATATTGGATTTAGTTGATCCAGTATCTAATATCACTACATCGGTCCCTATTTCATTAAGAATGCTTGGAAGTATTTTTTCTATTCCATCCACGGGAATAGATAAAATAATTACTGAAGATTGTGTAACGAGATCCTGCAAAGGAATTATCTCGTCTACAATTCCAAGTTTTATAGCATGGGAAGCATTTTCCTCATTAGAATCTGTTCCTATAAATTTATCCCCAAAATTGGACTTTCGCAAACCCAATCCAATAGATCCCCCGATCAATCCTAATCCTATAATTCCAATATTCATGAAAAAATTCTCTTTTTTGCTTTTTCTAAAATTGTTACTGGACAACACATAGAAACTCTTATATATCCTTTTCCTTGACTACCGAATACACTACCGGGTGTTACAAATATGTGATATTTTTTTAGAAAATCGTCAGCCCATATACGATCATTTTTTTCTGAACCATTTATTTTTGCCCAAACAAATATTCCAGAACATTTTTTATTATATTTCAAATTTAGATAATCACATATTTTCCATATAATTTTCCTCCGTTTAAAATATTCTATATTCAGTTTTTCAAACCATTTCGAATCATGATTCATCGCTTCGATTGCTCCAACTTGTATGGGAAAATACATCCCAGAATCCATTTGACTTTTTACTTTTAGTATATTCTTAAGTAATTCTTTATTACCTATTATCATTCCAACTCTCCATCCAGGCATATTGTAACTTTTACTTAAAGAATTTAATTCCAAAGCAATATCCTTAGCCTCTTTGATATTAAAGATACTTAAAGGACGATCATTGTTTAATATGAAACTGTAAGGATTATCATGTACGAGTAAAATACGATTTTTTTTCGCAAAAAAAACAATTTCTTCTAACTTTTTAAAAGTGATGGTCCCCCCAGTAGGCATATGAGGATAATTAATCCACATTATTTTTACCCTAGATAGATTTTTATTTTCTAATAACTGAATATTCGGAACCCAATTTTCATCTTCATAAAGATCATAATAAATAATTTCTGTTTCCAAAAGATTGGATATAGAGGAATAAGTAGGATATCCAGGATTTGGAATCAAGACCTGATCTCCTCTATCTAAATAAGACATACTTATATGCATAATTCCTTCTTTAGATCCCATTAACGGTAAAATTTCATTGATAGGATCTACATCATATACTCGATATACTTTTTCATACCATTTAGAAATGGCATTTCGTAATCCTTCTATCCCAATATAACTTTGATATGCATTAGCATACTTTAATTCTGACGCTTTTTTCATTTTATGGATAACTCCAATTGGAGGAAGAAGATCCGGATTTCCAATTCCTAAATTAATAACTTTCACTCCTTTCTTTTCAAGAAGATGAATTTCCTTCATTTTTTCGGAAAAAAAGTATTCCGATATTTGATTCGTTTTTTTTGCAGATACGATCATGAGGAGACAATTCTACCATTTTTATATTCTCCCATAATAGACAATTTATGAAGACAGGGGATTTTTTGTATACGTTTTTTCATTTTTTCATAATCTTTTATATTATTGAATATAATATCCACATAAAAAGAATACTCCCAAGGTCTTTGTATGATAGGAATCGATTGTATTTTAGTCATATTGATTCCAATACTAGAGATAAGACTCAATATTTGAGACAAACTTCCAGTTGTATGGAATATTTTGAAGCTTATTGAAGCTTTATTGAAAGAATTATTTTCTTGTTTACAACAATTTTTAATAATAAAAAATCGAGTAAAATTACTCGTAATAGTTTGTATATTCTTGGAAATAACTTCTAATCCATATTCTTTAGCCGCATTTTCAGATGCGATAGCAGCTATTCCTTTTTTCTTGCATATAGAAATATATTTAGCAGCAGCAGCTGTATCTGAATATTCGGATATTTTTATATATGGATGTGTATCTATGAACAATTCACATTGTAAAATAGCCATAGGATGAGAATAAATTTCCTTTATCTCCTCTATATTTTGTCCTGGATAAGCCATTAGATGATGTTGTATAGGCATATATACTTCTCCCACTATTTTCAAATTATATTCAGATAAAAGACTATAATTCGTTAATATTGTTCCTGCTATTGTATTCTCTATAGCCATTACTCCAATATCTACATTAGATTTAGCAACGGAAATTGCTAATTCCCTAAAAGAAGAACATTCCATTAATTTGTAATTACATCCTTCAAAGTATCTGGAAACAGCTGCATGATGAAAACAACCCTTGACTCCTTGTATAGCTATTTTTTTCATGATTTCATGAAACTAAAGAAACATTATTACAAAAACACTAACTAGTTATAAAAACTAGATCAAATTTCATTATCAATGAAGCGGTAAAACAAATATAATGAAATTATTTTGTTTAATGCAATAATCTATATGAATAAATAATTAAAATAGACAAATTAACAAACAATGATGAAAACAGTTAACTTTATGTTTTCGTCTATTTTATTTGATATGCCAAAAAAAGAATCAGGATGGAGGAATGAAAACAAACATCCTTCTCTTTCGGAAGTTTTTTCTTCCGTTTCTATTCCTAAACAGAAAGGAATATGGAGAAAATTTTTTGCTTTTACCGGTCCAGGATTATTAATTGCTGTAGGTTATATGGATCCAGGAAATTGGGCTACAGATATTGCTGGAGGGTCAAAATTTGGTTATATGCTTTTATCCGTTATTTTTATATCCAATTTTTTTGCTATTATTTTGCAACATTTGGCTTTAAAATTAGGAATTGTTTGTGAAAGAGATTTAGCACAAGCATGTAGAGATCATTACCCTCCCTTTGTTAGTTTTATATTATGGATTTTATGTGAAATAGCTATTGCTGCTTGTGATCTAGCGGAAGTTATTGGTTCCGTATTAGCTTTAAAACTTCTTTTTGGAATTCCTATTACATGGGGGGTCTTAATTACAGCTATTGATGTTTTAATCATTTTATTTTTTCAATATAAAGGGTTTAGATATATTGAAAGCGTGGTAGCAGCTTTAATATTTACAATTTTAGTTTGTTTTAGTTTTGAAATTATTAGTTCAAAACCGGAACTTTTTCCTATATTAAAAGGAATTATCCCTAACCCTGAAATAATTAAAAATTCGCATTCTTTCTATATATCTATAGGAATATTAGGAGCGACCGTGATGCCTCACAATCTTTATCTTCATTCAAGTATTATACAAACCAGAGATTATCCACGAACTATTGATGGAAAAAAAATGGCTGTAAAATATGCTACCATAGACAGTACCTTATCTTTATCTTTAGCCTTTTTTATAAATGCAGCTATATTGATTACATCGGCTGCCACTTTTCATAAAACTGGACATACAGAGGTAGCAGATATTATGGATGCACATAAACTTTTGACTCCCATACTAGGGTCCAGTATTGCTGGAATTTTTTTTGCATTAGCTTTACTAGCATCAGGACAAAATTCTACACTAACTGGAACTTTAGCTGGACAAATAGTCATGGAAGGGTTTTTGAATATCAAATTAAAACCTTGGATTAGAAGATTAACAACTAGACTTATTGCTATTGTTCCAGCTATAATTGCCTCTATTATGTATGGAGAAAAAGGAACCGCCGAGTTACTAATAATCAGTCAAATTATTTTATCCATACAATTAAATTTCGCTATCATTCCACTAGTTTATTTTACAGGAGATTCTAATAAAATGGGACCATTTGTAAATGGCCCTATTTTAAAAATAGTAGCTTGGTTGATCACTATCATCGTCGTATTGCTCAATTTCTTTTTATTATATGATATGATCCTTTAGTTTTTTAGGTTGATGAGGAAGAAGTGAATACTTCAAAATTGAACGTAAACTCTCTTTTTCTATGCAGACGTATACTAGCTTGATGTTTTCCGATTGTTTTAATGACTTTATTTCCAGGAATTCTGATAAATTTTTTATCTATATAAATTCCTTCATTCTTCAAAACTTTCATAAGTTCTTGGTTATTAATAGAACCAAATAACTTTCCTCCTTTTCCTACTTTAACGGGTATTTTAATAATTAATTTTTTTAATTTATCTTCTATTTTTTTTGATTTATCAATTAAAAAACGTTCTTTTTTAGAACGTTGCTTTAATGTTTCATTAATATGCTTTACATTACCAGGTAATGCTAAAATAGCATACCCCTTAGGAATTAAATAATTTCTGGCATAACCAGGTTTTACATCTAATTCATCGTATTGAAACCCCAAGTTATCTACGTCTTTTTTTAAAATAATTTTCATTTTTATCTTAAATCATCTGTTATAAAAGGTAACAAACCGATTTGTCTACATCTTTTGATAGCCGCATTTAATTTATTTTGATTTTTTTGTAAAGTTCCTGTAATACGACGTGGCAAAATTTTACCTTGTGCATTCAGAAATTTTATTAAGAATATAGGATCCTTATAATCTATATATTTAATATTTCTTTTTTCAAAATAACAATATTTCTTTTCTATTTTTGTTTCTATCTTAATAGGAGATAAGTACCTTAAGTCACTTTCTACTATTTGTTTTGTATTATCTTTATCTTCTAAATTATTCATCTTTTTTTAATAATTTTTTTCTTCTTATTTCTGCATATTCTATTCCATATTTATTTAATTTTACAGTTAAAAAACGTAAAATACGCTCATCTTGTCTCAATTTTAATTCTAAATCAGAAATAAAATTAGAATGTAACAAAAATTCAAATAAATGATAACAACCACTTTGTTTTTTTTGAATAGGATAAGCTAGTTTTTTTAAACCCCAATGTTCCTGATAAACTATTTTTCCTTTTTTTTGGATCAGATAATTTTCATATTCCTTCGCTGTTTTTTTTGCCTGATCATCAGATAATATAGGAGTTATTATCATGATATTTTCATAATGTTTTAGCATCTAATTTTTTTTAGAAAATGTAAATCTATATTTTTATGTTATTTATCACAAAAAATTATCAAAAAAATTTAAAACTAAATTTTTTCCTTAATATTACTCCTTAATTTTTTTATACGTCGTATACTTTCTTCCTTTCCTAGCATTTCTAATATTATGAAAAGGTCAATTCCTATTAAAATACCTACCAAAGCTAAACGTAATAATTTCAAAATTATCTTTTTTTCTTTAATTGTTTCTGTCAACAAAGACTTCAAATTTACAGATGTAAATAGGGGGGAAGCGGTATCAGATAATAATACTATTGCTTTTTCTAATTGATAGACCGTATTTCGATTACATATTTTATTGAAAAAATTAGCCTCATAAGAATCAGGATAAATAAAGAAATAAAAAGAATGTTCCCATATTTCATGAATGAAATGGATCCTATCTATCGTTAGATGGATCACTTTCCATAAATAATCTTTACCTATGTCAATAGAACGTTTTCTTAATTTTTCGCAAAGAAATGTAAATACTTCTTTTTTTTTTTCATTTATTAAATATTTTTTATTGAACCAATTTGCTTTTTTTATATCAAAATAAATACTAGATTTCTTTATTCTTTCTAAAGAAAATAAATGGATTAATTCTTTCATAGAAAAAATCTCCCTTTTTATTCCAGGATTCCATCCTAATAAAGCTAACATGTTCACAAATGCTTCTGGAAAATAACCCAATTCCCTATATCCAGGTATAATGATATGACTATCTGGTACTTCCCATTGTATAGGAAATATAGGAAAATCTAAACCATCTGCATTCCTTTTGCTAATTTTTCCTTTTCCATTTTTGTTTAAAATTAAAGGTAAATGTGCAAAATAAGGAATATTCCAACCAAATGCTCTATATAATAAGATATGTAGGGACATAGATGGAAGCCATTCTTCTCCTCTTAAAACATGAGTTATTTTCATTAGATGATCGTCAATTGTGTTAGCTAAATGATAAGTAGCTACTCCATCTGATTTTAATAATACTTTATCATCTAAGTGATCGGTGTCCACTATTATATTTCCACGTATGAGATCATGCATTTTCAATTTTTCTCCAGGTTTTATTTTAAATCGAATGACATAAGAATAACAAGATTTCAATTTAGTATGTAATTCTTCTCTTGTCATAGTTAAAGAATTGTTCAGGGTTATTCTATTTTTAGAATTATAAGAGAACGTTAATCCACGATTGGAATATTCTTTTCTTTTTTTATCAAGATCTTTATCTGTATCAAAAGCATAATAAGCATATCCTTTTTCTAACAACTTATTTATATAAATACGATAAATATTCCATCTTTTTGACTGATAATAAGGAAAATGAGGCCCTCCATATCCCACGCCTTCATCAGGCTCTATTTGACACCATTTTAGTGTTTCAAGAATATATAATTCAGAATTAGAAACAAATCTTTTTTTATCGGTATCTTCTATTCTAAGAATAAATGTTCCACCATGTTTTTTAGCAAAAAGATAATTGTATAAAGCAGTTCTTATTCCACCTAAATGAAGTGGACCTGTAGGACTAGGAGCAAAACGAACTCTTACAAAATCTCGTGACATAATTCATTCATGAATTTTATTTTCCAATACAAAATTTTGAGAAAATATTTTTTAGAATATCTTCATTTGTTATTCTTTCTCCAGTTATTTCCCCTAAATACCGCAATGCTTCTTTAATATATATAGAAACTAAGTCCTCTGAAAGTCCTTTATGTAAAGCTTCATCAGCTAATAAAACCTCTTTTAATGAAAGTTTCAAAGCTTCATAATGCCTGTTTTGTGTAACAACTACTTTTTTTTCTTTTAAATTTTTAATAAATAAAAGACTCAAAGTGTTTAGGATTTTTTTCACTTCAGAACGACTTCTTGCAGAAATTTCAAAAAAATAAGAAACCTTTGATTTTATATGATCAAAATTATGATAATGAGAGATATCCGACTTATTCGCTATTGCAAAAATATTTTTTAGTGGATGCTTTTCTTGTATTTTTTGAATATCACGAATAATATCTATTTGTTTTTTTTTATCTGAATTTGAAGAATCAAAAATATATAAAATAACTTGAGACTCTTTTATTTTATTTATGGTTTTTTGAACTCCCATGATTTCTATGGGGTCTTCAGTATTTCTAATTCCTGCTGTATCCCAAAAATGAAAAAGAATTCCATTTAAAATAACCTCTCCTTTTACACAGTCTCTAGTAGTTCCTTCTATATGTGATATAATAGAAAGATCTTCCTGAATAATCTGATTGAAAAAAGTTGATTTTCCCACATTTGGTTCTCCAATAATGACTGCATAAATTCCTTTTTTTATAGCATTTCCCAATGAAAAAGATTCAATTAAATCTTTTAATATTTTTTCTAATTTTTGTAAAAAAGAAAACAATTCTTTTCTATTAAAAAAAATCATATTTTCTTCTTCAGAAAAATCTAATTCCAATTCTAGAAGAGACGCAAAATATAACAATTTATTCCTTAAATTATGAATAGTCTTAGATAAAGTTCCTTTGATTTGTTGGAAAGATATTTCATGATAGGCTTTATTTTCAGATGAAATTAGATCAGCTATGGCTTCAGCTTGTGATAAATCTACTTTTTTATTTAAAAAAGCACGAAATGTAAATTCTCCAGGACGAGCTAAACGTGTCCCTTTTCTGATTAGTAATTGCAAAATTTGTTGTTGAATGTAATCTGATCCATGACAAGATATCTCTATCATATTTTCTCCTGTATAAGAAAAAGGATATTTGAAAATAGAAACTAATACTTGATCTAATAAATTGTTATTTTCTATAATATACCCTAAATGAATCGTATGTGTAGATTGATTTTTCAGTTTTTTTCCCGATTTTATGGATATAAAAATATTATCAACAATAGATATGGAATGTTTTCCAGAAATACGAATAATAGAAATTGCACTGGATCCAACAGGTGTTGCTAAAGCAATAATGGTATCATCATCTAACATACCAATAAATTTAAATTGATGAAATTAAACATTTTTTATGTATTTGTATGAATTTTACCGTTTATTTAAAAAAACTCTTAAAAATTTATATCCAGAACCTAAGGAGTTAGAAACTCTCTTTTTTTTACTTACTACTCACATTTTTCAATGTGATCAAACGAATATACTGTTACAATTAGGTAACAAAGAAAAAATAAATTTTTTAATTTACAAGAAACTAATAAAAAAATTATGGGAATTAAAAAAAAATAGACCTATCCAATATGTAATTGGAAAGGCCTATTTTTTTGACATGGAATTCATCGTGAATGAAAAAGTATTTATTCCAAGACCAGAAACAGAAGAACTGGTATTATGGATTCTACAGGAACATAAGAGTCATAATTTTGTTCAAATATTTGATATTGGAACAGGAAGTGGATGCATTAGTATTATCTTAAAAAAAAGAAAATTGGGAATGATTCATGCCATAGATTTTTCTCATGAAATCCTTGATATAGCCCGTAAAAATGCAAAATTACATAATGTAGAAATTTCATTTGAAAAAGTGAATCTTTTGAAAGAAATGATCCCTACATCAAAAATGAACAATAATTCTGTTAGTATTATTGTTAGTAATCCCCCTTATATTAGACTATCCGAAAGAAAATTTCTACATCCAAATATTATTCAATATGAACCTATTCAAGCTTTATTTGTTCCTGATGAAGATCCTTTTATTTTTTATAAGAAAATTTTTTTTTGTATAAAAAAAAAATTCGCTGGAATAGTTTATGTTTATTTTGAAATAAACCAGTTTATTTATTTAGATGTTATCGAATTACTAAGTAAAATAGGGTTTCTAAATATAGAAATAAGAAAAGATTTTCAAGGTTATTCACGAATGATTCGTGCAGTATATTACGCGTATAATAAAAGAATATTATAACAACAACCAACTATGGATCATGAAATAGAAAAAAAAATATATAAACTAAGAAAAGAATTATCGAAACATAACTATACATATTATAATTCAAATACTTCGGATATATCCGATTATCATTTTGATAAAAAATTAAAAGAGTTACTTTTTTTAGAGAAAAAATATCCTGAATTGTATGATCCTAATTCCCCCACAATAGAAATAGGTTCAAAAATTATGGAAAATAATAATGGAAGAGATGCAGTGTATCATAAATACAAAATGTATTCTCTTCAAAATACCTATTCTAAAAAAGAATTAATAATTTGGAAAAAACGAATCGATCAATCAATTCGTTCTTTATCCTTTGTATGCGAATTAAAATATGATGGCGTATCTATTAATTTAATTTATAAAAATGGGATTTTAACAAATGCAGTCACTCGTGGAAATGGAGAAAAAGGAGAAGATGTTACAGATAATATAAAAACTATAAAATCTATTCCATTAAAATTAATAGGTAGAAATTATCCTACATATCTTGAAATACGTGGAGAAATTTTTATTCCTATAAAAAATTTTATGAAAATAAATAAAAAACGTATAATCGATGGAAAAACTCCTTATGCGAATCCAAGAAATACGGCTAGTGGAACATTGAGAATTCGCGATTCTAAAGAAGTAGAGAAAAGAGATTTAGTTTGCATCGTATTTCACGCCAAAGGAAAAAATTTGCCTTTTAATACACAATATGAAGCTATAAAATACATAAAAAATTGGGGATTTCAAATCCCAGAAAAAGCACGTTTCTGTAAAAATATGAAAGAGATATTTCTTTTCATAGATTTTTGGAATTTATGGAAAGATAAACTTCCTTACCAAACGGATGGTATAGTTATTAAGGTAAATGAATTAGAAAAACAATCTATTTTAGGATTTACGAATAAATATCCCCGTTGGGCTATCGCCTATAAATTTAAACAAAGATTATCTGAAACCAAATTATTAGACTTAACGTTTCAAGTAGGACGTACTGGTATTATTACTCCTATAGCCCATGTTGCTCCTATTTCAATTTCAGGAACCACAGTGAAAAGAGTTGCCCTATATAATGTAAATTTTATAAAAAAAATGGGAATTCACTATGAAGATTCCCTTCTACTAGAAAAATCAGGAAATATTATACCAAAAGTAACAGAAATTAATATAAAAAAAAGGTTGAATCAAACTTTTCCTGTATTATTTTTAAGTAAATGCCCATCATGTCATAGCGTTTTAACAAACAAAAATCAATTATTTTATTGTACAAATCACAATTGTTTTTCTCAAAGAATAGAAAAAATAAAACACTTCGTAAGCGAAAAGGCTATGAACATAAAAAGAATTGGAAGTAAAATAATAACAAAATTATACAAAAAAGGTTTTTTATATAATTTTTATGATTTATATCAATTAAAAAAAGAAAACCTAATTCAAATAGATGGAATCAAAGAAAAATTGGCGGATCACATTATCAATAGTATAGAAAATTCTAAGAATATTCCCTTTTGTAGAGTCTTGTATGCTTTAGGTATTCGTCATGTAGGAGAATATATTTCAAAAAAACTAACAGAATCCTTTTTAGATATCCACTCTTTAATGCATACAAATTACAATCACTTAATTTCTATTTCAGGGATTGGAAAAAAGATTGCAGAAAGTATACTTACTTATTTTTCAAGTATTGAAAATCAATACATCGTTCAAATTCTTATCAAAAAAGGATTACATTTTTCTACTTTTTCCACTATGATGAAAAAATGTTCTTTTTTTGAAGAAAAATCTTTCGTATTTACAGGAAAATTAAATAGTATGACTCGAAACAAAGCCAAAAATATAGTGGAAAATTTAGGTGGAAAAGTATATAACTCTGTCAATAATAAAATTAATTTCATAGTAGTTGGAATAAATTTTGGTTCCAAATTAGAAAAAAGTATGAAAAAAAATCACATACAAGTTTTAACAGAAAACATTTTTTTGGACATGCTAAAAGAGGCAAAAAAAGAAAAAATGTTTGAATGATTTTTATTATAAATTCAAAAGAAAAATAGTCTATATAGATGGTTTTTTTTTTCATATAGAAAACAGTATATTTAATTTTTGATATAAAAAATGTTGTGGAATGATAGGAATTCATGCATCATTTAAGTAAGAAATCTATTTTAGTATGTTGCTAAAAAATATATTTACAGAATCTGGGTTTGAGTCTGAAGCTGAGTTTATCCCATTAATGAGTCAAGATGAAGAAGATCAGTTACTCAAAGACGATATTCCGGAACAATTGTGTATCCTAACAGTAAGAAATATGGTTTTGTATTCTGGAATTGTTTTTCCAATTATAGCAGGGAAAAGTGGATCCATACAATTGTTACAAGATGCTTATGGTTTTGATAAAACCGTTGGGGTATTAACACAAAAAAATTCTGGAATAGAAAATCTTAGCGAAAAAGATTTGTATTCTATTGGAACGGTTGCTAAAATATTGAAATTATTAAAAATGCCTGATGGAAATACTACTGTTATTTTGCAAGGAAAAAGGAGATTCAAAGTAAATCGTTTTATTCAAAATGATCCATATTTTAAAGCAGAAATTATAGCTTTAGAAGAAAATAAACCTTCCGTAAAAGATAAAGAATATCTTGCTTTAGTAGAATCTATAAAGGAAATTGCTATAAAAATTATTCAGGATAACCCAAACATCCCATCAGAAGCAAGCATTGCTATTCGCAATATAGAAAGTCCTTCTTTTTTAATTAATTTCGTAGCAGCTAATATGAATTTAGCTACCAGAGATAAACAGAAATTGTTAGAATACAATGATTTAAAAAAAAGAGCAATGGAAACATTACGTTTTCTAAATGTAGAACATCAACAAATTAAATTAAAAAACGATATTCAATCCCGTGTTCGTAATGACATGGATCAACAACAAAGAGAATATTTTTTACATCAACAAATTAAAGCTATACAAGAAGAATTAGGAGATATTTCTTATGAAAAAGAAATTGATGAAATGCGTGCAAAAGCCTCCAGAAAAAAATGGCCAAAAGAAGCAAAAAAACAATTTGATAGAGAATTGCTAAAAATGCAAAGAACTAATCCTCAAATGCCAGAATATACAGTACAAAGAAATTATTTAGAATTGATGATTGATCTTCCTTGGGGAAGATATTCAAAAGATAATTTTGATTTAGAACATGCACAAAAAATATTAGATAGAGATCATTATGGGTTGGAAAAAGTCAAAGAACGCATTATAGAATATTTAGCTGTATTAAAATTGAGAGGAGATATGCGTTCTCCTATTCTTTGTTTTTACGGTCCACCTGGAGTGGGAAAAACTTCTTTAGGGAGATCTATAGCTACCGCTATGAAAAGAAAATATGTACGTATTTCTTTAGGAGGATTACATGATGAGTCAGAAATACGTGGACATAGAAGAACTTATATAGGAGCCATGCCAGGAAGACTTTTACAGTCTATACGAAAAGTAGGAACTTCCAATCCAGTATTTGTGATTGACGAAATAGATAAAATGGGGTTAGGAACCAATGGGGATCCTTCTTCTGCTATGTTAGAAGTTTTAGATCCAGAACAAAATACCTCGTTTTACGATAATTTTTTAGAAATGGGGTATGATTTATCCAAAGTATTATTTATTGCTACAGCAAATTCTCTTTCTCACATACAACCAGCTCTCATAGATAGAATGGAGGTTATAGAAATGAATGGATATACGGTAGAAGAAAAAACACAAATTGTAAAAAAACATATACTTACTAAACAATTAAAAGAGAATGGATTAAAAAAATCATATCTGATACTTGGAACAAAACAAATAGAAAAAGTCATTGAAAGTTATACTAGAGAATCTGGATTAAGAACTTT
This sequence comes from Blattabacterium cuenoti, assembly GCF_014251655.1. Classification (NCBI taxonomy): domain Bacteria; kingdom Pseudomonadati; phylum Bacteroidota; class Flavobacteriia; order Flavobacteriales; family Blattabacteriaceae; genus Blattabacterium; species Blattabacterium cuenoti. Next base: position 322,264 of record NZ_CP059225.1, read on the forward strand.
AGAAAAACACATTGCTAAATTAGCACGTTATGTAGCTAAACATATTGCGATGAATAAAAAATATATCAAACATTTAAGTATTGATAAAATAGAAAATATTCTTGGAATACCAAATGATCCAAATCGTTATGAAGAAAATAATGTACCTGGAGTAGTGACAGGTTTAGCTTGGACTCATTTTGGAGGAGATATTCTATATATTGAATCCAGTTTATCTAAGGGAAAAGGTAATTTAAGCATGACTGGTAATTTAGGAGAAGTTATGAAAGAATCTGCAACAATCGCTTTACAGTACATAAAGACTCATTATAAAGAATTTAACATAGATCCTATCATGTTCGATGAAAAAAATGTACATGTTCATGTTCCTGAAGGGGCTGTTCCAAAAGATGGTCCATCTGCAGGAATTACAATGTTAACTTCTCTAGTATCAAGTTTTACAAAACGAAAATTAAAGCCTCATGTAGCTATGACAGGAGAAATAACTCTGAGAGGAAAAGTTCTTCCTGTAGGTGGAATTAAAGAAAAAATTCTAGCGGCTAAACGTGCTAATATTAAAGAAATTATTCTTTCACAAGATAATAAAAAAGATATAGAAGAAATTAAACCGGAACACTTGAAAGGGTTAACCTTTGATTATGTTAGAAATATGAATGATGTGATCCATTTAGCTTTGTTGTAAATGTAATAAAAGTTTTTTTTATGAAGTATGAAGAATGAATTAAAATAATATGAATCATAGAGAACATCTAATTCAACTAGCAAATAAATACGGAACTCCTCTTTATATATACGATTCTTGTAAAATACAAAATCAATATAGGAAAATGAAAAAAGCTTTTAGTGAAATTAAAAGTTTAATCATTAATTATGCTTGTAAAGCTAATACAAACCTGAATATATTGAAATTTTTTAAAAAATTAGGAAGTGGATTAGATACCGTATCTATACAAGAAGTAGAACTAGGATTAAAAGCGGGGTTCCAGCCTAGAAAAATCATATTTACCCCCAACGGGGTTTCTATTCAAGAAATAAAAAAAGCTGCTAGTTTTGGGGTTAGAATTACTATAGATAATCTATCAATTTTAGAACAGTTTGGAGAATATAATCCAAATTATTCTGTAGGGATTAGAATCAATCCACATATTATGGCAGGAGGACATTTAAAAATTTCAGTAGGACATATAGATTCTAAATTTGGGATTTCTTACTATCAAATTCCTCATATGAAAAGAATATTAAAAAATACAGGACTAAAAATAGAAGGATTTCATATGCATACAGGATCCGATATATCAAACATAAAATCCTTTTTAGAAGGAGTTCAAGTATTATTGCAAATAGCTACCGATTTTCCAAATCTTGATTATATTGATTTTGGTAGTGGGTTTAAAGTTCCATATACTAAAAATGATATCAAGACAGATCTTTCTACTTTAAGCAATTCGATTACAGATAAATTTAAAGTTTTTTGTAAAACTTATGGAAATCAAGTCACTTTTATTTTTGAACCAGGTAAATTTTTGGTAAGTGAATCTGGATATTTTTTAGTTCATGTAAATGTCATCAAACATACTACTTCTACTGTATTTGCTGGGGTTGATTCAGGGTTTAACCATTTCCTTCGTCCTATGTTTTACGATGCTTATCATTGTATTGAAAATATTTCTAATCCAAATGGTCGTTTTCGTTTTTATACAGTGGTAGGATATATTTGTGAATCGGATACCTTTGGATTGAACCGTAAAATTCAAGAGATCCGTGAGGGAGATATTTTATGTATTAAAAATGCAGGAGCTTACTGTTTTTCTATGTCTTCTAATTATAATTCTCGTTATAGACCTTCTGAGGTTATGATTTTAAATGGAAAAGATTTCTTGATAAGAAAAAGAGAAACAATGCAAGATCTTATCAGAAATATAGTAGAAATAGATATTTAAAGAAATGAATGGAGAGATGGCAGAGTGGTCAATTGCGGCGGTCTTGAAAACCGTTGAGGTAATCCCTCCGGGGGTTCGAATCCCTCTCTCTCCGCTACTAACTAATTGAATTTCAATACTTTTTCTATTTATTACGGTTTTTTTTCATACATCATTCATTGTATTTTTTTTCAATTTTTTTAATTGTTTTTCAACACTATCATTAGTTATTTTTTTAAATAAAAAGATATGACTTCCTAATGAATGTCCTGGACGTAAAATTTTTTCTATATTTTTTATTTGATTCCAAAAAAAAGTTCTCAAACGAAGCATTTCTAATAATTTTTTTGCAGTATATGGAAGAAAGGGTTCTGCTAATTGAGCTAATATTCCTACAATTTGTAAAGAAACATAAAGAATAGTATATATCCGTTTTTCTTCTTTTTTTTTCCAAGGCTCTTCTTCTGTTAAATATTTGTTCCCAAGTCTAGCTAAATCCATAAAACATGCTAAAGATTCTCTGAATTTGTAGGATTCGATTAATTTTCCTATATATTCTGGATAATTTTTTATTTTTTTTAAAATATTTTTATCCTTGATAGATAAAATACCAGGATCAGGAACAATGCCTTTATTATATTGTTGAACTAAAGTTATACTTCTATTTACGAAATTTCCTAATATAGCAATCAACTCAGTATTATTTTTTCTTTGAAAATCTTTCCAATTAAAATTATTATCTTTTTTTTCTGGCATATTAGCGATAAGCATATAACGAAGAGGGTCTTGTTGATTTGGAAAATCTTCTAGATATTCATGCCCCCACACGGCCCAATTTTTAGAAGTAGATATTTTTTTATTTTCTAAATTAAGAAATTCATTAGCCAATATTTGATCAGGTAGTATATATCCATTAGTTTGAAGTATAACTGGAAAAATGATGCAGTGAAAAACAATATTATCTTTTCCTATAAACTGAATCAATTTTGTTTTTTTGTCTTTCCAATAAGGTTCCCAGTCTATTTTTTTTCTTTTTGACCATTCTATGGTGGAAGAAATATATCCTATAGGAGCTTCGAACCAGACATATAGAACTTTTCCTTTTTCTTTCGTTATAGGTGGTGGGATAGGTACAGGAATTCCCCAATTCAAATCCCTTGTTATAGCACGAGGTTTGAGTCCTTTATCTAACCAAGACTTTGCTTGTCCATATACATTTGATTTCCAATCTTTTTGATGATCGACTAAAATCCATTTTTCTAAAAATTTTTGATATTGATTCAAAGGAAAGTACCAATGTTTTGTTTTTTTCAAAACTGGATAACTACCACTTATAGTAGATTTTGGATGTATTAATTCTTCAGGAGTTAACGAACTTCCACAAGTTTCACATTGATCTCCATAGGCATCTTCTTCTTCACAATGGGGACAAATACCGGATATATATCTATCCGCTAGAAATTGTTTAGCCTTTTTATCGTAATATTGTTCAGATTCTTTTTCAAATATTTGTTTGTGTTCATAGAATTTTTTAAAGAAAGAAGTAGAAATTTCGTAATGAATTTTTGTAGATGTTCTTGAATAATTGTCAAATTGTATTCCAAAATTAGTAAAACAATTTTTAATCATATTATGATACTTATTTACTATTTCTTTAGGTGTTTTTTTCTCTTTTTTAGCTTGTATGGAAATAGGAACTCCATGTTCATCCGATCCACATATAAAAATAACATCTCTGTTTTTTCTTCTAAGAAAACGAACAAAAACATCTGCAGGAAAATAAACTCCTGCTAAATGACCTATATGAATTGGTCCATTTGCATATGGTAAAGCTGCAGTGACTGTATATTTATTTTTCATAATTTAATTAAAAATTAATGTATGAATAAAAAATTATTTTTAATAGATGCATATCCTATTATTTATCAGAGTTTTTATGCTTATAAAAAAAATCCTCTTTTTACTTCAAAAGGACTTAACACTTCTCCTATCGTAAATTTCACATATTTGTTGATTAATACATTAAATAATGAAAAACCATCTTATATGTCTACTATTTTTGATTCAAATAAAGAAACCTCTTTTCGAAAAAAAGAATATTACAAATATAAAGCACATAGAAAAAAAACACCGGAAGCTATTTCCACAGCTATTCCCTATATTATAAAAATTCTAAACACTTTTAAAATTTCTTATTTTCATGCTCCAAACGGATATGAAGCTGATGATATGATCGGAACAATAGCTAAACAAGCAGAAAATAAAGGGTATCTCATTTATATAATTACTTTAGACAAGGATTTTTTCCAATTGGTTACAAAAAATATTAAAGTTTATATCCCACCTTTTAAAGGAAATCAAAAAAAAATATTAGGAATAAAAGAAATCAAAGAAAAATTTGGGGTAGACGATCCAAAACAAGTTATAGATTTATGGGGAATAATGGGGGACCCTTCTGATAATATACCAGGATTTCCAGGAATAGGAGAAAAAAATGCTATAAAATTTATTCAAAAATATGGAAGTATTGAAAAGTTACTAGATTCTGTTCATCATCTTAACGGTAAGATTAAAAAAAACATTGAAAATAACAAAAGTTTAGGTATTTTATCCAAAAAATTAATTACTATTGTTACTAATATTCCACTATTTTATTTTCATGAGGAAAAATTTCATGTTAAAAAACCAAATTGGAATTCTATTCAAAAAATATTCGAAGAACTGGAATTTATAAGATTATTAAAAAAGGCTTATCAATATTATAAAAATATAAAATGAAAGACTAACTTTAGTTAGTTCTATAAAAATTATATTTTTCCATATAGTTCCAAACTTCTGGATGAAGCATAGGTTTCATATTTTTTCCTTCTAAAATTGCGTTACGAATTAAAGAAGAAGATATTTCAATAATTGGAGCTTCCAAAAAAATTATGTCCTTCTTATGATGTTGTAAAAAAGGAACATTTTTAAAAAAAAATCCAATTCTAGGGTAAACCAAAATATCATATTTATTCAAAATAATTTTATAATCTTTCCATTTTTTTAAAGAAAAAAAAGAATCTTTTCCCAAAAGAATAGAAAATCTATTATTAGGATATTTTTTTTCAATATTATGTAGGGTATGAATTGTATAAGAAGGATAATATCCATATTCTATATCCAATACCCTCATTTTATCATAACCATAAATAGCCATTTTAACCATTTTTATACGGTGTTCATAATCTAAAAGATTTTTTTTTTTAATGGATTTTGTGGAGAAACCACAAACCAAACATGATCTATGCTTGAAAATTCTATTATATGATTAGCAATGATTATATGTCCTAAATGGATAGGATTAAATGATCCAAAATAAAGTCCTATTTTTTTCATACCAGTAAAAAAAATACCGAGTATGATCTCGATATTTTTATTTTTTAAATGATCTTAACACGATAACTCAATCCTAAAATAATAAAATGATCATTTTTATTTTCTTTTTTAATCTGATCTAAATTATAGTTGACCCTTTGATTTTGATATACAAAATGAAAACTAAGATCTTCATGATGAATTGTGGGAACAAATTCTATACCTCCATAATAAGTATATGCTTTTTTGAACAATTTTTTTTCTCCAAGAATATCATTAGTTCCTTTTTTAGAGCTTCCCATTTCATATACACCTTTTGCAATTAAATTCCATTTTGGAATAAAGTTATATTTTAATTTGACTAAATAAGTTCCATATTTTACAGAAGCTGTATTTTTATAATCATGATTATATGATTGTAATATTTTTGTAATAGAACCATTTCTTTCTATATCCTCATCACTTAATATGTAGTCTGCTTCTATAGAAATAGGGTTCATATGGAATTGACTCCCTAAAGCTAGTAATTTCCAAAATTTTTTATTTTCATTTTCTTGAAAGATAGAATAGGACCATCTATTTCGTATGATTTTATTCCAACTCCAATTCCAATTCATAGAATACCCCATAGGGGTGTTCACTTTTTGAATTGTATCTTTTTCCTGGTTATTATTTGAAATACTATTTACAACTTGTAATTGAAATTCATGATTTTTTATTGGAATATAAATAAAACTGAATCCAACAGGATTATCCTTATTTTTGTATACATCTGTATATCGATATGCAGTTTCCTTATTAGCATATTCCATACTTCCAAAAGATGCCGCTTGTTTTCCTATTAAAAAATAAAGGTTATCATTCCACTTATATTTTAAATAAGCTAAATCAACTATTTTATCCATATTTTTTTTATTCAGTTTATTGGAAAAACAATAACTGATTTTATCATTTACCTTTCCGATCACTTCCAAATTTAAATGATCATCATAAAAACGAGATCCTTCAAAAAAATCTTTTTTTATTGTAGAATTTATACTATTCGTAAAATCTACAAATATGTTAAAATAAGGGGTTTTATCTTTGTTTATAGTTGTGGCATGACTATAAAAAGAATAAGAAAATAAAAAAATAAGTAAAATAAATTTTGTTTTTTTCATTTTTTTGATTTTATTTATTATTAATATAATAAATTTCCCAAAAAAAAACTTGAATCAAAAAAAATAGATAAAATTTTTTTTCATAAATCCTTTTGTATGCAACCCAAAAATATTTCAAGAAAAAAAAGCAGAAAAAAAAATAATATAATAACCATTTTTGGATTTTTTTTGCTAGGAAGTAGTCTTTTTTTGTTCCTAAGCTTTTTATCTTTCCTTTTTCATTGGGAAAATGATCAAAGTCAACTAGAAAAACTTTTTGATAAAGAAATTATTGCAGAAAATTTACTTGGAAAAATAGGGGCTACTTTAGCTCACTATTTTATTCATTGTGGAATAGGAATTAGTGCTTTTTTTATTCCAATCCTATTATTTTTAACAGGATTAAAAATTCTTTTGATAAAAAAAAAACTATTGAATACTTTTTATAAATCAACTATATATAAATTTATATTTTTCAGTATATGGATTCCAATTACTTTTCATATGATTATTCCTGATCGAGGAATATTTAGTGGAATTTTTGGATTTGAAATAGGGAATTTTTTAATTCACTTATTTGGAAAAGTAGGATCATATATACTTATTTTTACGAGTATTATTTTTTACTCTATCATTATTTTCCATATAACTACTATAAACATAAAAAATGGAATAAAAAAAAAAAACTATATATTGAAAAAATAATAGATAAAATATCAAAATTTTTTTACTTTTTAAAAAAAAAGAGAATCCGTCTTCCATCTAAAAAAATAGACAAGAATAATAAAAATATTCTACATTCTATTCTTTATAATAAAAAAAAAGATTTTTTATCATTCACTGACATAGACTTGGAATCTAATAAAAAAAAAATTATTCAAATACTAAACTATTATAAAATAGAAATATATAAAATTACAGGGATCATAGGCCCTACTATTACTTTGTATGAAATCTATCCTAAGGTAGGAACTAAAATTTCAAAAATAAAGAACTTAAAAAATGAGATTGCCTTAAATTTATCCGCTATATCCATACGAATTATAGCTCCCATCCCTGGAAAAGGATCAATTGGAATAGAAATACCGAATAAACAACGTCATACAGTTTATATGAAAGAGATTCTTTTCTCAGAAGAAAGTGAAAAAAAGAGTCATCAAATGGAGTTACCTATTTTTTTAGGAAAAACAGTATTTAATGAAATTTTTATCATAGATTTAGCCAACATGCCTCATTTGCTTATAGCCGGATCAACCGGTCAAGGAAAATCCGTAGGATTAAATGTCATGATTATTTTTTTGTTATATCAAAAAAATCCAGAAGATATAAAATTTATTTTGATAGATCCCAAAAAAGTAGAATTATCTATATACAAAACTATTTCCAAATCTTATTTTGCTACCCTACCGAATTATAAACCTATCATTACTAATTTACATGAAGTAAAAAATATATTAAATTCTTTATGTAAAGAGATGGATAAAAGATATGCTATTTTAGAAAAATATAAGGTAAGAAACATTAAAGAATACAATATTAATAACCATAAAAAATATCATTTACCTTATATCATACTAATTATTGATGAGTTTGCAGATTTAAGTTTTTCTTTTTCTAAAGAAACAGAAATATATATAACTAGACTTTCACAACTTGCTCGTGCGGTTGGCATTCATTTAATTATAGCAACACAACGTCCATCAGTTGATGTCATTACTGGTTTGATAAAATCTAATTTCACTGCAAGAATTGCATTTAAAGTTAGTTCTAAAATAGATTCTAGAACAATATTAGATTGTACAGGAGCTGAACAATTGATAGGGAAAGGGGACCTTCTTTTTTCTAACAAAAATGAATTAATACGGTTACAATGTCCTTTCATGAATTTATCAGATATTCAAAAAATAGTTGATTTTTATGGAAATCACAATCAAAAAAATGAATATTTTTTTCTTCCTGAACCGGATAAGAATATTTAATAAGGAATGAAAAAGATTGATTTATACATGATTCGTTTATTTATTACTCCTTTTTTAGTAATTTTTTCTACAATATGGGTCCTTTTTATGATTCAATTTTTTTGGAGTAAAATAGACGAATTAACTGGTAAAAACATTGATATTTTCATAATATTAAAATTTATATATTACTTTGGTTTATCTATTATTCCATTAGTTACTCCTATTACCTTATTGCTTACTTCTATTATGATGTTTGGAGATTTATCAGAAAATCAAGAACTTATAATTTTTAAATCTTCTGGAATATCTCTTTTCCGTGCCATGAAACCTATTTTGATAATAACGATTATATTATCCATTGTATTATATTTTTTTTCAGATTTTGTCATTCCAAAAGCAAAAATGAAAGCTAAAAAATTAGGATATCAAATATCGTTAGCTCATCCCTATTTAAAGTTAAAGGAAGGTTTCTTTGTTAATTTTTTACCAAATTGTTTCATAAAAATAGATAGGAAATATAATAATCAATTACATAACATCTTTATTTTTTTTTATGGAAAAAATTCACTTGTCAATACTATTCTTTCTAAAAGAGCAATTTTTCTTTCCAATAAAAAAGATGGATATATTCAATTTAAATTAATTAATGGTATTTTTTATAGTGAAAATGGAATTAATGATTCCTCTTATCAAATTGTACAATTTGATACTTTCATTCAAAATTTTAAAATTCCTTCAGAGTCTTCAGAAAAAGAAATAAAATATAATAATGATTTTTATTACCAAACCCTTAATACAAAAAACCTTATTGAAGCAATTCATCTTTTAAAAAAAGAAAAAAAAAATCACGTTTTTGAGAATAAAATATACTTGTCAAAAGTACAATTAGAATTACAAAAAAAATTTACATTTCCAATAACATGTATTATAATGTTTCTTATTGGAGCTCCATTAGGAGCTATTATTAGAAAGGGAGGAATAGGTTACCCAACTATTATGGCTCTAATTATATTCATCATTTATTATATTTTGCTTACCATCACTCAAAATAAAGTTGAAAGATATGAAATTTATCCATGGATAGGAGCATGGATTCCGAATCTTATTTTTTTTCCAGTAAGTATATGGATTACTTATCATACTGTTATGGATAATTTTTTATATATAAAAGAATAATAAAAATATGGGTTTTGATTCGAATAAAAATTTAGATGGGATTGAAGAGGCTATACAGGATATTCAACATGGAAAAATTATTATTGTAGTTGATGATAAATATCGTGAAAATGAAGGAGATTTTATAGTAGCCGCTGAAAAAATAACCCCTAAAATTGTGAATTTTCTCATAACTCATGGTAGAGGATTAGTTTGTGTTTCTTTAACAGAAAAAAAATGTGATCAATTAGAACTACCTATGATGGTAAAAAACAATACAGATCCTATAAAAACGGCTTTTACGGTATCTGTTGATCTACGAGGATACGGCGTAAGTACTGGAATTTCCGTTTCAGATAGAGCAAAAACTATTCTTGCTCTAGTCAAGGAATTAAATCCGGAATCATTCAACAAACCAGGTCACATTTTTCCTATTAGAGCAAAAAAAGGAGGAGTATTAGAACGACCTGGACATACAGAAGCTGCTATTGATATCACTAAAATGGCTGGATGCACTCCTGGAGGAGTAATAGTAGAAATTCTTAATAAAAATGGATCTATGGCACGTCTTCCACAATTGATTCAAATAGCTAAAAAATTTCATATGAAAATTATATCCATAGAGGATATCATCAAATATAAAATAAAAAATATAGCATCATATCTATAAAATACGGTCTGGACGGGATTTGAACCCGCGACCCCATGCGTGACAGGCATGTATTCTAACCAACTAAACTACCAGACCAAAAAAACTATTTTATTGAATAATTATTAAAGAATCTAATTTTTTTCTTATATCCTCTTTAGAAGCCATTCCAATATGGACATCTTGTTTTTCTCCATTTTTAAAAAAAATTAGAGTCGGTATACTGCGTATTCCATATTTAGAAGAAGTTTTTGGATTATTATCTACATTTAACTTAAAAACTAATATTTTAGTATGATATTCAGTTAATACATCTTCTAGTACCCCATACAAAGCTCTACATGGAGCACACCATGGAGCCCAAAAATCTACTATAATGGGTTTTTTCGATTTGGATAATACGACTTGATCAAAATTATCATCGTTTATTTCTTGTAACATACTTTTTTTTATTGATTTAAAAATAAAAAAACATTACAATACAAATTTACCTTTTTTTTTTGTTTCAAATTCCAAAGTTAAAATCTTTTAATAAACCGATATAAATATCTATTCCTTCCATGATTTCTGAAATAAAAACGTATTCATTAGGGGTATGAGAACGTACACTATCTCCAACTCCCATTTTAATAGTAGGAAAAGGCATAATACTTTGATCTGATAATGTAGGAGATCCATAAGTATTCCTTCCTATCGATTTAGCCTTTATAACAATCGGATGCATAGGATCTATAAAAGAAGAATTTAAATGAGAATTTCTAGGTTTTATTTTAGAGCGAATTTCTTTTTGTATGATTTCAATTAACTCCTCATTTCGGTATAATTCATTATTTCTAATATCTATAACAAAAGAACAAAAATCAGGGATAATATTATGTTGTATTCCTCCTTGTATTTGAGTTACATTTAAGGTAGTAAAACCTAGAAATTTAGATTTTCTATTGAAAGAAAACTTTTTTAAATGTTCTATATCTTTTGTAGCTATGTAAATAGCATTAATTCCTATATCTCTCGCAGAATGACCGGTTTTTCCTTCAGAGATGCAATCCAATACTAGTAATCCTTTTTCAGCAATAGCTACTTGCATATTTGTAGGCTCTCCTACAATACCTAAATCTATAGATCCCAATTCCGGTAAAATAGCTCTTACTCCTAAAGATCCAGATATTTCTTCTTCTGCAGTAATTGAAAGAATCAATCGGTAAGGTAATTCATATAAACTACTTAAATATATGAAAGTAGATATTAATGAAACTACGGACCCCCCAGCATCATTACTACCTAATCCAATAATTTTGTTATCTTTTTTTATAGCAGTAAAAGGATTTTTTATCCAATTTTTTCCTGGTTTAACCGTATCATGATGAGAATTTAATAATATAGTTCGTCTATTATTTTCTTTTTTGGAATAATTAGAACTTTCAGTCCATATATTGTTAAATTTTCTTTTTACATCAAATCCATATTGATGAAGATAATCCTCAATAAGGATCGAAACCTTATTTTCTTTTTTGGATATAGAAGGGGTATTGATTAATTGAATAAGAAGTTGAATAGCTTCCTTTTTTAATATTTTCAAATTAACTACTACAGACATAAAATAGTATTATTATTCATGTCATTTAAATAATGATTAGGTAAACCTATACTAACCTGAGAGACTCCATTTTTTAATGCAAAAAAAGCATTTTCCAATTTAGGAATCATACCATTTTTTATGGTATGATTTTTTTTCATTTCTTGAAATGAATGAAAATTTATTCTTTGAAAATAAGATTTAGGATTATGTAGATCTCGTAAAACTCCTTGTTTTTCAAAACAAAAATGTAAATTTATTTCGTTATTCTTTTCTTTTGCTAAGGATATAGCTATATAAGAAGCTATTGTATCTGCATTTGTATTTAGTAAATCTCCTATCCCATTATGGGTTATAGAACAGAATACAGGAATTATCTTTTGATTCAATAAAAATTTGATGAAATGGGTATTAATACTTTGTTTGTTGATATCCCCTACATATCCATAATTAATATTTATATTATTCCGTAAATATGATTGAATAGAATTTCCATCTGCCCCACATAAACCTAAAGCATTACAATGATTTGATTGTAATATGGCTACAATATTTTTATTAATTATTCCGGCATAAGTCATTACAACTATATCCAAAGTTTCTTTATCTGTTATTCTTCTACCTTGTACAATGTTTTTAGAAATCCCCATTTTATTTAATATAAAATCGGCTTTCCTTCCTCCTCCATGAATTAATACTTTGTATCCTTGTAATTTGCAAAAATTTTTTAAAACATCATTAAGAATTTTTTGATCATTAATTAAATGACCTCCAATTTTTACTATATGGATTTTCATGATAAATATTGTAGAATTTTTAAAAAAATTATTTGAGAAGCAAAAATTCTATTTTCTGCTTGTTGTAAGACAATGGAATATTTGCTATCTAAAACCGAATCTTCCACGACTACATTTCTCCTTACAGGTAAACAGTGCATAAATTTAGCTTCATTGGTTAGTTTCATCTTTTTTTCAGTAATCATCCATTCAAAACTTTTACAAATAATTTTTCCATAATCTAAATAGCTACTCCAATTTTTAGCATAAATAAAATCTGCATTTATAAATGCTTCATTTTGGTTATATGTAGTAGAAATTCCATTAGAAAATTTTTTATGAAGATTATATCTCTCTGGATACGTCATCATGAAATCTATTTGATCTATTTTGGAAATCCATTGAGAAAAAGAATTTGCTACAGAATGAGGTAACGGTTTTATATGAGGAGCCCAACTTAACACTACTTTACATCGTTTTTTAAAAAAAGATGTAAATTCTGCAATAGTCATTACATCTGCTAAAGACTGCAAAGGATGTAAGGTTGCACTTTCCATATTGACTACTGGAACTTTAGAATATTTTAATATTTTATGAAATAAAACTTCTTGATAATCATATTCTTTATCCAAAAGATTTGGAAAAGTTCTTACGGCAAGAATATCACAGTATATACTCATTACAGAAATAGCTTCTTTCAGATGTTCTTGTGTCGTTTTCATGATATTTCCATCACTCATTTCAATTTTCCAAGAATCTTGGTGGATATCTAATACCCAAGTATTACATCCCAAATTGGAAGCTGCTTTTTGACAACTAATCCTTGTACGTAAACTAGGATTAAAGAAAACTAATCCTATTGTTTTGTTTCTTCCAAAATTCTTAAAATTATATGGATTTTTCTTTAAAAGAAGAGCATCTTTAACAAGATCATATACATCAGTAACATCTTCTACGCTAAAAAAATTTTTCATAAATTTCATTCATTTATATTCATTCCAATCTTTTATAAATAATTGATCCATAGATAAATTACAAAATGCTTGTATAAAAACTTTGGCTAAACGTGTATTAGTAAGTAAAGGAATATTAAAATCTACGGCATAACGTCTTATTGTATAATCGTTATCCAATTCTGGTTTACTTAAATTTTTTGGAATATTAATAATAAGATCCAATTTTCTATTTTTAATTAATTCAATAACATTGGAATATTTCTTTACATTAGGCCAATAAACTTTGATAGAAGGAATTCCATTATTGGATAAAAAATTATTGGTTCCTTCTGTAGCATATAATATATATCCTTTTCTATGTAATAGTTTGATCCCTTCTAAAAGGTCTAATTTTGATCTAATAGGACCTCCAGATATCAATATATTTTTTTTTGGAATAATATAACCAACAGAAAGCATAGACTTTAAAAGTGCTTCATCAAAAGTATTTCCTAAACATCCTACTTCTCCTGTGGAAGTCATATCAACACCTAAAATAGGATCTGCATTTTGTAAACGAGAAAAAGAAAATTGGGAAGCTTTTACTCCTAAAAAATTTGTAATAAAAAAATTAGGTTCTATTTTATTTTTCTTTTTTCCAAGAATAACTTGAGTAGCTAATTCAATCATATTAAAATTAGAAACTTTTGATACAAAAGGAAAACTCCTTGAGGCTCTCAAATTGCATTCAATTACTTTTACTTCATTATCTTTAGATAAAAATTGAATATTAAAAGGACCAGATATATTAAAATATTTCGATATTTTTTTAGATGTATTAATAACTACCTTTAAGGTAGATACATATAGATTATGTGGAGGATAGACCAAAGTAGCATCTCCAGAATGGACTCCTGCGAACTCTACGTGTTCTGATATAGCATAATACAAAATTTCTCCATTTTGAGAAACAGCATCTAACTCAATTTCTTTTGCATTTTTTATAAATTCTGTAATGATCAATGGATATTCAGGAGATATAGATACTACTTTTTCACTAAGATAATATTGAAGTTCTTCTTGGTTAGAAATTACATTCATATCCGCACCTGAAAGAACATACGATGGTCGAACTAATATAGGAAAATCTACTTCTTTGATAAATTGATGAATAGAATCAAAATCGGATAATTCTTTCCATCTAGGTTGTTCAATTCTTAAATCATCCATTGCATGAGAAAATTTGTATCTATTTTCCACTTTATCTATAGAAATAGGAGAAGTTCCTAATATATTTATCTTTTTTTCATAAAGTTTCAAAACTAAATTATTAGGAATTTGTCCCCCCATGGATACAATGGTCCCTTTAGGTTTTTCTAGTTCAATAATGTCTAACACTCGTTCTAAAGTCAACTCTTCAAAGTACAACCGATCACATACATCAAAATCAGTGCTTACAGTTTCTGGATTATAATTAATCATAATGGATCTATAAGATTCTTTCTTAATAGTATTTAATGCATTGACACAACACCAATCAAATTCTACACTACTTCCAATTCTATAGACACCAGACCCCAGTGTAATAACGGATTTTTCATCTTCTTCATAAATAATATCATGTTGAATAGAATGATAAGTTAAATATAAATAATTGGTATGTGCTGGATATTCAGAAGCTAAAGTATCAATTTGACGAACATATGGAATTATATTTTTTTCTTTTCTATATTCTCTTATTTCTTGTTCTAAATGATAAATATTATTACTTTTATTCTTTTTTTTCATAAAAAAAATACCAGCTATCTGCATATCCGAAAAACCTTTTTTTTTAGCTTCTTGTAATAATTCATCCGGAATATCTTTCCAATTATCAAATTGATCTATCTTTTTTTTTGTTTGAAAAATATTATCGAGTTGATATAAAAACCATAGATCAATCTTTGTTAAATCATGTATTTCTTTCATAGAAATACCTTCTTCTAAAGCTTCTTCTAAAAAGAAAATTCTTTGATCTGTAGGTTGTTTTATAGATTCTTTCAATAAATGAATAGATCCCAATTTCTTTTTATTCACGTTTATGAATCCTTGTTTTCCTATATCTAACATACGGATTCCTTTTTGTAAAGCTTCTTCAAAAGAACCTCCAATAGACATAACTTCTCCTACACTTTTCATACTACTTCCAATTGTATTAGAAACTCCATAAAATTTTTTTAGGTCCCACCTAGGAATTTTACATACTACGTAATCCAAAGCTGGCTCAAAAAAAGCAGAAGTGTTTTTAGTTACATAATTCCTTAATTCATGCAATCCGTATCCTACAGCTAATTTAGCAGCGACAAAGGCTAATGGATACCCAGTTGCTTTGGAAGCAAGAGCACTTGAACGAGATAGACGTGCATTAACTTCAATAACACGGTAATCTTCTGAACTTGTATCTAATGCAAATTGGACGTTACATTCTCCAATTATGTTAAAATGTCTAGCAATACATATAGCTAATTTTCGTAAGGTATAATATTCAGAATTTGTTAAAGTTTGAGATGGAGCAACTACGATACTTTCTCCTGTATGAATTCCTATAGGATCAAAGTTTTCCATATTACATACAGAAATACAATTATCGTATTTATCTCTTACTATTTCATATTCAATTTCTTTCCATCCAATTAAATATTCTTCTACAACAATTTGAGAAGAATAAGAAAAAGCTTTATTGACTATTTTTTTTAAATCATTAATATTCTTAGCCAAACCACTACCTAAGCCTCCTAGGGTATAAGCTGATCTAATGATAACAGGAAACCCTATATCCATAGAATAGGAAATAGCTTCATCTATAGAATGAACTACAAAACTTTTTGCCGTTTTTATGTTGATATGAGTTAACTTTTTTCGGAATAAATCTCTATCTTCACTGTTAATAATAGATTCCATAGGGGTTCCTAGAACTTGAATTTTATATTTTTCTATAACTCCTTCTTGGAAAAGTTGAATTCCACAATTTAATGCAGTCTGTCCCCCGAAAGACAATAAAATCCCTTTCGGTTTTTCCTTATCGATAACACTTTTAATAAAAAACAACGTCAAAGGAAGAAAATAAATTTTATCAGCAATTTCTTTCGAAGTTTGAACAGTTGCAATGTTCGGATTAATCAATATCGTATAAATGCCCTCCTCTTTAAGGGCTTTTAATGCTTGTGTTCCAGAATAATCAAATTCACCAGCTTCTCCTATTTTTAATGCACCTGATCCCAGTATAAGTACTTTCTCTATTTTCATATACTAATTTTAGAAAATTATTACTTTATTGTATTACTTCTAACAATTGAATTTATAAAAAAATCGAATAAAAATTCGGTATCCATAGGTCCACTTGAAGCTTCTGGATGAAATTGTACCGAGAAAAAAGGTTTATAATCATGAATAATCCCTTCACAAGTATCATCATTTAAATTTTTAAAAAATATTTTCCACTCTTTAGAAATATTTTTTGCATCCAATACATAGCCATGGTTTTGTGATGTGATAAAACTTTTTCCAGTTTTTAATGATAAAACGGGCTGATTATGTCCTCTATGTGCATATTGTAATTTATAAGTATCTCCTCCTGCAGCAATTCCAAGTAGTTGATTCCCCAAACAAATTCCAAATATAGGTCGTTCCTTTTTCATAGCTAAACGAATATAATGTATAGGTTTTTCATAAATTTTAGGATTTCCAGGTCCATTAGAAAGAACTAATCCATCATATTCTTCCCCCGTAAAATCATAATTCCATGGTACTCTTATAATAGTACAATCTCTTTGTAAAAGACAACGTAAAATATTATTTTTTAAACCAAAATCTACAAGTAATATTTTATATTTTCCATTTCCATATATGATTTTTTCATGAATAGATACTTGATCAGAAAGATTATCCTGATTAGGGTCATAAAAAGGAATATCTTCATCATTGTTCATTAAAATTTTTCCTAACATAGATCCCCCCATTTTTCTCAGTTTTTTTGCAATGTATCTTGTATCTATTCCATATAATCCAGGAACTCCATTTTTATACAACCAATCAGATAGAGAAAGTCTCATATTCCAATGGGATGGACGGTTAGAATAATAAGAAATAATAAGTCCAGAAATTTGAATCCTATCGGATTCATAAAATTTAGAAATGGATTCTTTACAAGAAGAAGAAAATGGAATTCCGTAGTTTCCTATTAATGGATAAGTATAAGTCAATATTTGACCTTTGTAAGATGGATCTGTTATACTTTCTGTATAACCAGTCATTGCCGTATTAAATACAATTTCTCCAGAAGAGGATACTGGAGCCCCAAAATGATAAGCTTCATACTTTATTCCATCTTCCAACATAAGGATAGCTCTTTTTCTTCTTTTATTATTTTCCATTTTTTTTATATAAATAGAATAAGGATTTTTTTAATTTATTCATAAATAATTCTATATGATTTTCTCTAATATTAAGTGGAGGAAGTAATCGTAAAATACATGGATTATTAGATGTACCGATAAATACTTTTTCTTTATAAATTAAAATATTTTTCAAATATTGAATGGGAAAATCAAATTCGAGACCTATCATGAGTCCCCTTCCTCTGATATTTTTAATTTCAGGAATGAGACGCAATTCTTGTAACAGTATTTTTCCCATTTTTTTTGCATTTTCAATTAGATTTTCTTTTTTTATAATTTCCAATACAGATATTCCAGCTGTGCAAGCTAAATAATTTCCTCCAAACGTACTTCCTAACATTCCATGATAGGATTTAAATTTAGGATGTATTAATACTCCTCCTATTGGAAAACCGTTCCCCATTCCTTTAGCTATAGTAATTAAATCTGGTCGTATAGAATCATACAATTGGTGAGAAAAAAAAGATCCTGTTCTTCCATATCCACTTTGTACCTCATCAATAATCAATATGACATCGTATCTTTTGCAAAGATCTCTAACTTTATAAAAAAAATAAGAACCGGGATCTATGATTCCAGATAGACCTTGTATTCCTTCCGTAATTACCGCACAAATATCTTGATTCTTTAATTTTTCTTCTAATAAATCAATATTTCTATAATCTATAAGTATAGTTTCATGTTGAGCATTAAAAGGAGATACCAATTTATAGTTATCCGTTACCGAAATACTTCCACTAGTTCTTCCATGAAAAGCCCCTTTAAAAAATATCATCTTTTTTTTACCCGTATGAAAAGAAGCTATTTTTAGTGCATTTTCATTAGATTCTGTTCCAGAATTACATAGAAATAAAGAATAATCTTCATATCCTGAAATACTTCCAAGTAAATTTGACAATTTATTTTTTTGAGAAATAGAAACACTATTAGAATAATAGGATATTTTGTGGATCTGTTCTATTAAAGATTGAATATAATATGGATGTGAATGTCCAATGGAAATTACTGCATGTCCTCCATAAAAATCTAAATACATATTTCCTTTTGTATCGAAAACATAAACTCCTTCTCCTTTATTTAATTCTATATTTAGAATAGGATAAACGTCAAATAATTTCATTTCTTTTTTTTTTTTTTGATCAAAAACGAACGGATTTTAATTGTTTTAACCCATAAGTTTCATCTAAATTAAATATAAGATTCATATTTTGTATAGCTTGTCCAGATGCTCCTTTTATAAGATTGTCTATAATGCTTATAACAATCAAATGATCTTTTTCTTTAAGAAGATATAAAATACATTTATTAGTGTTTATCACTTGTTTAACATCGATGTTGATATCCGAAATATTTACAAATGGATGATCTTCATAATATTTTTCATATATTTCTCTATTTTTTGTCAAAGAAAGTGTAGAATGAGTATATAAAGTGGTTATAATTCCTCTAGAAAAATTACCTCTATAAGGAATAAAATAAATTTTAGAAGAAAAATTATTTTGTATTTGATGAATAGTTTGTTCAATTTCCTGTAAATGCTGATGTTGGAATATTTTATACGAAGAGATATTATTGTTTCTCCAACTGAAATGGTTTGTATTACTAAGTCTTCCTCCAGATCCGGTTGAACCGGTTACAGCACTAATATGAATATCTTTTCTTAATAATTTATTTTTAGCTAATGGAAGAACAGATAAAAGTATGGATGTAGCAAAACATCCAGGATTGGCTATATTATTCGATTTTTTTATTTCTTTTTTTTGAAATTCTGGAAGACCGTATATAAAATTTCTATTATTAAAAACGGATTGATTGATCATCCTAAAATCTTGACTAAGATCAATTACCTTTGTATTATCCGATACTTGATTCAATACTTTTCTAGATTGTCCATGTCCAGAACAAAGAAATACTATATCAATTTCTTGATTTAATTCACGGTTAAACCGAATTCCTTCTATTTCTCCTAATAAATCTTGATGAATCAAATGAATCAATCTTCCTGGATTACTTTTGCTTACTATACTTTTTATCTTTATTTTAGGATGATGAATGATTAATCTAATTAATTCTCCTGCAGTATATCCAGTTCCTCCTATAATACCTATTTCAATCATTTTTCTTTTTTATTTAAATTGTGATACATTTTCATTTGATTGCTTAATATTTTTGTAAATCCCTTAACATCTTCTGCAGTCCAAGCATAATTCATTTCTCCATATTTATCCGATATATTGTTAGAAGAAGAAGCCATTAAATCAAACTTAGACTTTATTCCTACTAAATGAAATCGATAAGGATATAGAATAATATTTACAGTTCCGGTTAATCTTTTTTGTGTGCTTTTTAGAAATTTTTCTATATCACGCATAACAGGATCTAAATATTGAGCTTCATGAAGTAACATCCCATACCAATTAGATAGTTGTTCTTTCCAATAAAGCTGCCATTTTGTAAGAATATGTTTCTCCAATAAATGATGAGCTTTAATAATAATAATTGCAGCTGATGCTTCAAAAGCGACTCTTCCTTTAATACCTAAAATAGTATCTCCTATATGTATCCCCCTTCCTATAGCGAATTCTGAAGCTATTTTTTCAATTTTTATTATATTTTTTATAGCATTTTCTTTTTCTTGATTAACTCCCACTAATTCTCCTTTTTCAAATTCTAATTCTAATTTTTCACTTTTACTTTTTATTAATTTACTTGGATAAAACTCTTCCGGAAAATCGTGATAAGAAGTAAGAGTTTCTTTTCCTCCTATACTAGTTCCCCAAATTCCTTTATTTATAGAATATATAGCTTGATCCCAACAAATAGATATTCCTTGATTTTTTAAATATTCAATTTCTTCTTTTCTAGATATTTTTCTATCTCTTATAGGAGATAAAGTTATTTTTTCTGGGCAAAGAATTTGAAAAGCTATATCAAATCTGATTTGATCATTTCCTGCTCCTGTACTACCATGAGCAATTGCTTTCGCTTGAATAAAAGTGGCGTATTGTGCTATTTTAATAGCCTGAAAAATTCTTCCTGAACTTACTGAAAGTGGATAAGTATTATTCTTAAGAATATTACCAAATATGAGATATTTTATACAATTTTGATAGTATTCTTCTATAGCATCAATAGTTCTATGAGATTTAGATCCAATACTTAAAGCTCTTTTTTCAATTTTTTTCAATTCTTCTTGATGGAATCCTCCCGTATTAATAATTACTGTATGAACATCGTATCCTTCCTGTATCAGATATCTTAAACAATAAGAGGTATCTAATCCCCCACTATAAGCTAAAATAATCTTATCTCCTGGATACAAATAATTTTTTTTATTATTATAAATTTTAGTATCCGTATTAGGATTATATAAAAGACCAGTACATAGACACATTTTTCTATGATTTCTAGTTAGAATGTCAAAATTTGCGCAACTTTGACATCCTTTCCAAAAATCTTCTGATTGGGTAAGTTCGTTAAAAGAAACGGGCTTAAAACCCAATTCAGTATTTATTTTAATAACTGGATTACTTGTTGTAATACTAAAAATTTTAGAATGAGGAAATTTTTTTTTGGAAAGTTCGAATATTTTAATTTTAATAATTTTAGCCAATCCTTGTTTTCTAAATTCGGGAAAAACAATCAAACCGGAATTGACGACAAATTCTTTATTTTGAAAAATATCAAGATAACTAAAACCCGCTAACTTTTCATTACAAAAAGCAATAACGGAATTTCCATGAATCATTTTTGATTTAATATACTCCGGATCTTTTTTTGCTATACCAGTTCCTCTAATTTTTGCTGATTCTTCAATTTTTTTACAAATTAAGAAAGCATATTTTGTATCCTCTTCATAAGATACTCTAACTTTTATGTTCATCTTCTAAATACCCCGCCAAGAAAATAAAAACGTTATTCGGTATGATGAATAATACTTCATATATTATACTTTTTACTTTAATACTATAATACTGTAATAATTAAATACAAATTTAATAAAGTCTTTGTAATTAATTATACTTTAGATCCGTTTTTAATTTAAACAAAAAGATAATCCTTTTATTTTTTCTAGCTTTTCCAAAAAATTAGAGTTAATATTAATTCCATATTTTTTAGATTCAAAATTTAAAAAAATTTTATTTTCTTTATCATAAAGAACAATATGAAGTTGTTGATTTCCTTTTTGTTGATAAACAAGTTTTTCTATATTACTAATAAATACGTTATTTAATTCTTTAATATTGATTTTTATTATTAATTTCTGTACTAATTTTTTCATGACATTTTGTAATTCTTCTATATATAAGATGTTTATTTTATATTCTTTATATTTTTTTGATTTTTCAATAGAAATACATAAATATAATAAACTGTTTTTCAAAAGAATTGATTTATATTTCAAATATTGTTGTCCATATATTTTGAATTCTTGAGAAGTATGGTAATCTTCTAATAAAAAAATTCCATATTCTGTTCCACTTTTTGGATAGGTTATTTTCTCTATTTTTGATAAAATACCACATATAGAAATTTTTTTTCCTACTAAAGAAATAAATTCCTTTTTTTTTAATTGATCTAAAGATAGATTTGTAAAATATTTTATTTCATAATAATAATCATCTAAAGGATGTGCAGAAGAATAAATGCCCAATACTTCTTTTTCTTTAGATAATTTATATATATTACTCCATATATTGTTTTCCGTGATAGTAGGAATAGGGGGGATCTCCCCTTCAATCTTTTTTTTATTTTTTTCTTTTTTCAATTTGGATACAAACCGGATCAATTTTTCTATAGTACTTAGTTTATTATTTTTTTCTCTATGAAAATAGACTTCTCTATGGATTTTAAAACTGTCTAAAGAACCGGATAAAATTAAATTTTCTAAAGTTTTTTTGTTCACTATTCGTAAATCAACTCTTTTTACTAAATCAAAAATAGAAGTGTATAGACCATTTTTTTCTCTTTCTATAAGAATTGTTTTTACAGCATTTTTTCCAACTCCTTTGATTCCAGCAAGACCAAATAGAATCCTACTATTATTATCATCATGGTTAATAACTTTAAAAAAAGAATCACTTTCGTTAATATCTGGACTCATCACAAGCATATTCATTTTTTTACATTCTTCTATAAAAAAAGTAAGTTGTTTCATGTTATACATGTTATTACTCAATACAGAAGCCATATACTCATATGGAAAATGCGCTTTCAAATAAGCGGTTTTAAAAGCTATATATGCATAACATGTAGCATGAGATTTATTAAAAGCATAACAAGAGAAATATTCCCAATCTTTCCATATTTTTTCTAAAATACTTTGATGATATCCTTTTTTCATAGCTTTTTCAAGAAATTGATCTTTCATTTTATTGAGTACTTTCTTTTGTTTTTTTCCCATCGATACTCTAAGTAGATCCGCTTCTCCTTTACTAAATCCAGCTATTTTTTGAGCTATTAACATTACTTGTTCTTGATAAACTGTTATTCCATAAGTTTCTTTTAAAAATTCCTCCATTTCTGGTAAATCATAAGAAATTGCTTCTTTTCCATGTTTTCTAGATATAAAATTAGGTATATATTGTAAAGGGCCAGGTCTATATAAAGCAGTCATTGCTATTAAATCATCAAATTTATCAGGTTTTAGTTTACGTAAATATTTTTGCATTCCTGTAGATTCATACTGAAAAACAGCTACCGTTTTTCCTTTCTGAAAAAGAGAATAAGTTTTTTCATCTTTTAAAGAAAAGAAAAATACTGTATTAATATTTTTTCCCCTTCTTTTTTTTATAAGATTCACAGCATCTTTAATAATAGTAAGTGTTTTTAATCCAAGAAAATCCATTTTTAATAATCCAGCATGTTCTACAACGTGATTGTCAAATTGCGTAATCAATAAATTTGATTCCTTGGATACAGATACTGGAATATATTCTTTAATATCATGTGGACTTATTATAATCCCACAAGCATGTACTCCTGTACTTCTTATAGTTCCTTCTATAACTTTTGCTTGCTGTAAAACTTTTCCTTCTAAGGAATCTTTATTGTTTGCTATGTTTCTAAGTTTTCGTATATTATTTATTTCTTCTTTGTTCACTTTTTCTAATGGATTTATTTCCGATAAAATGGTATTCAATGACAACATATTTGGAACCATTTTTGCTAGACGATCTGTTTCTTTTAAAGATAAATTTAATACACGACCAGTATCTCTAATAGATGATTTTGCTCCCATCGTAGCATATGTTATAATTTGAGCTACTTGGTTTTTTCCATACTTTTTAACAACCCATTCAATAATTTTATCACGTCCTCTATCATCAAAATCAATATCTATATCGGGTAAAGATATTCTATCCGGATTTAAAAACCGTTCAAAAAGTAAATGGTATTTTATTGGATCTATATCCGTTATTCCTATACAATAAGCAACAACAGATCCGGCTACTGATCCTCTTCCAGGTCCTACTGAAATATTCATTTTTCTAGCTTGATTAATAAAATTATGAACAATTAGAAAATAACCAGGGTATCCAATCTTTTCTATCGTATTTAATTCAAAAAGAATTCTTTTTTGAATTTCCTTGCTAATGTTTTTATAACGTTTTTTAGCCCCCTCATAAGTTATTCGTTTTAAATATCTATTTTCTCCTCTATTTCCACCATCTATTTGATCCATGGGATTTTCAAAATATTTTGGTATTTGAAATTTTGGAAGCAATATTTCGTTTGAAAGATGATAATCTTCAATTTTACTAACTAATTCTTCTAAAGAATCAAAAGCTTCTGGAAGATCAGAAAATATATTTTTCATTTCTTCTGTATTTTTAAAGTAAAATTCATGATTTGGAAAACCAAATCGACCACCTTTATCTTTTCCTATAGGAGTCAATTGCTTTTCTCCATTTTTTATACAAAGTAAAATATCGTGAGCATTGTATTCTTTTTTATCTAAATAAAAAGTATTATTTTGTACAATATATTTCACATGATATTTTCTAGAAAATTTAAGTAGTATATCATTGACATGATCTTCTTCTTTTAATCCATGACGTAATAATTCTATATAAAAATCATCACCAAAAAGCTCTTTCCACCATAAAAAAATATTTTCTGCTTTTCTTTCTCCATAATTCAGGATAGTGTATGGAATTTCTGCGTTAAGATCTCCGGAAAGAGCAATTAAATGATCCTTATATTTTTCAATTAGTTCTTTTCCTATTCTAGGAATTCCAGCATAAAAACCTTTTGTAAAACCAAGTGAACAAAGTTTTGCAAGATTTTTATAGCCTTTTTTATTTTTAGATAAAAAAACTTGTTGATATCGTTTATCAGGTTGTTCTTTAGTAAATTTATTTTGTAAATAATTGTACGAAATAAAAACTTCGCAACCAACAATTCCTTTGATCGATTTTTTTGGATAATATTTTTTATTTATAGAATGAATAGCATTTAAAAAATGAAAAGATCCCATCATATTTCCGTAATCTGTTATTCCTACAGCTGGCATATTAAAATGCATCGCTCTATCAACTAAAGATTGAATATCTATAGTAGAGTAAAGGATAGAAAAATAAGTGTGATTATGAATATGAGAATATTTTTTTTTTTTTAATATTTCATTATTACTATTATTGAAGTTTATCCTTTCTTTTTTCTCTATAAAATTCTTTTCTTCGTCTGCTACTAATAAATCTAAAGGGGGAAAAATAATTCCGTTAAAATACTTATTTCTGAATTTACATATTGTTTTTTCTTCAATTCCTATATCTTGATGCGATATGATTCCAATTCTTAATAACTCTAAAAAACAACGAGTTGTAATTTTTACATCATTTTTCGCATTATGCAAATTTTTAACTTTTTCTCCAAAAAGTTTTTGATGTAATTCAGACAATGTAGGCCATTTAAATCTTTTTTTATTTCCTAATAATTTACAATAAGAAACAGAAATGACTTTAGTATCCAACATTTTTTTCTTTTTAAAAGAAATTTCTATTTTATTTCTGTAAAATTCACATTCTATAACTTTTATATCAAATTCTAAATTATGTCCAATTATACATTGAGATTTATCAAAAGATTTTTGAAACTCACGGAGTACAAATTTTAAGCTAAACCCATATTTTTCTGCTTTTTCATTAGTAATTCCATGAATTTTGAAAGCATTGAAAGGAATATCATAATGGTCAGGTTTAATGATAAAATTTTTAGTTTCTATTAAATCTCCCATGACATCATGACATTGCCATGAAATTTGTACAATTCTCGGCCAATTATCTGTATGAGTTATTGGAATTTTGTAAGAGATAGGTAATCCTGTTGTTTCAGTATCAACAATGAGGTACATTTTATTTGAATTAATAGAAAAAGTTACTGAAAAATTATTAGTTTTGTATTACCTGTTTTTTTAAAAAAAATCAATACTATCAGATAAATACTTTATTTATTCTGTTTATTTTATTATATGTTTTCTAATATTATAATGAAAATAAATAGTCAATAGTGAAGTGAAAAAAAATAATAAAAATTATGTTTAGTCAAACAGAAAAAATAAAAACAAAAACGTCTTCTTTATATTTTGATGACAAAGATCAATTAAATAAACAGGGAAAAATTACAAGAAATTTCGATTGGAAAAAATATGAAACTCATTTAAATCACGATCTTCAGGAAGAAAGAAGAAAGGTTGAAGAGTTATACACAAAAACTTTACCAAATATACAAGAATTAGAAATATATGAAGGAGTAGTAACACATATTACTAATGATAAAACGGTGATTGTAGATATTGGATTCAAAGCGGAAGGAGCCATCCCTGTAAATGAATTTAGGGAGGATTTTACCATTAGTATTGGTAGTAAAATAGAGGTTATGGTTGTTAAAATGGATTATAAAGGACAATGTATACTCTCGTATCAAAAAGCAAAAATGCTAAGAAATTGGCAACGTATTAATGAAGCATACGATAAATCTGAGGTTATGTTAGGTTATGTTGCAGCTAGAACAAAAGGAGGTTTAATTGTGGATCTATTTGATATAGAATGTTTTCTTCCTGGATCACATATCAATGTTAAACCTGTTCGTGATTATGATACTTATGTAGGAAAAACCATGGAAGTAAAAGTAGTTAAAATCAATAAAAAAACAAAAAATGTAGTTGTTTCTCACAAAATATTAATAGAAAGAGATATTGAAGAACAGAGAAAAGAAATGATATCCAAATTAGACAAAGGTCAAGTATTAGAAGGAAAAATAAAAAACATTCTTCCTTATGGAGCATTTGTAGATTTAGGGGGGGTAGATGCTTTACTTCATATCACTGATATGAGTTGGCCCCACATTAATCATCCTACAGAAATAGTTCAATTAGAGCAAGAATTGAAATTTGTTGTATTAGGGGTAGATAAAGATAAAAATCGTGTTCAATTAGGATTAAAACAATTACAACCTCATCCTTGGAACTCTTTAGATAAAAATTTAAAGGTTGGAAGTAAAGTAAAAGGAAAAGTTAGTGTTTTAGCAGATTATGGAGCTTTTGTAGAGATTATTCCAGGAGTAGAAGCCTTGTTACATATTAGTGAAATGTCTTGGTCTACTGATTTATCTTCTACTCAAGATTTTGTTCAAATAGGAGATGAGTTAGAAGCTATTATATTGACTATAGATAGACAAGAAAGAAAAATGTCTTTGAGTGTAAAACAACTTACTCCAGATCCTTGGATGAATATTAAAGATAAATATCCAGTAGGATCAAAACATGTTGGAATTGTAAAAAAATTTACAAATTTTGGTATTTTTTTGGAATTAGAAAAAGGAATATCTGGAATTATTTACATTAATGATTTATCATGGATAAAAAAAATTAAACATCCTTATGAATTTTGTAATATAAACGATCGATTAGAAATTGTTGTTTTAGCATTAGATTCTCAAACAAGAAGAATAAATTTAGGACATAAGCAATTAACGGAAAATCCATGGGATAAATATGAAAAAATCTTCCATGTGGGAAGTATTCACTATGGTATGATTTCAAATTTATTTGATAAAGGAGCTTCTATAAAATTTATGGAAGACCAAGAAATAGATGCTTTTTCTCCTTTTCGATTTTTAGAAAAAAAAGATGGAACTGTTCTTAAAAAAGGAGAAAAAATTAATTTTAAAGTAATAGAATTTAATAAAGAAGCTAAAAAAATTATAGTTTCTCATACCTCTATTTATCGTGATAAAGACCAAAAAAAAGAAAAACGTGTAAAAAGTAGAAAATTTGGAATATCTACTTTAGGAGATCTAGAAGGATTAGCTAAACTAAAAGAACAAATAGAAAAAGAAAGAAACAAATAGTTCTAAATAAAAATGGAAACACATCCTATTGCAGAAAAAGAAGGATGGAAAGTTGGAAAAGATTTTCCTGTTTGGGCTAATAATGAATTATATTTAACTACAATTAAAGGGGGATACTTATTAGATGGGGAAACTCCTTTTGAAGCATATAAAAGGTTATCAGAAAATGCATCAAGAATTCTTGTAAAACCTAATATAGAAAAAGAATTTTTTAATATTTTTTGGAAAGGATGGCTCATTCCTTCTACTCCAGTTATGGTAAATTTAGGAACAGAAAAAGGACTACCTATTAGCTGCTTTTCTGGAAGAATTGGAGATAGTATGTATGAAATATATA